>NZ_JABBXG010000017.1:0-16671 GCF_012932945.1 Thalassotalea sp. Y01
GTTTTTATAAAGTGTTTCTTTTCACTTTTAGTGATTTGGCTGAGCACGCCAGGCGTGTTAATTCCCCTTGGCAGCCACTCGGACACGTCACCTAAAATCGAATTGTTCGTAATTTTATAGCGTGTTGTCTTCACATTTTTTTCAACAGAGTGTTTACACATCCCTGATGATCTGCACCCAATCCACTCATCCATGATTGGATGACATTATCTGAAAAAGCAGTGCTTTTTCCGGGCGATAATGTCCCACTAGGACACGTCACCTAAATTAGGTACTAGGTACTAGGTACTAGCAGCGCGTATGTTAGGGAATATTCCCTAACGACGCAAGTACAAACGATAAATTAATTTATCGTTTGTACTGTTTTTAATCAATTGATGATATTAGGTATTGTTGGCTTGCGTCAGTTTTAATTGAGCAGAAAAATCAAGCATGCGATTTAGCGATTTTAACGCGCCTTGACGCAGCTCCATATCAACAAAAATTTCACGGCCCGTTGGGTCAATTAATGAATCATGAATTGCTTTTAAACCGTTCATTGCCATCCATGGGCAATGTGCGCAGCTGCGACAGGTTGCACCTTCACCGGCTGTTGGTGCTTCAAAGAATTCTTTATCTGGGCACAGTTGCTGCATCTTGTAAAAGATACCGCGGTCAGTAGCGACGATGAATTTTTTGTTTGGCATTTCTTGCGCAGCTTTAATAAGCTGGCTGGTTGAGCCTACCGCATCAGCCAAATCAACCACTGACGATGGTGATTCAGGGTGAACCAAAACAGCAGCATCTGGATGCAAAGCTTTCATATCGCTCAGCGCTTTGGTTTTAAACTCATCGTGAACAATACACGCGCCATCCCACATGATCATGTCAGCGTCAGTTTGCTTTTCGATGTAGGCGCCCAAATGCTTGTCAGGTCCCCACAAAATGGTTTCGCCCTGCTCGTCCAAATGTTCGACGATTTCAAGCGCACAGCTTGATGTGACAATCCAATCTGCACGTGCTTTTACTTCTGTTGACGTATTGGCATAAACAACCACAGTGCGCTCAGGATGTTGATCACAAAACTTATTGAATTCGTCGATTGGACAACCTAAATCGAGTGAACAGGTCGCCTCTAGGGTGGGCATAAGTACGGTTTTTTCAGGCGTTAAAACCTTTGCGGTTTCACCCATGAACTTTACGCCCGCAACAATAAGCGTCTGTGCAGGGTGCTGATTACCAAAACGAGCCATTTCTAAAGAGTCTGCCACACAGCCACCGGTTTCTTCAGCCAGTGCCTGAATTTCAGGATCTGTATAGTAATGGGCAACCAGTACCGCATTTTTCTCTTTCAACAAGACTTTGATTTTGTCTTTGTAATCCTGTTTCTCTGCATCACTCAATGGCGCAGGTTTAGGCGGAAAGGTGTAGTCAAAATCAACGGCTAAGGTAGTTTCTAGCATGTTCGCAAAACTCGTTATGAATCAGTTTTTATAAAATTGGCGGATATTATAAAAGAATGCGCGTTAAAGATAAACAAAAGGCGCCGTCTAGCCTAAGCCAGAGGGCGCCTTTTTCGTTATATGCTATTAAAGATGGGTTTCAAACAGCTTATAAATACGACGATACTCGTCTAACCAACTGCTTGGTTGCACAAAGCCGTGTGGCTCAACTGGGTAAATCGCAGTCTCCCAATCTTCCTTCTCAAGTTCAATTAAGCGTTGTACTAAACGCACACTGTCTTGGAAGAATACATTGTCATCAACCATAGGTGCGTTGATCAACAATGGCTTGGCTAAACCTTCAGCGAAATAGATAGGTGAACTGCGCTCGAAGGCAATAGGGTCATCACCTGGCGTGTTTAAGATGTTCGACGTATAACCGTGGTTATATGATGTCCAATCTGACACTAGGCGCAAGGCAGAACCCGCTGCGAACGTATCAGGCTCTTTAAACAAGGCCATCAAAGTTAAAAAGCCGCCGTATGAACCGCCGTATACACCGATTTTGTCTTTGTCGACGTTAGCGTTTTCTACTAACCAATCAACGCCTTGCAGCATATCTTCAACTTCAGGTTTACCCATGTGACGATAAATCGCGGTACGCCAATCACGGCCATAACCTTTAGACGCACGGTAATCCATATCAATAACGGTGTAACCTTGCTGCACCAACATTGAATGGAACATAAACTCGCGGAAGTAACCAGACCAACCTAAATGCGAGTTTTGTAAGTAACCGGCGCCATGCACAAACATCACCGCTTTACCGGCATTAGGTCCGTCGTTATTCTCTGGCTGATAAACGCGAGTGAAAATTCCTTGTTCGCTGTGCTCAGATGGAATTTCAACTACCGACGGCGCAGTCCAAGGCATAGCCAAAAACTCTTCACTTACGGTATGAGTTAAACGCACAAGCGTTGCATCGATATTGGTTTCTTGTACGTAAAGCTCTGGTGGCATCGTTGTTGTTGAATGTTCAATCAACAACTTACTTTCATCTGGCGACAATGCGTAAGAATTGTTACCGCCTAAGTCTGTAACTGCAGTGATTTTCGCGCTGTCAACGTCAACTTTATAAACTTCGTAAATGCCAGGGTGCTTTTTGTTGGCCTGAAAATAAAAGTTGTCTTCGTCTTTTGTTTTGGTAACTTGACGCACTTCATAGTTACCCGATGTCAATGCTTTGGCTTTGCCGTCAACCGGTTTGACATATAAGTGACCATAGCCTGACTCTTCAGACTGGAAGTACAATGTTTCCGACTCATCAAACCAACCGTAGTTGTTAAAGTCCCAGTTGATCCACGCATCATCATGCAAACGGTGCTGGTTTACTAAGGCTTTTTCATCAAAATCAATGGTCGCGATCCAGCGATCCTTGTTGTCCCAAGCTTCCATCATTAAGGCAACCTGAGTAGAGTCTTTGTGCCACTTTATCGCTTGACGGTATTGCATCAAATGAATGTTACGTGGCGCTTTTTCTGAGGCGTACTCTTTACCTTCACGAGCATAGTTTTCTTTGCGAACATCCGCTAAAACGTCGTCATCAAAACCCGGTAAGGTGTCGTAACCCAATAAATATTGTGCATCGTTTTTCAGATCAAGTAGGTAAACCTGCTCAGAGTATTGGCGGTTATCTGAGACACGATAACGTACACGTTGTGGATCTATCATCGCATCACTGGTGACGTAATTTGGCATGATATCGCCAGCGTTGCTCCATGACATATTCTTTGCCACAGATACCACCATCATTTCACCATTAGGCGAAAGTTGTGCTTGTACGACACGCTTGCCTTCACCAAAATAAAACGTTGACGTTGCAATGGTGTCGTTTTGTTTGCGAATATTGCTGTCTTTATCTGCTTGAATACCGGCATTGCGTTCTTGTAACGCAACAAACTTAATCAGTTTGTGTTGCTCTTTGGCGATATAAGTTTTCTCAGCCTGCTTACCTGGGGTATTGGTCATCTGCAAGTTGGCAAGTTCTTTTACTTGATTATTATTCAAATCTAAGCTGTAAAAGATGTTGCCTATACGGTAACTCACGTTGCCATCGCTTAAAAACATTGGCTGTGATTCAATCGCTGAGGTATAGGTAAGTTGCTTAACCGATTGCTCGTTGAGATTTTTTAGGAAGACATTACCTTTGAAAACATAAAGCTCTTTGCTGCCATCAGCGTTGGTGACTGCGCTTCGGTCGGCGACTTTGTGCAAATTGGCGTAATCGACTTTCTCGCCATTACCTTGTGCGTTTAGGCTTTTTGAGAATAAATCGGTAACCGGGTTACCTTCACGCTTTTGCTGATAAAAAACCGTATTACTGTCATCGCCCCAATACCACTGTTGCGGTGAACGAGCGATCCAGTCAGGATCGGACATGGCTTTTTCTAAGGTGATTTTGATATCAGCATCAGGATTTACAACATCAGCACCTTGTACGGGCGCCACTGTTTCTGTATTTGATTTGGCAACCTGTTCCGATTGCTCTGTCATATCTGTACTTACACAGGCGCTTAGCAATACGCTAACCGATGCCGCTAGCAAAGAATATTTCATAGTTTCCCACATAGTATTTAATAATTTTTCGCGCCTATTAAAACAAAAACTTAGGTTACAAGGCAATTACTGGTCACTACAAAAGTGTAATAGTGTGTAATTGATGTACATTTTTTAACCACACCTTAAGTGCAGATTCTGTTATAATCCGCCGAATTGTTTAGCGACAGCCACTTTTATTACTACGAGACCATCAGTTTCTATGATCCCATTACCAAAAACCGAATTATTTGAATACCCTAAATATTGGGCCGAATGTTACGGAACAGCCCCGTATTTACCTATGTCACGAAAGGAAATGGACGAACTGGGATGGGACAGTTGCGACATTATTTTGGTTACCGGTGATGCCTATGTTGATCACCCGTCATTTGGTATGGCGATTATTGGTCGTATGCTGGAGTCGCAAGGCTTTCGCGTTGGCATCATTTCGCAACCAGACTGGCATAGCAAAGATGCGTTTATGCAGTTAGGAAAACCTAACCTTTTCTTTGGTGTTACGGCTGGCAACATGGACTCGATGATTAATCGCTATACTGCCGAGCGTCGTTTGCGTCATGATGATGCCTATACGCCAAACAACGAAGGTGGCAAACGACCAGATAGAGCAACGTTAGTCTATTCACAACGTTGTAAAGAAGCGTACAAAGACGTTCCTGTTGTTCTGGGTGGTATCGAAGCGAGTTTACGCCGTATTGCCCATTACGATTATTGGTCTGATAAAGTGCGTCGCTCAGTACTGTTTGACGCCAAAGCCGATATATTAATATACGGTAATGCTGAACGACCGTTAATTGAAGTCGCCCACCGTATAGCTCGTGGCGAAGAGGTAAAAGATATTCAAGACGTTCGTGGTACAGCGTTTTTAAGTAAAACCGCCCTACCAGGGTGGCGTGGTGTTGATTCTCGCGCTATTGATAAACCCGGTAAGATAGATGCCATCGCTAGTCCATATCAGGATATGATGCCGTCAAATTGCGATAAAGCCGATGAAACCACCGACTCAGGTGTGACCATAGTTAATGGTGCCAACGCTGCGACGAGTAACCCTGACATCAGCAAAGAAGCGGTGCCAATTCAAATCAGTGATTATCAAAACAAAAGCTGGGAGAAAAAGCATAAGCCTTGGGAGTTTACCTACGTAAAATTACCGTCTTTTGAACAGGTCAGCGCCAACAAAGTATTGTATGCCCATGCCTCGCGCATTTTTCATCAGGAAGTAAACCCTGCCAGTGCTCGTGCTTTAGTGCAAACCCACGGTGACCGTTTGATTTGGCTAAACCCTCCGGCGATCCCATTAAGTGAAGCAGAGATGGACGGCGTATTTGGATTACCGTATGCCCGTGTGCCACACCCAATTTATGGCAAGGCTAAGATACCGGCCTACGACATGATAAAAACCTCGATTAATATCATGCGCGGTTGTTTTGGTGGCTGTTCATTTTGCTCGATAACCGAACACGAAGGTCGTATTATTCAATCGCGTTCGCATGAGTCTATCTTAGAAGAAATCGAAGACATTAAACTAAAAGTACCTGGATTTACCGGAGTAATTTCTGATTTAGGTGGCCCAACAGCTAACATGTACCAATTACGTTGTAAGAGCCCTAAAGCAGAAGCCACGTGTCGTCGACCAAGTTGTGTCTGGCCAGATATTTGTGGCCATATGGATACCGACCACAAACCAACCATTGAGCTGTACCGTAAAGCGCGAAAAATTAAAGGTATTAAGAAAATTCTTATCGCTTCAGGGGTTCGTTATGACTTGGCCATTCGCGATCCTGAGTACGTCAAAGAATTGGCGTCGCACCATGTAGGTGGCTATTTAAAAATCGCCCCTGAGCATACCGAAGACGCGCCATTAGCAAAAATGATGAAACCGGGCATGGGCTCTTATCACAAGTTTAAAGAGATGTTTGATCATTACTCTAAGCTTGCTGGTAAAAAACAGTATTTGATCCCCTACTTTATCTCTGCTCATCCAGGCACCACAGACAAAGATATGGTGAATTTGGCGTTATGGCTAAAACAAAACGACTTTAAGTTGGATCAAGTACAAAACTTTTATCCATCACCGCTGGCTAATGCGACCACCATTTATCATACCGAGATTGACTCGTTAAATAAGATCCGCAAGGACAATGACTCAGTCGCGGTTCCAAAAGGCACCATTCAACGTCGACTGCATAAAGCGATTCTACGATACCATGATCCACATAACTGGGGCTTGATTCGCGAAGCGCTAACTAAAATGGGCTTAGCAAGAAAGCTTATCGGCAGTGGTCCCGAATGTTTGGTACCTCACGAAACCCGCACAGAAAAAAGCGCCGGTTATCGTAAAGGCAAAAACAACGCCAAGGGTAATAAGACATCCTATGGGCAAAAACGCCATAACAAGCTGCATTCAAGCAATGGCAAAGCCGGTTTAACACGCTTTAGTGACAATCAGTTTAAAAAGCCAAGCAAGAAACGCAAGTAAAAGCATAACGAAAGCAATGCGCTGATGGCGCAAATACTTTATAATGCGCCGCAATTTTATGCGGTGCATCTTTTTTAAGGAACTCTCTTTTGATCACAACAGCTAATATCACCATGCAGTTTGGTGCTAAACCTCTGTTTGAAAACATCTCAGTTAAATTCGGTGGCGGTAACCGCTACGGTCTTATCGGCGCTAACGGCTGTGGAAAGTCTACCTTTATGAAAATTTTAGGTGGCGATCTAGAACCTAGTGGCGGTAATTTCAAAGTCGACATTAATGAACGTGTTGGTAAGTTGCGCCAAGACCAATTCGCCTTTGAAGAATACTCAGTCGTCGATACGGTGATCATGGGCCATAACGAATTGTGGGCTGTAAAAGAAGAGCGTGACCGCATTTATGCGCAAGCAGAAATGAGTGAAGAAGACGGTATGCGCGTTGCTGATCTTGAAACCCAATACGCTGAAATGGATGGTTATACCGCAGAGAGTCGTGCCGGTGAATTGCTTATGGGTGTTGGTATTCCAATTGATCAACATTACGGCAAAATGAGCGAAGTCGCGCCAGGCTGGAAACTTCGAGTACTATTGGCGCAAGCGTTGTTTTCTGACCCAGATATATTGCTATTGGACGAACCAACCAACAACTTGGACATTCACACCATCACATGGCTTGAAGATATGCTTAATGAGCGTAATTCAACCATGATCATTATTTCTCACGATCGCCACTTCTTAAACAGTGTTTGTACACATATGGCTGATCTTGATTACGGTGAGCTACGCATCTATGCCGGCAACTACGATGAATACATGTTGGCAGCAACCCAAGCACGTGCTCGTCTAATGGCTGATAACGCCAAGAAGAAAGCGCAAATTACTGAGCTACAAGACTTTGTGCGTCGGTTCTCTGCTAATGCCTCTAAAGCCAAGCAAGCGACGTCTCGTGCTAAGCAAATTGACAAAATTCAACTTGATGATGTTAAAGCATCAAGTCGTGTAAACCCGTTTATTCGCTTTGAACAAGAAAAGCCATTATTTCGTAATGTCTTAGAAATCGAAAACCTCAACAAATCGTTTGATGACAATCAGGTATTAAAAAACATTAACTTAATGGCTGAGGTTGGCGAAAAAATCGCGGTTATCGGTGAGAACGGTGTAGGTAAAACCACCTTACTACGCACTCTGATGGGTGATTACGAGGTTGATGGTGGCCATTACAAGTGGTCAGAGAATCATAACATCGCCTACTATGCGCAAGATCATGCAGAAGATTTCGAACAAGACATGACCTTATTCGAGTGGATGAGTCAATGGCGTCAAGAAGGCGACGATGAGCAAGTCGTACGCGGATTTTTAGGTCGCTTATTGTTTAGCCAAGATGACATAAAAAAATCTGTTAAGGTGTTATCAGGTGGTGAGCAAGGTCGCATGTTGTTCGGTAAAATGATGATGCAAAAACCAAATATTCTTATTTTGGATGAGCCTACCAACCACATGGATATGGAGTCTATTGAATCATTAAATATGGCCTTAGAAAAATTTGAAGGCTCGATTGTATTTGTCTCTCACGATCGTGAATTTGTATCGTCAATCGCGACACGAATCATTGAAATAACAGAACACGGTTACGTTGATTTCGCCGGTACATACGAGCAGTATTTGAAATCTAAAGAGTCATAAATAATATAAGTTTCAATTACTTATTAAACCCCAGTAAAAACGTCGCTTTCGCGGCGTTTTTTTGTGTCTGACTGCTATACTTACAGTAATGATAATACTAAACGTACCAAGACATTTTGGTATACAACGCGACATTCGGAGGAAGAACCGATGGAAATTAGTAATCTTCTAAACATGCACAGTTCCATTGTTTTAGGCATAGTAAATGAACGACTTCGTATTGAATGTGGTTCAATCGATCAATTGGTTTCTCGCTATGAATTAGACGAAGACACCTTATATGACAAAATGAACGAACTCGGCTATCACTACGACCCCCTGTCCAATCAATTTAAATCCAGTTAATAGGCCATGGCCATCGCCCTGACCCATATTGCATTACATGTAAAAGACTTGGACGCTTGCGTGCACTTTTACCAGCAATATGCAGGGCTCAATATAGTCCGTGACCGTCGTCCAAACGGCCCTGATGGTAAGCGTATCGTTTGGCTTGCAGAGACCGACAAAGAACAGCAGTTTATTATTGTTATCTTGCCTGGAGGCCCCGGTCGAAACCAAATAGATACTGATTTCTCTCACCTTGGCTTTGCCCTAGCGAGCAAGCAAGCCGTCGATGATATTGCCACCAAAGCCCGAGCGCATGGCATCCTAGCATGGCCGTGTAAACAAGAGCCTTATCCTGTGGGGTACTATTGTGGTATCAAAGATCCCGACGGTAATTTTGTCGAATTCAGTTACGGACAACCTCTTGGCCCAGGTGCGGAAAAACTTATCCCCGAACATCAGAATATCGACTGACCAACAATTGTTTAACACAGCATCAATAGGATACATTTTTGAGCGAAAACAAGACACAAGCTAACCAACTCGATGTTACGCAATTTTTAGCATCCGTTGAGCCAGAAAATAAACGCCAAGATAGTCTTAAATTGTTGGCGCTATTTGAACAGATTACAGAAAAAAAACCAGTCATGTGGGGAACTTCAATCATTGGCTTTGGTCAGTATCATTATAAGTATGAAAGTGGTCGTGAAGGCGATTTTATGATCACAGGTTTTTCTCCCCGAAAACAAAACATCAGCTTATACATCATGCCGGGGTTTAGCCAACTTGAGACTTTGTTGGCTAAATTAGGCAAACATAAAACAGGTAAATCCTGTTTATACATTAACAAACTTGCCGACGTTAACGAGGAGGTCTTAAGTCAAATAATCCGCTTAGGTTTTGAACATATGTGTAATAAGTACACAACCAAGTAGAGCTGGTAAGATGTTGAAATTTAAGAGATAAAATAATACAAAAGCAAAAAAATGCAAAAATATGTAACTTTCCCTTGTATCTTTTGCTCAATAACCCCATTCTAAAGTTAAGGGCGGAATACGTCGCTCTGGACAACAAGTTAGGAGACATGTATGAGAATTACAATTTCAGGTCATCACGTAGAAGTAACTGAAGCCATCACAGATGTCATAAACAGTCGATTCGCTAAAATCGCGAACCACTTTCCAAGTTTAATGTCTCTCGAGGTAATTTTAAAAGTTGATAAAAATTCCCAAAAAATAGAAGCGGTCACCAACTATGAAAACATGCAAATTGCAGTGTCAGCTAAAGACGATGATTTATATATCGCAATTGGTAGTTGTGTGAAAAAAATGGAAGCAGCGTTACAACATCGAAAAGGTGTTCTCAAAGCAAATCTGCACAGCAAAATCAAAGCAGCATAATCCTGCAAACCGGATTTAAAAAAAGAGCTCAATTGAGCTCTTTTTTATTGCCTGTCAGATGATAAACACCTTGGTTTTGACACGCCTTTTAGCTAGGTCTCTTCGTCGTCTCTGTCAACCAACTTACCAACTTTTTTCTTGGTCATTGGTAAATCAGCAAAGCCCTCATCAACGAAAGTCACTTTCTTTTTAACCTTAGGTGCTTTCTTCTTAACCACCTTAGTATCTTGTGCTTTTTTGCTTGGTGCTTTTTTGCTGACGGTTTTCTTTGGTTTCAAGCCGGTGAATTTTGCAGTCAGTCCCTCAACGCTGATAAATGTCATATCTTGCTGTAAGAAGGCTTTCACGTTTAGATAGCTATACCAATCTTTTGGACCAACGAATGATATCGCATCGCCCTTTGTGCCAGCCCTGCCGGTACGTCCTATGCGATGCACATACTCTTCTGGGTGTTTTGGCATATCAAAGTTGAACACATGGCTAACGTTGGTTAAATCCAAACCACGAGACGCCAGATCCGTTGTTACCAAAATTTTGTGCTGTCCCTTGGCAAAGCTTTCCATAATGCGGTTACGCTCTGATTGCTTTAACTCGCCACTGAGGCCTATGGCATCAAGTTGTTGCTTATTTAGCACCTCAGCCAAACGTTCGGTATCACTGCGGGTTGCGGTGAATATGATCACTTGTTGATAATTTTCGTGTTGCAAAAAGTGCTCAAGCAATGCTTGTTTATGATCTAAATGATCAGCCAATACCAATCGCTGATTTATGTCTTTGTGCTCACTGGTAATCTCACCAATAGCAATGCGTTTTGGATTTTTCAGCAAATCGTTGGCAAAAATATTTATTTGCTCATGATCTAAGGTTGCAGAAAACATCAAGGTTTGGCGTTTACGATGATCCGCCGCCAAGTTGATTTGTTTTAACTGTTCGGCAAAGCCCATATCGAGCATACGATCGGCTTCATCGAGGATAAGTAACTCCAAGCCATTAAGATAGAACAATCCTTTGGCTAAATGGTCAGCTAATCGGCCTGGTGTGGCAACGACAATATCAGGGTATTTATCCAATACTTTAACTTGGTCATTAAAATTCTCACCACCCAAAATCAAAGCACTCTTAAAACGCGTACCAGCGGTTACTGTGCGAAGCTGCATGAATACCTGTTTTGCCAATTCTCGCGTTGGCGCCAGAATCAACACACGAGGATCTTTTTTAGACAAAGCTCTTTGTCTGAGCAAGCGCTGTACCGCCGGCAACAAAAACGCTAAGGTTTTACCAGAGCCTGTTTTTGATGAAGCGATCAAGTCATTGCCCTGCATGGCTGCGGGGATAGCTTGTAATTGAATGTCTGTCGGTTTTTCAAAACCAAGGTGATTAACAGCTTTTAAAAGTCGCTGATCGAGTTTAAATTGCTCAAAGGCCAAAAAGATTTACTCCTAAATTTCAATGGCTCTAATTATAAGGCAACAAAGGTGAGAAAATCGCTAAAAATTAAATATTTTATCGAAGTTTTTCTTGTACAGAAAATATCGCAGGGTTTAAGGTAAAGAAAAGAATAAGGACATTGATGTGAAAAAACTCAAAACATTAGCTCGTTTATCGCTGTCATTGATGCTTGCGACGCTAGTATCGGCTTGTGCGAATCAAGCAAATAGACATATAACGGATACTTCCCACATTGAAAATAAATCGTTACCACCAATATCGATATTTTTTGCCTTACCCAGCAATAAAATGCTGGTCGCTTGTCAGGAGTTTGAAAATGCGTCGACATTCAATGATTGCCAATTAAACCCAATTGATTGGCAGTATTATGTGAATAGCTTTCGTTATTCCAATAAATTTTATGAAGTACATGAAGCGAAAAACGACGTTGATTACCAGCTGGAAATCGCATCGACCAGTTTTAATAAAGAAAGCGTTAATGTTGAAATGAACCTGTATTGGCGCAATCAAAAAATTAACTCTGCAGACTATCAATTGCCACTAGATCGAAGCATTAGTTTATTGCAAAAAAACAGTACCAATGAAAACGTTGCTAATACGTTGGTCACAAAGTTCATCAGCGATGCCGATCACCAAGCGCTATTTTCAGCAACATATTTGGCACAAAAATTACAATCAAGTGATTATGAGAAAGACTTTCAGTTAACTGAAAAGATCGGTGATTTTGCCATAAATTTTAAATACGTATACACCGACCCCTTTCTTGGCGCGTCGATGCGCTATCATCATCAAAAGTATCTATCCGATTACATCGACATTTATGTTTATCCGATACGTAGAATCGAATGGCAAGATGGCCGCGATGCATTAAATGAAGAAATAAATTTGGTGCGCCAAGAAATTGAGTACGTTATAGGTCAACAACAAAACTTATCTGTGACGACTGAAGATAACCAATTTATTCAGTTAGCTTTAGAGCATGGTGACACTCAAGGGGTATTTTTTGACGGAATAATCAGTGAAACGGGTCAGGAAGATTTGTATACCTCAACCTATGTGTTTATCAATGGCGATAAATTCGTAAAATTTCGAGCCACCTTTCCTGCGTCTTTTTCAAAAACCTTTGTTGAACAAGCCTTACCATTAATACAGGTGCCAACTGAATCGCATTTCATGGCCAAACTACGCGACGAATATCGACAAAAGCAACAACTCGATAACCCATAAAAAAAGGCGCCTAAGCGCCTTTTATCTTTTTTATAACGGCATCATTAAGCGTTTGCTTCACGTTCAGCAATAAACGCTAGCGCCTTGTCGATACGAGCAACGACTTGCGCTTGCTCTAGCAACTCAAGGGTGACATCTAAAGACGGTGAATTACCAGCACCGGTCGCGGCTACACGCAAAGGCATACCCACTTTACCCATGCCAACTTGCAACTCTTCAGCTGTACCATTAATGGCCGCGTGAATGTTTTCAGCGTTCCACTGTGTTAGTGCCGCTAGTTTGCTTTGTACTAACGTTAATGGCTCTTTAGCGACACCACGTAGATGTTTTTTCGCCGCTTTAGCGTCAAACTCTGAATACTCTTCATAGAAATAACGAGAAATTTGCGCCATTTCTTTCAGTGTTTTCACGCGTTCAGCTTGCACCTTTACAACGTCTGCTAACGCAGGGCCTTGGTCAATATTGATGCCTTGATCAGCCATGTGCCACGCCAAATGTTCAGCAACATATTCGGCATCCAATGTTTTCATGTAATGCTGGTTAACCCAAACCAATTTATCGGTATTAAACGCGCTTGGCGCACGGTTACATCCGGTTAGGTCAAAAAGCTCTATCATCTCTTCGCGTGAGAAAATCTCTTGGTCACCATGCGACCAGCCTAAACGAACCAAGTAGTTTAATAAGGCTTCAGGCAAGTAACCGTCATCACGGTACTGCATCACACTAACTGCGCCATGACGCTTAGATAAACGTTTACCGTCATCACCTAGAATCATAGGAATATGCGCGTAATGTGGCAATGGTGCGCCAAGCGCAGCCAAAATGTTAATTTGACGAGGGGTGTTATTGACATGGTCATCACCACGAACAACATGAGTAATCCCCATATCCCAGTCATCAACAACCACGGTTAAGTTATAGGTTGGTGAACCGTCAGAGCGGGCAATGATCAAATCATCAAGCTCACTATTGCCGATTTCAATGCGGCCTTTAACGATGTCTTCAATGACAACAGAGCCATCTAATGGGTTTTTAAAACGGATAACGAATGGTTTGTCTGCTGGGTAATCTGTACGATCACGCCACATGCCGTTATAACGAGGGTTCTCCCCTTTCGCCATCGCTTCTTCACGCATTGCTTCAACTTCTTCAGGCGTACAATAACAACGGTATGCATGACCTGACTCAAGCAATTGGGCGATAACCTCTTTATAGCGGTCAAAACGATCGGTTTGAAAAATTGGGCCTTGATCCCAATCTAGATTTAACCAATTCATCCCGTCCATGATTGCATCAACAGACGCTTGCGTTGAACGCTCCAAGTCTGTGTCTTCAATACGTAATACGAAGTCACCGCCGGTTTTCTTAGCATATAACCAGCTATAAAGTGCGGTACGGGCACCACCAACGTGCAGGTAACCTGTAGGGCTAGGTGCAAAACGGGTTGTTGTCATATTTATCTCGCTTTAACGCCTTGATTAAACAAATTTAATATCAAGGCAATAGGATGTTCAAAAATTGCCGCGTATTCTAGCATTTAGCATAAAAAAATTCATTAGAAAATTAGCCCTGTTTGTTGCATTGTTTCACCTTTTGCAACAAGCATTTATCTATTGTTAAAGGCCATCGGTAAGTTTGCTTAATTACAGCGTCACTGCTAGTGTTTATTTATATAAAACAGGCACTAGCAATAGTTAACAAATTACAATTGCGTCTACATCAACTCGGTCTTTATCGAGTTTTTATATGTAGTGATACGAGCAAAGCATTTCTATCCCCGACGTATTTACCTCATTAGCATCCAGGCTGGATTAATTTATTCATGACTTTTTGGCAAGAGTTGAAACGAAGAAATGTGGTCAAAGTGGCTGTAGCCTACCTAGCCTTAGCTTGGTTAGTACTACAAGTTACCTCTATTATTGTTCCCGCTTTCGAGCTGCCAGAACAAGTAAATCGCATCGTTATTTTTCTTGGTCTTATTGGCTTTCCATTTGCTATTTTCTTTGCTTGGGCGTATGAATTAACCCCTGGCGGTTTAAAAAAAACCACCCATGTCAGCAATGATGAATCGATAACCAATATTACCGGGCGTCGTTTAGACTTCATCATCATAGGTTTATTGTCGGTAACGCTTTTGTTCGTGGTTTGGGATAATTATTGGCGCTCCGGCTCAACTGAGATAGTGCTATCTGGCGAGGGTTCTAGTAAGCAACCAGCAGGCCACCTATCGATTGCCGTACTGCCACTGACTAACTTAAGCAGTTATAGCGATAATGAGTTTTTTACCGCCGGCATCCATGAAGAAATCTTAACCGAACTGTCTTTTATTGATGGCTTACGCGTTGCATCACGCACATCGTCACTGAAGTATGTGCAATCAGCGTTATCACTCACCGATATAGGTAAAGAATTAAACGTACGCTATATCGTCGAGGGTAGCGTCAGGCGCATTAACGATAACGTTAGAATTACCATTCAGCTGATTGATGCCACCACGGACGCTCATTTATGGGCAACCAACTACGATCGCAAGCTTGATGATATTTTCACCATGCAATCTGCCGTTGCCAAAGAAATAAAGAACTCCATCCAATTGGAGATTCAACTCACACAACAGAGTAATTCAACAAGCTCAGTATCAACAAACGCTAAGGCACTAACTTATTATCAGCGAGCACAAAGTATCGAAGCCAGTGAACGCGAGACCGAAGAATCACTGCAACGTACCAAACGCTTATTAGAGCTTGCGGTAAAAGAAGATCCTGAATTTGCTGATGCATGGGGCTTATTAAATGAGGTTTGCGATCACATGCGTCGCTCGATTTCAATGAATGGCTGGTACGAAAATGACGAGAATCTATTTGCTGAGCTAACAACTCAAGCAAAATATGCCCTAGATAAAGCAGTGTCGTTAGCGCCAGATAATTTAGAAGTCTTATTAGCACAAGCCAGTGATTACGTAGCCGAAGAAAACGTACCTGGTTTTCAAGATACGCGGAAAGTGTTTATAGATAGAGCCATAGAGTTGTATCCAGATGCCGGTATGCCGTTGTATGTGCTCGCCTGGTGGTATCAACTTAAAGGTCAGTTAGATAATGCCACCAAAGCCTTCAAACTTGCTATTGAAAAAGACCCTTTTAATGCCCGTATTTTGCAAGGTGCTCACATTTACTTTTCGTTTAATACAACCTGTAAGTCAGAAGCTTGCCATGACTATGTTGACACCCTATATAATAGACTGGCCGACAGTGTTGGCGGTGTCACGCCTTTGGATACCTTGGGCCGATTAAAAGGACGCTTTTTTCAATCCGGCGACGCCAGTATTTTTGATGAACTAAAACAAAAACAAGGGGACGAGTTTATCCTCGAATATGGCTTTGATATGCTTATGCTAAATTCGGTAATGCAAACCCCTATTGCCGTTTTTCTGCCTTTTCAAGAACAACCTGTACACGTCACCTTCGACAATGAATGGGCATTGGCCAATCACACCTTTATTAATGTTATTTTGCTCGAGCACTACGTGATGCAGCAAGATCGTAGCAATATTGAAAAAGCGACAAAGCGTTTAGCATTTTTTCAGCCGCAAACTAACCCTGAATATTGGGGCGAGTATTGGTATAGATTGCATACGCAAATGTCATTTGCGTTAGGAGATTTAGAAAGCGCACGAGAAAGTGCACAGTATTTGGTAGATAATCGAGATCAACGGTTTGACCCACATGGTCTAGATGGCATTGTCGCCATGGCGTATGTGGATGCAGACAAAGCCGCTGAATTGTTTTTAGCCGAATCGGCTAAATACCCTAATTGGTTAGGTGCAGATATCCTAGCTATCGATACGAGAAACCATTGGCGGTTACTCGTACATCCTAAAATCATCGAGTATTATGTTGCACAGGGTAAATGGATCCCTTATTTGGCGGAAAGATTGAGTGTATATAAGGGGCTGGAGACTAGGGCTAAGGGCTAAGCATTTTAAGCAGGCGATGCTCATCGCACTGATAGCAAATTTCAGACGAATGAAATTATCAAATAGTATCCGTTCTATTAGCAATCTTTTTACTGTAGCGAGG
>NZ_JABBXG010000018.1:0-14920 GCF_012932945.1 Thalassotalea sp. Y01
CTAGACATATATGCCCTGAAATAGCTGAAACGGTTATCGCTGAAGTTAAAGAAGCTATTAACAAAAGCGGCTAAGAAGTAATAATAACTTCTAACGTTTTTGAAAAAGGTCGCGTAAGCGGCCTTTCTTATTGTTTAAGAACTTTGTGTATGGGCAGAAAAACCTGCAATGTCGTAACGATAAAAAAATACAGTAAACCACTATTCTCTATCATAAACTTTAAACATTGATAGTTTTGTCCTATGGTTAACAAGACTCGATATTAGGTTATTTCAAGACTGTATTTCAGCCATTTTAATAATAAACTGATGCCTTGTCATGCCTTTGTATGTTTACTTAACAAAAACAAAGGACACTAAGATGCTTCGCTCGACTTTACTATTCTTGTTGGTATTGGGCTGCTGTCACGCCACCGCTAACGCCAAATCTATTTTTCAATATACCCAATTTGCTCATATCGATGACGTCGCGATGCAAAAGTACGTGGTTGGCAAATCTGCTGCTCGCCCCAGCTCAACGAAACATAAAAAGCGTGGTGTGCACAAACGACACAGTAATTGGCAACGAGACTTAAACCAAGCCACTTGGCAAACCATTCAATACGAAACAGAATGGGCAAAACGCGCTGGATTACAAGTTGTGAACCTGAGAGGGAAATTCTACTTGATGGGCGGTCGCTCACCGGTTCTTGAACCGAGATTCCCGAATGAAAGCATCCTTTATAACGATGTCTGGGTTAGCTATAACAAAGGCAGCAGTTGGCAACAGGTACAAAGTAATAGTGAGCAGTCACCTTGGCCTGCGCGAGCGTATTTTAAAGTGGTGACTAAGGGTAATTACATGTACCTTATTGGCGGCCAAAATTTTAAACCTGCCTGCGCCGTGCCTGGCATCCCCGTTGAATCACCAGCCTGCCCGCAAATAATCCCAGCATCGGATTTCTTCAATGACGTGTGGCGCTCAAAAGATGGTAAAAAGTGGCAGCAAATGACAGCTAATGCGCCTTGGCAAGGACGTGCCGGCTTAATGGTTGAAGTGCTTAATAATCGCATTTACGTATTCGGTGGTTCCGCTAACGACGACTGCGCCATCATAGATCCAACATCCTGCCAAAACCCAAACCCGGATCCTAACGGTCCTCCGCCACGTGAATACTTTAATGATGTCTGGAGTAGTGGTAATGGCGTGCATTGGCGTCTAGAAAGCAGCGATGCCCCTTGGTCAAAACGCGCGGGAGGTGCGACTTTGGTCAAAGGCGGTTATATCTATTTGCTTGGTGGTGAATTTGGCTTCTTGCCCGATGCGCAAGGCAACCTGCCTTACCTCAATGATGTCTGGAAATCTCGTAACGGTAGAAAATGGACGAAAGTAACCGATGCGGCGCAATGGTCACCACGACCAGGGCATCAATGCGGTGTTCTCTACGGCAAAATGGCCTGCTTCGGTGGTTTTGGTATTCCATTTAATCCACCTAGAGTCTGGGTAAGTAGCGACGGCAAAGATTGGAATTCCTTACAAACCGGTGCTTGGAACGCTGCGTATTCAGACTTTGACCCTAGTGCTGGCACCGACATCATAAAATACGATTTTGATATTGTTGAATATCGCAACTGGCGAACCGGCGAACAAGCCATATTTAGTTTTGGTGGTGATAGAGAGGTGTTCTTTTTACCACCAGGTTTTCCAGGTACACTTCCAGAGTTTAACTTTAATCGGGTCGACAACGACGTCTGGCGGTTTGGTTTTGAGTAGCCGGATTTAAGTAAAACGAGAGGGCATAAAAAAGCGCCTAAGCTTAACAGCAAAGGCGCTTTTTATTTGTTCTAATTAACGATTAGAATGAGTAGCTATAACCCACGGTTACCGTGCGTGGCTTACCTACCATGATTGAACCGTGAACACGGCTGCTCATGTATTCTTCGTCCAACACGTTATCAACTGTTAACGACACTTTTTGTGCATCAGTTAGATTGTAGTGAGCACCTAAATCAACAACCGTGCGGCTATCAATCACTTCATCATCGGCAATGTCGCCTTGACCAGCAGTGGTGCGCATTTCATCCATGTAACGAACTAGCACGTCAGCACGGAAGCTATCCAGTTCTACACCAACGGTAAGTTGTAGCTGATTTTCCGGAACGTAAGGTAATTCATCACCTTCGGTTACGTCACCCCAAGTATCAAGACCTGATGAGAACGAGTTTTGGAATTCAGTTTCAGTAAAGGTATAGGCTAAATCAACCGGGATAGCGAAGCTACCGAAGTCAAAACTGTTACCTAGTTTAATTTCCAGACCGCTAATTTCAACTTCACCTGCGTTGTACTGGTTACCAATGTTATCTTCATCACAACCTTGGCTAGCGGTACAGTTACCGTGCATGTTTTCGTAATCTGAGTAGAAAGCAATCGCTTCAGCGTGCAAGTTATCAGTGATGTAACGCGCACCGAATTCGTAATTTACACTTTCCTCGTCTTCTGCTTCTTCATTACCTGGCGCTGGAGGCGCGAAACCTTTTTGCACACCACCTAATAAGATTAATTCATCAGTCAGTTTGTAGGTTAACGCTAATGATGGCAAAACTACGTCTACGTCGTTCTTCTTGCGGCTAGGGTCCATATCACGACCACTGTCGTTTTTACCCCAGTCTTTACGCTTGATGGTCATATCTTCGTAACGAAGGCCTGCATTAATTACGAAGTTGCCAATGGTCCATTCATCGTGAACAAATAGTGCGACCGCTTCTGCGCTGTCGATACGGTTAGAGTCGCTACCTGGTACACCAGCATCAACTAGATTCATCTCGTAGTTGCTGTTTAAGTCGTATTTATCAACCCACTGGAAACGATCCATTTCATCTTCATGATAACGGGCACCGAATTTGACTTGGTGATTGTTAAAGTCAGCATTCAAAACGGTTTGCACGCCTTGTGATAAATAGTCACGATTATTTGCTTTAACATCGACACTGATAGATTCAACAGATGGATTGTTATCGAACATCGCCGCTGCTTCAACGCCACCAGAACCCAAGCTCATACCATCAATCTTGCTAGTCTTGTACCAGTTACGGTGAAAGTCGTTGTAATAAGCGTTAGTCGTAAAACTGAAACGCTCGGTTAATGCGATGTAGTGATTCACCTGCAACTGCTTGTGCTCAGTGCTCATGTTATCTAACTGTGATGCTGAGTAACGTGAGTAAGGATCACTTTTATAATCCGCTTCAGTTAGCCCCATGTATGTTTCATCAGAATCTTCATCTGAATACTTAACTTTAAATTCAAGTTCTTGGTAGTACTTGGCATTGTCGTCAGTATTAAAACGAACTTTCGCTAATACATCATTTTTAACAAAGCCGGTGTCACGGTCACTGTGATTGATATCTTTGAAACCATCAGCTTGATAACGGAACAGTTCCATTACTGAGCTTACGTTATCGCCTTTACCGCCAGCATAAGCGTGCAATTTACCGTAGCCGTCTTCACCAACATTACCCTTGATTTGGCCAGCAAATGCTTCTTCCGGGATTTGACGAGATAGCATGTTAACAACACCACCAGTGGTACGTGGACCATACATGGCGCTTGAAGTACCTTTAAGAACTTCAACCTGAGTCATACGACCAGAGGTAGGGAAGTAGTAGGCCGAAGGCGCCGCGTAAGGTGCAGGGGCTGCCAATACGTTGTCTTCCATAATGGTAACTTTTTCACTACGGTTTTGACCCGTACCACGCATACCAATATTTGGACGCAAACCATAACCGTCTTCTTCCAAAACATACACGCCAGGAATCGACGTTAACGTACGCATGATATCTGTGTACTCAAACTTTTCCAGCTCTTCTGAGTTAATCATGTGGGCAGAACCAGGTACGTCATTTACCGGGTTAGCTTTTGAGAAAATCGTTACTAACTCGATATCTTCAACTTTATCGTTAGCAACTGCTATGTTCGACATAGCACCTAAAACAGCTAGGGAGATAACACTTGGTTTGATGAATTTTGCCGCTTTCATTTGTTACTCGCTTGAAATTAAAATGTTGTTTTTGTTTAATGGCGCGTATTTAAACACAAACCTAAATACGAATCAATCTCATTTACAATATTATTTACGCTTTCTTGATCTAAAACAAGGTGTTAGCAAATTATTTTTATATGGCAATAAAAAAGGGCCATCAATAGGCCCTTTTTTCATAGTATGCGGTTGGTTATTGGCAAAATTCTTTCTGCAGAAATTGAATCAGTTTTATCGCAACATCATTGGCAATAGAGTAATAAATAGTTTGCGACTCGCGTCGAGTTTTAACCAAGCCTTCTTGGCGCAGCTTTGCCAAGTGTTGCGACAGGCTTGATTGGCTTAAATCGATGCATTGATTCAATTCGCCAACAGACATCTCTTTTTCACCTAAATGGCAAAGTATTAACAAGCGATTTTCGTTGCTTAGCGCTTTCAATAAATCGCCAGCTTGACGAGCATTGGCTCTCAGTTCTTCAATATTTAGTGTGGTCTGCATTAATTGTTTCAACCATAGTGTTATGACCGCCCATGTTAGATGACTTTACAATGAGCGTCTATGACATTAATAGCTAACTAAGTGCTTTGCGCTATAACGTCTTGGCTTTGCTCTGGATCTCTGTGCTTATCGCTCACCACGGCAATCAACAACGCCGGTAAAAATGTGATACTTAACAGTGTCGAAACCAAAATGCCGCTCATTACAATCACGCCAACACCACGATACAGCTCAGTACCTTCGCCTGGAATCAATACCAATGGCGCGAGACCAAAAATTGTCGTAGCGGTAGACATTAATATTGGCTTGAGGCGTTTCTCAAGTGCTTGTTTAACCGCTGCCTGCACTTGCACCCCTTGATCGACAATTAATCGTCGCGTTTGATCAACAATCAGTATCGGGTTATTGACCACCGTTCCCAACAGAATCAAAAAGCCGAGCATGGTGATCATATCGAACGGTTGATGAAATGCAGGTATGCCCATTGACGCCAATATCGCATTTACACCATTAACAGACACCAACCCGAGCAATCCGCCAGCCATACCCAATGGTACGGTTGCGAGAATAAATAATGGATAGCGCCAATGACTAAAGATAGCCACCAGTAATAAATAACATAATGCCAAGGCGATAAGGAAATTGCCTGATAACGACGCTTTGGTTGCTTCGAGTTGATCGGCTGCGCCGCTAATAGCAACTTTCACACCTTGAGCAATACTACCCTGGCGCCAAAGTTCAGGTAATAACTGGTCACGTACAATACTCTCTGCTGTTTCGAGTGCAACATCACGAGGAGGAATGATATATACCGTAACGGTACGTTTGCCATCAACACGACGCACTGAGTTACTGTTTTGGCTTTCACGTAAATCAGCAAGCGCATTCAATGGCAATACTTGGCCTTGCGGCGTGACAATCGGTGTATTGGCCAGCTTGTCTAAATTCTGACGGTTACCAGCACCACTAAACATGAAGATATCGACTTTATCATCGTTGAGAATAAACTCATCCACATAAGCGCCATCACTCATTGCCGCGACCGCATAACCAAAGTCACTATTATCGATACCCAGCTCGGCCAATCGATGCCATCGAGGTTTAATCTCAATCAAAGGCTGGTCTAACGTGAGTGAGCCCGGTTGTGAATTTATCTGTGGGTTATCAAAGAATGCATTAGCTTGTTTATATACTGCATCCGCGGCTGTATATAATTCGACTATATCGCTACCAGCAATATCAATCGCAACCGCACGTGTACCACCGTCATTACTAGAGATAATCGAGCCACGTGCAGAAAACGCACGCATTTTGTCATAACTTCGAAATTTAGTGGTAATCGCGTCCATCATCTCGCCAATATAAGCTGGATCGACTGGCGCACTCAAAAACCAAATATTACCAATAGATACCGACATCGAATAATACGCCAATGGTGGCATATTGCTGCGGCCTTCAAGAAAGTCAGTTTCGTCGGCATTAACATAGCCATCAAAAAAGACACGTAACTCATCACCAATCCGCTGCATTTCCGACAAATTGTAATTAGGTGGCGCGATCATCATAGAAAACGCTTTAGGCTCTTCCCCTTCTGGCAAATATTCAGCCGCAGGCATTAGCACATACGCGCTACCCATAATGGCGACAATGAATACCGCAACCGATACCCGTGCCCTATTGCGATTTTGAATAAACAAACCGGAAAATTTTAACCAATTTTTCGACAGGGTAAATTGTCGACCTTGTTTTAGGTCTTCTCGTTTGCTTAATTTTGCCAAGGTAACTGGCACCACAAATATCGCCACCAACATCGACGCAATAATGGCGCCAGAGATTGCAATAGCGATATCTGAATAGAGCTGACCCGCTTCTTGCTCAACGAACAAAATAGGCGCAAATACCAACACCGTCGTGGTGGTTGAGGCCAGTACCGCTGGCCATACATCTTTGACCCCTTGAATCGCTGCGGCACTTTTACTCACGCCTTTTTTCTTAGCCTGTACAATCGACTCGAGTACAACGATGGTATTGTCCACCGTCATGCCAATAGCAAAAGCGATACCAGCTAGCGAGATAACATTGATAGTGCGGCCAAACATCATCAGTGCTAAAAACGCGGCGATGGTACAAATTGGAATACCAATCACCCCTACCAAAGTCGCTTTGCCAGATCGTAAAAAATAGAACATCACTAATGTCGCGAGCAAGGCACCAAGGGATAGGTTCACCCACACATTTTGCAACGAGCTTTTAACGTATTTGACGTCATCGCTAGTCAGCTTTAATAGCAAGCCATTTTGCGCCAGTAAATCACGATTTAGCTCGTCGATCACCTGTAACATCGCCTCTTTAATAGCAATGACATTTGAGCCGCTTTCTTTGCGTACCGACATGCTTAATGTCCGCTCGCCATCGCTAAACGATAAACTGCGGGTTTCAAAATGATCTAAAGTTACCGACGCCACATCTTTTAGCAAAATATTGGCATTGTCACTGCGTTTTATGATTAAGTTTTCAAGCTCATCAAGATGCTCAAAACGGCCAATAACGCGAAGTAAATAACGACTTTTGCCACTTTCAATATCGCCAGCCGATGCGTCTTTATTGCGATTACGAATTGCATTGCGCAGTTCCGTTAAACTGATGCCACGTTGCGCTAATCTCGTAGCGTCAATCTTAATTTGAATTTGACGTTGAGCGCCACCGCGTATAGCAACCTCAGAGACACCATCGATACTCTCCATTCGAGGACGCACATAGTCATCAGCAAAATCTCTCAGCAAATCGACATCTAAATTGAGTGGGTTACCCGGTAAAGGCTTAAGGACGAAAAACATAAAGGCATTCCCAGAAAATGAACTGGAAAAGATCCTTGGCTGGTCCACATTTTCGGGATATGACGGTACTTGGCTTAAGGCATTATTAACGCGAATCAGGGCATCATTGACATTAACGCCAAACGGAAACTCCAATTGTATTTCTGCGGTGCCCATTTCGGCATAAGACACCATGCGCTTGAGGTTTTCCAGACTGCGCAAGTAACGCTCTTGTTCAATAAGAATTTCTTTTTCAATATCTTGCGGTGTCGCCCCTGGCCAGCCGGTTTGCACGGTAATGGTTCTGACTTCTAAATCAGGGATCATCTGCACCGGAATATTCAGCGCAGAAACTAGACCTAAAATACAACTGATTGAGACAATAACGGCAACGAGAATACCGCGTTTTACCGTGGCTTCAATCATAGCGGCGTATCCTGTACTTTATTGACCTGCAATACATCACCATCTTTTAATAACTCAATGCCAGAGACGATAAATGCTTGACCGCTGGGTGCACCGGTTACCGCGACTTGATTATCTTGCTGTTTGACCACTTTAACCAAATAGCGCTTCGCTTTTTGTTCTACAACCGAGAATATACTAAAGCCGCCATCAGGGTGTTGTTTAACCGCACTTTTAGGAAGCCAAACAATGGGTTCAAGTTGCGATGGCAAATGCACTTTCACCGTTGCTGACATACCCGCCAATAAAGGCGTGTCATTCGACAAATTAACATATGCCGTTAACGTTCGACTGGTATTATTCGACACCGCGACTAAGCGGTCTAACGTGGCATCAATTGCTGGCGCACCTTCAAAGTCTGGGATGATGGTCACTGCGACTCGATGATTGTCAGCTAATTGACCATAGTACTCTTGCGGGATGGCCAAATTAACGCGCAAATTATTTTGTTCTATCAGGGTAAATATTGGACTTTGTTGGGTTACCCACTCGCCGACATCGACATGTCGTTTAGCGATTACGCCTGCAAAAGGTGCATACAAAGTATGGCGATTAAGGATTTCTTGTTGTAAATCTCGCTCGGCTTGCAAGCGGGTTACCTTGGCTTTGGTTGTCGCTACCGCCGCTTTTCTTTCTTGTAACTGAGTTTCGGCAACAAGTTGCTGTTTTGAGAGGGTCACTACTTCATTGTAGAGGCGCTGTGCTTCTTGCATTTCAACATTCGCAGCATCAATATCCGCTTGCGCTTGCGCTAAATTTAGCGCGGCGAGCTTTGCATCCAGTGTTAATAATCTTTGCCCTTTGTCAACCTTGTCACCAACCTCAACAAATAGGGTAGCAATTAAACCAGATTGCAAACTGGCTAAATTGGCGTTTTGTTTGGCTTCGACTGTGCCACTAAGAGTTAACTGACTTTGGTTATCATTTGATTTGGCATAAATCACATCAACTTTAACCGTTTCTGCATAGCTATTAAATGCAGCTAGCGCGCTAAACAGCAGCCATGACAAAGGCTGGCGAAAAATAGTTAAAAGACTCATATGGCTCTCAAAATATTATTATTTTCATAAGGATAGATTAAATGAACTATAAATTCATTAGCATAGTTTGCTAACCGTCAAATACGGCCGCTATGTTTTAAGCGTTTCATGACTCTTTGATGATATAGTCGCGACAACATTGGCTTGATCAGTGGTAGGCCAATAAACAATGCCAATGGCCGTAACCAAACAACTCGACTCATCAACAATATATAGGCATCGAGTTCAGCGATAATAACACCTTGTTCGTTTTGTACATGTAATTCAGTCAAGGCGGTTAATGGGTCGATACCAAGTTTTTGTAATGCCTCGTCTTGGCCTGTGATGTCAAACCAATGCACCGACCGACCACCGGCTCCCGCTAAGCGCTGATACAAGCGCCTGTCGTTAACACAACTTGGGCAGGCTGCGTCGTAAAATACCGTTATGTTCGCGCTGTGCTGTGTCATTGTTCAATTCACTCTCTGTGCTTTGCTGATGTATCTATATGACATCTTTGACTTATTTAAATATAGCTGTATTTGCGACGTTTTTATTGTGCTTTTTATTCGATCATAAGACATCTATTAACTAAAATTACTTTACCCATTTTTGCTTGTAGGGCTTAGACATGAAGCTTCACGATTTACATAACGAAGTTCAGGCAGGGATTCTCGATTATTTGGCAGTGCATCCAAATGCCATGGGCTCAGTTGAACACATTTCCAATGACTGGTTAGCAGATGAAAAATTTGAACACAATGTAGCTCAGGTTCAAAGTGCGGTAAATATAATGGTTAATAGGGGCGAATTGGTGCCACGATTAGGCGGTGATTTTTACTCCCAATAAGCGAATGCTTTAAAACAAAAATACCCGAGTTGAGTCACTCGGGCATTTTTATAATAACACAGCCAATAAACTAGATGTTTTCGCTGATAAATTTATCAATAGCCTTCAAGGCTTTCATACGGTTACTACCATTACTTAAGAAATGGTCACCCTTTTCCAACTCAAGGTATTGTACTGAGCGACTATTGTCTTCAAGTTCTTCCGCCATGTTTTCTGATTGATGAGCAGGCACCACTTCATCATGTTCTCCATGGATAAGCATAACTGGGATTTTAATGTTACTCACATGATTAATTGGCGAAATTTGCTCTAAGTGATCATCTGCAACATTGCCCTCGCTAATCACTTTCTGCCAATAAGCAACAACCCAATGATCAGAACCATAATCGCGTTTCTCATCTCGCATCATACGCTTGATGTCGGCCACACCATTAATCGATACTGCACATTTATATACATCTGGGGTAAACGCGGCGCCAGCCAACGCGGCATAGCCACCATAACTTGCACCGACAATACATATACGGTCTTTGTTCACATAGCCAGATTTAACCAATGTACGTATGGTATCGGTCAAATCATCCTGCATTTTACGACCCCATTCGCCGCGACCTTTGTGTTTAAACTCGGAGCCAAAGCCGTCGGAACCACGAAACTGTGGTTGAATAACCAAGTAACCACGACTGGCAAAAAATTGTGCTAACCAATCAAAATGAATGGTGTCATAGGACTCTGGACCACCATGAGGTAACATGATTGCTGGCAAGTTTTTCAATTCGCTATTTGGCAAAGTTAACAGCGTTGGAATTTTTAAACCGTCACGAGCTTTGATCTTGGTTTGAAATATTTGACTGACTTTTTCACCTGGAATGTCCGGGCGCTGGCTGGCTAAAAAGCTAAAGCCGTCGCTGCCATACATGTAGTAATCACCGGCGCTGCCATTGCCTTCGACGAGAAAAATCATCTTTTTCCAATCAGGGGTATGATCAATTAAAGTCACCGAGTTATCCGGCATCATAGCGACGACGTCGTCAATGGTCTTTTTAATTGTCGCATCAAAGAAGTCGTAACTTGGGGTAAAACCGGAATAGCGCACACCGTAAACGATGCGATTGATATCGGATAACACGTACTCGACATCTTTATCTTGTTGTTCAAATAACGGACCGGCTATTTTGCCATCGGCAAGCGCCATAGTGTAGTAAGCAACACGACCATTCGCATTATGCTGCAACATCACTAGATGCTTGATATCTGCTGTCAAACCTACGAAGGATTTAGTGCGTAATTCCACTTCCTCCTGACGAAATATTGCTCGCCAATCTCCATCTTCATAAACTTCAATCCTATGGGTGTTGTCTCTATCATTAAAACGTTCACGAGCGACTACTTGGTCGTTATGCACAAAGAAATCAATGCTATCGGTTCTGCCTTTCGCAACGCGCTTAGGCTTTTTCTTACTGTCTAATTTACTGGCAAATAAATTAAAATTTCCGGCGTTTTCCCAAGCAGGCATATAAACCGATTTCGCATCTGTAGACACACCGACAACACGACCAATGGCGGTTTGCCCTTCGTAAATGCCATTACCACGTTGTAATAACTGTTTTAGGTAGTTGTCACTGATGTTGTAGGAAAACGCTGCACTGACATCATGGCGACCACGATAGCCCCATAACTTAGCGTTTTCTTCGGCAACCAAAATAAGGTGATCCTCATCAACAAAGTAGGCCGTCGATGGGCGAATGGCGCTAAGATCTATTGCCGCCACAGATTTTTTTTGCTTAAGGTCATAGACCATATAGAAATCTTTATCGACGCTCGCATCGGCAACGCGATAGGCGATACGATCACCACTAGGTGATACGCGCATCATGCTGGTTTTAGGTAAACTGCCAAAGGCTTCAATAGATAAAAGGTCTTGAGCTACTACGCCGTATGAGAATACAAATAGTAACGCTGAGAGAAATTTGTTCATTTTCTTCCCTGAATGTTAATCGTAGGTAAAAACTATCACATAAAAAAAACAAAGAAAATATCTAGCTGGCTCGATTATCATTGAATTGACAATGATTTGTTCTAAAGAAATATCAACGATTAAAGCCCTATTGGCAGTGTTTTAATCGTTGACAAGTTACAATGGTTTAACTGGAAAACACCGCTTGTAATTCAACGTACTCACGCAGCCCTTCACGTCCCCATTCACGGCCGTTACCGGATTGCTTAAAACCACCAAAGGCACCTTGCGTATTAAAATAGCCACCTTGGATATAGCATTGTCCGGCTCGAATTTTTCGCGCAATGTGGATCGCCGATTGGTTATCTTTGGCAAAAACCGCAGACGCTAAGCCATATATGCTGTCGTTGGCCATCTCAATAGCCTGCTGCTCATTTTCATAAGCGATAATACATAGAACCGGACCAAAGATTTCTTGTTGAGCTATGGTCATCTCATTGCTAACATCAGCAAAAATGGTTGGCATAAGGTATGCGCCATTTTGTAACGACGGACTTGTCTCGGTACCACCGGTTACGATTCGAGCCCCTTCTTTGATACCCGTATGAATATAATCGAGCACACGTTGTTTTTGCGCTAAAGAACTTAATGGCCCCATCGTGGTTTTTTCGTTTAACGGGTCGCCGACAATATTTTGCTCGGCTACGTTTTTGGCAAGTGCTACTGCCTCGTCGTAGCGACTTTGAGGTACCAACATGCGCGTCAACGCACTACAGGTTTGCCCTGAGTTAAACATCACATCGCCAACCCCAAAGGTTACCGCTGTTTCTAGATCAGCGTCTTCAGTGATAATCATTGCAGATTTACCGCCTAGCTCTTGGCAAACGCGCTTAATGGTAGGTGCTGATGCTTGCGCAACTTTTACACCTGCGGCAGTTGAGCCGGTAAACGACACCATATCTACGTCAGCATGAGCACATAAATGATGGCCAATCTTGTGACCATAGCCGCTGATGACATTAAATACCCCGGCAGGGACTCCGACTTTGGCAAATATTTCAGCCATAATAAAATCTTGCAGCGGCGTTTGTTCAGATGGTTTAACAACCACGGTGCAACCAGTCGCCATAGCCGGACCTAATTTTCCAACTAGCTGCGATAATGGGTAATTCCACGGGTTTATTAATACACAGACACCAATAGGTACTTTAAAATGAGTGACCAGCTCTAATTGCTCTGCTTCATCAACATAATCGGTCATGTCGGCAAATTCTCGAAACGCATCAATGGATGCTTGAACTTGCACTTCTCTAGCTTGGTGAATAGGACAGCCCATACTTCGTGAAATCACCTGAGAGAGATCCTCAAAGCGATTCTGCATTTCATCAGCTATCGACACTATTAGTTGCTTTCGCTGCTGTGAAGACGTTCTTGACCATTCTGGGAAAGCTTTTTTAGCCGCGCTGATAGCACTATCAACATCGGCCAAGTCAGCACTTGCAGTTTTCGCTATTTGCTCACCATTGGCAGGGTTGATAACGGCAATGCTCTGATTTTCATTAGCAGGCGTTTGCCACTGGCCATTGATATAAAACTGTTGATAGCTATGCATAGGGTTCTCAATAATAAATTACACAGGCAAAAGGCTTATGAGTCGTGGTCGCTTTTCATTTTAATACGAGCCATACGGGTTATTGTTGCCAAGGCGTTTGCTCTCTTAACGTTAGTATCTTACTAATAAAGTCTTCACGATTGGTATAACCACCTGCTAAGTGGCGGAAACCGCTAAACGCAGTTCGTGCATGCATGACACGCCAATTATCGAACCACACCGCTCGACCGGGTTGCAATTGAAAGTTGACTTGGAAGGCTGGATCATTAATCAATTGCTGAAAACGACCGTAAGCTTTGTAAAACGCTCTTTGCTGTGCAGGCGCCAACATAAACGGGCTGCGATCGTAGTTATTAAAACAAATTTGTTTAAACTGCCCCTGGCTATTCTCGGTTACGACGCAATGTTCCGCTCTAAGCTGTATGCCTGGTTCTAAATAATGAGCAGGCACCTGTATTTGGGTAAGCAATTGGTACGCTTCAGGGTCTTCATCTTTGATGGTTTGCGCGACTTTAAAACCGTCTGCGAACTGATTAAAACCACCTTCGCCATTAAACGCTAAGCAGTGCAACAATTGCAGACCCGGCGGATCTATGGTGTAGGTACCATCGGTATGTAATCCAATACCGACACTGGTATAGGCGCTATCACTGTGCGCTTCATTGTTCGAGAAATCCCATAAACCACCAAATACGGTTTCACGAATATAACCGACTTGCTCTAACAGTTTTTTTGTGGCTTGCATATCATTAGGCATGCCTGAAAATGTCACTAGGCCATGCTTTTCAATAGCGTCAAGAACCGGTAAAAAACCAGCGCTACTTTCTGTTACGTCATTGAAATCAAAATTGGCGACTTGGTCTTGTAAATCACTGTCCCACACCTCATACGTCGGTGGAGTAACCGGGTTGAACGCCATTTGATATAAGAAATCTGCGGCAAAAACACTGCTGACATTATCGTCTTGCCAATGTAATTCTAGCGTCGCACCAGTATCGCCAATAATAACATTTGCCACTTCAGGGCAATCTGGTAAAGCAAAGGTCTCCACATCACGCTGTAATGTACTGGTATTAAGGCTTGTTGCATCGGTACTGTGATCTCTTAACCAAAACAAACTAAACTTGCCCGTTTGCTCATCAGAGAAAGTCACTAATAGATTTTCATTTAAACGTTCAACACGTTGAATGTGCATTGCAGATTTCCTTTTAAAGTGGTGTCATCACGTCGCTTTTGTAATGCCGCTAACACAGAAAGAATTTTAGATGATTGCAGAACTAAACGACGTAAGTGTTATATAGCCTTTGCTATGCGAGCTTACCGGAAAAGCACATACTATGGCATTAACATACGCTGAGTGACAGGATAATTAAGATTTAGGTAATAAACAACATGATGATGTAGGTTTCAAACCCCAATTGGCGAGATTTATATTCTGAGATCATTTAATGCCATTTTTATAGAGCCACTGCTCGCGTCAGGAGATTGCGGCCTTCGCCGCAATGACGCACAGAATGTGCTAATGCAAATAGCTTCATGGATCAAGGTTGTATATTTGTGACGGTGCTTATTTGCAAGTGGGTTTTGGCCCCTGTTCGGTCATCACGGAATACCGTGAAGTTGCCCATATCTTAAAACAAAAAAGAGCGCCTAAGCGCTCTTTTTTAAGGTTTGGTTTGTAACCAAATCA
>NZ_JABBXG010000019.1:0-5429 GCF_012932945.1 Thalassotalea sp. Y01
GAACCACCTGATCCCATGCCGAACTCAGAAGTGAAACGAAGTAGCGCCGATGGTAGTGTGGGAGTTCCCATGTGAGAGTAGGTCATCGCCAGGCTTCCAATTTTTGGAGGGGTTCCCGAGTGGCCAAAGGGATCAGACTGTAAATCTGACGGCTCCGCCTTCGGTGGTTCGAATCCACCTCCCTCCACCACGTTTGAGAAAGCCCGCTATTACAGCGGGCTTTTGTGGTTTTAAAGCATGTGGATGAGATCCATAGGTTCAACCAAATTGTCTGGAGCAATTTAGAACGTACGAAGTACAACCTTAAGGTTTAAATGCATAGAGGCATTTAGTAATCCACCTCCCTCCACCACGTTTAAGAAAGCCCGCTATTGCAGCGGGCTTTTGTGCTTTTCTAATCTAAAAAATCATTCTAATGCGTATCTACAAAGACTTAACACTCTTCTTTTTAGATAAAAATTTGTGAATTTACTTACATTTCCTATTCTTTAATAAGTGTTAATAATCATCAGCACTATTAAGTTAATTGGGCTTTCATCATCTCGACGTAATGTATTCAATCAAATCGAAATTCGATTGCATCTATTCACTAACAAGGAGATTGGACTATGTTTAGTTCATTATCTGTCGCCATTAAGTCTCTATTGATCTTATGGTTGCTTTTTTCTTTTGGTTGCAAGGACTCTCAACAAGGAGCACGGACTACGCCGCCACCTTCGGTAACTGTTATTGAGGTTGGTAAATCGAATGTTAAGCGTTCGGTAACCTACAACGGTCGAGTTGAGGCGGTAGATGCGGTTGAGTTAACAGCAAGGGTTCAAGGGTTTTTATTAGAGAGGCTGAAAAGTGAGGGGGCCCAAGTTGAAGCCGGTGAATTGCTGTTTGTTATCGAAAAAGACAGTTATATCGCAGAGGTAGAACGAGTTAAAGGTGCGCTTGAAAAACTTCGAGGTGCGCGTCGACTAGCACAAATCGAACGAGACAGAAGAGCAAAACTGGTAAAAACCAAAGCCATTTCTCAAGAGCAACTTGATATTGCTGAAGCAAACCTTATAGAAGTTAACGGTGAGATAACTTCACAAAAAGCAGCATTACGCACCGCTGAATTGAATCTTAGTTACACCGATATTAAAGCGCCTATTAGTGGCAAAATAGGTTTATCACCATATTCTGTAGGTGACTTTGTTGGTCCATCTTCAAAAGCGCTGTCCACGGTTGTCAGTCAAGATCCTTCATACGTTACGTTTCCAATTACGCAAAGAGAATTAATGACCCATTCAAGTGCCAAAACTGGTATCACGCCTGAGCAAATCGAGGTACGAGTGAAAATGGCTGACGGCAGTTATTATCAACGAATTGGTAAGTTAGACTTTATTGACGTCGTTGCAGATCCCACAACAGATACGTTATTAGTGCGTGCAAAGTTTGATAATCCCGATGGTGTTTTAGTGCATCAACAACTGGTAAATGTTGAGTTGCAAGAACAAAACCCGAGAAGCGAAATTACCGTACCGCAGTCAGCGGTGCAATTCGATCAACAAGGTCGTTATGTGCTGTTAGTTGATGATGAAAATAAAGTCGTAGTGCAGCGCATTGAAGCGGGAGCCACGGTGCAAGGTAAAGTAGTTATTAAAAACGGTCTTCAAGAAGGGCAAAAAGTAATAACCTTAGGTGTGCAAAAAGTAAGACCAGGAGTCGTCGTAAATCCTAATATGGCTTCAGCGGAGTAGAAAGATGATTTCTGATATTTTTATTGATCGACCGCGATTCGCTATTGTTATTTCCTTGGTGATTTCAATCGCAGGTGTCATTTCTTTACAAGCGCTACCCGTTGCTCAATTTCCTGATATTGTTCCACCTCAGGTTGAGGTAACTGCGTTTTACCCCGGGGCTAGTGCTGAAGTAGTCGAAGAAACGGTAGCGCAAACCATTGAATCAAAGGTGGTTGGCGTATCCAACATGTTGTATATGAAGTCGACGAGCAGTAGTGACGGTAGCTATACAATGTTGGGATCATTCGCGGTAGGTACCGACGCTGACATAAACACAGTAAATACCAAAAACAAAGTCGATTTGGCCGAAGCACAATTGCCATCTGAAGTGCAGCGTAATGGTGTAAACGTAAAGAAAAAGTCATCAGCATTGATGCAAATGGTGGCTATAAACTCTCCTGACGAAAGCTTTGATACGTTATTTCTAAGTAACTATGCCAATATAAACCTACTTGACAACCTAAAACGCGTACCTGGTGTCGGTGATGTTTACCTATATGGTATAGATTACAGCATGAGGATTTGGTTAGATTCAGATAAATTAACCAGCTACAAGCTTACCATTGCCGAAGTTGTTGCTTCTTTACAGTCACAAAACTTACAAGCTGCCGTCGGTCGTATAGGTGCCCAACCTATGACAGATGATCAGGATTTCCAGTTAAATATTCAAACCACAGGCCGCTTAACCGATGCAGAACAATTTGATAATGTCGTTGTTAGAGCAAACAACGATGGCTCGTTTGTGCGCATAAAAGATATAGGCCATGCCGAATTAGGTGGCAAATCTTTAGATGCTTATGGTCGCTTTCAAGGTGGATCAACCGCGGTTTTAGGCATTTATCAAGCGCCAGGAGCTAATGCGATCGCGGCTTCAGAAGCGGTAAAACAAGTTATGGAGCAAGCTGCTGAAAGTTTTCCGCAAGGAATGGATTACACCATCACTTACGATACAACTCGTTTTGTCGAGGAGAGCATTGAATCAGTTCAGCACACATTGGTTGAAGCATTAGGTTTAGTCGTTATCGTTGTCTATCTGTTTCTTGGTAATTTAAGAGCGACGATTATTCCCATCATTGCAGTGCCGGTATCAATTTTAGGCGCGTTTGTCGTTATGCTGGCCTTCGGGTTTACTGCTAATACAGTGTCTTTACTCGCCTTAGTGGTTGCCATTGGTATTGTTGTTGATGATGCCATTATTGTTGTCGAAAACGTAGAAGCGGTAATGGAAAAAGATCCAAGTTTAAGTCCTGCTGAGGCGGCAAAAATTGCCATGAAGGAAATTACTGCGCCAATCATTGCGATCACTGCTGTATTACTCGCGGTATTTGTACCGGTTGCCTTTATACCTGGAATTTCAGGATTGATGTTTCAACAATTTGCCGTTGCCGTGTCTGGCTCTATGGTTATCTCGGCTATCAACGCTCTGACATTAAGCCCTGCATTATGTGCGTTATTCCTAAAACCATCGCATGGCCCATCAAAGGGGTTGATAAAATATGTATTTGCTGGAATAGATAAAGCTCGAGATGGATATGTATCGGTTGTTAAGCGATTAGTGCGTGTGTCGATATTTAGTATACCAGCCATCATTGCTATCTTCTTTGGCTTAACCACAATAACCAATAATGTACCGAGTGGCTTTTTACCTGATGAAGATCAAGGCGCATTTATGGTTGAAATCCAGTTACCTGAGGGCTCTTCGGTCAATCGCACAGATAGCGTGGTACGCCAAGCCGGCCAAGTGGCGATGGAAACTGAAGGTGTCAAAGAAGTAACTGAAGTCGTTGGTTTTAGTTTGATAGATAACATAGTTAAATCCAACGCTGGTTTTTTAGTGGTGGTGTTAGACCCATTTGATCAACGTGAAGATGAGTCATTGGATGCTCACCAATTGATCGCTAAATTGGGTGGGCAATTTGCGACCATACAAAACGCCAATGTATTTCCTTTTAACTTACCGCCTATTATGGGCCTAGGTACCGGTTCAGGTTTTGAATATCAGCTGCAAGATTTGCAAGGTAAGAGCCCTGCTGATTTAGCTGCGCTTGGTCGCAGCATGATGATTAATGCCAATCAAAATGAACAGCTACAAGGTGTGTTCACGACATTCTCTGCCAATACACCGCAAATATATTTAGATATAGATAGAAGCAAAGCGCAAACCTTGGGGGTAGAAATTAGTGACGTATTCTTAACTCTACAAGCTATGCTTGGTAGTTACTATGTTAATGATTTTAATTTGTTTGGCCGGACTTGGCAGGTAAACCTGCAAGGCCAAATGGAAGATCGAAACGAAATTGAAGACATATTTAGATTGCACGTGAAAAACCGTAGCGGTGAAATGGTGCCTGTGCGATCGGTAGCTGAACCTGAAATGATATTGCGACCTCAATACGTGATGCGCTACAACAACAACCGCAGTCTAACCATGATGGGAGGACCAGCCCCAGGCTATGCATCGGGTGATGCGTTAATTGCAATGGAAGAAGTTTCCGAACAAACGCTACCGCCTGGCTATGGTTTTGAATGGACATCAACAGCATTACAGGAAAAACAAGCAGCAGGACAAACGGCTCCAATCTTGGCAGCAGCTTTGTTATTCGTTTATTTATTCTTAGTAGCTCTTTATGAAAGCTGGAGCATTCCACTCGGTGTAATCCTATCCGTCTCTGTTGGATTACTCGGTGCGATGTTTACTTTGCTGATCACTGGTCTTGAGCTTAACCTTTATGCGCAAATCGGCATCGTCGTGCTTATCGCACTTTCCGCTAAAAATGGCATACTCATAGTAGAGTTCGCCAAGGAGCAGCGAGAAAAAGGAGTCCCTATAGTTGATGCTGCAGTCGAAGGTGCTCGGTTACGTTTTCGTGCGGTTATGATGACTAGCTTTGCCTTTATTGCAGGTTTATTGCCGCTAGTGGTTGCTTCTGGTGCAGGTATGCTAAGTCGAAATGGTGTAGGCACTGCCGTTTTTGGTGGTATGATTGCCGCTTCATCTATCGGTATTTTATTGATTCCCCCTTTATATGTAGTTATTCAACGGTTTAGGGAAAAGGTTAAAGGTGAAACTGTGCCTGAACCTGAAAAAACGAATTAAAAACATATAAATACACGTCTTCATTAACTTACTGAAAAGGCGTGATTTTGTATATTTCTTATCAGTGTGTCTCAATGTTAAATTATGTTGCTAATTAATAGAGTTTAGTTAGCAATTTAAACAGTTCTTAAGGCACGTGAGTGAGTTTCTTGGGCAAACAACTGTTGCACTGTAACTTCCTTAAATTAGCTAGTATTTAACCAATGAAACTCTATGTAGAGCCTTATTTATAGGGTTTTGTACAAGAACTGAGCGAAAAACCACTAAATTCAAATTATTTCAAAAAAACTGTTGACCTTATCTGAAAAATCCCTAAAATGCGCATCCACTTCAACGGCAAAGGCCAACGGGGTGTTTTGATATGTTTAGTTAAGCGATTGTTTCTCTAAACGGCCAACAAAACTTTTGAAAATAATTTCAAAAAAAAGTTGACATCAAAACTGAGTTGCGTAGAATGCGCATCTCGCTTCGGGCAAGCCCAGAAGCAACAAGCACTAGCGAATGCGTCTAATGCTTAATTCTTTAACAATTAGTTATCATGCAATTTGTGTGAGCACTCA
>NZ_JABBXG010000002.1:0-203863 GCF_012932945.1 Thalassotalea sp. Y01
AATACACATATAGAGAATTGGTTGCGGGAGCCAGATTTGAACTGACGACCTTCGGGTTATGAGCCCGACGAGCTACCAGGCTGCTCCATCCCGCGCCTGAAAACGAAGCGTACTATAAGGATTGGCTTAATGGATTGCAAGCTTTTCCATGTAATTATTTTGTAATTATGGTTAATGTGAATGATATTTACTCATACGTACTTTTTATATACGAATGTTTCGGGGTGTTGTTCACTTTAAGCGCAGTTTTTTCTTCTATATTAATTCTTTAGGCTAATGCGATAAGACAAATGAAAAGCTATAGATTATAATCGGTGCCAACTTATATAGCGGAAGCGGTTATGAATCAATATTTAGCTCTTACCTCATTTGGTATCGAACAATTACTTTCCCAAGAACTTACCGAACTAGGTGCAGAGCAAGTCATACAAAAACCTGAAGGGGTTTATTTTCAGGCATCAATGGAACTTGCTTTTAAGATCTGTTTGAAAACACGGTTAGCGAGTCGCGTATTGATCGCTATAGCCGATCCTCAACCGATCAAAACTAAAGATGAACTATATAATGCTGCAAAAGACATTGATTGGACCGAACAATTTGATAGTGACAAATTCTTTGCTATCGACTTTGTCGGTAAAAATGAGCACATACGAGATTCGCAATTTGGTGCACTGACAGTCAAGGATGCGGTTGTTGATTGTTTTCGTGAAGTCGGATTGGAACGACCATCGGTTGAGAAGTTTCAACCTGACGTGCGTATTCAAGCGCGTTTAGTTCGCAATGCAGTAACGTTTTATATTGATTTTTCTGGTAGAGCATTATTTCAAAGAGGCTATCGAGAAAGCACGGGGGCGGCACCAATTAAAGAGAACCTAGCTGCGGCCATGGTGTTGCGTTCGGGTTGGTTAGCAGATACAAGCAAACCATTGATCGATCCAATGTGTGGTTCGGGGACTTTATTGCTGGAAGCTATTTCGATGGCGGCTGGAATTAGTCCAGGGGTTGATCGGGCATATTGGGGTTTTGAAGGCTGGAATGGCTTTGATAAACCGTTGTTTGATGCGGTATTAGCACAAGAGAAAGCCCAATCGGAACAGGCACTCGCCTCCTGTGATATCAAAGTGTATGGTTTTGATATGGATGACAGGGTACTTAAAACAGCAAAAATTAATGCCCGTAATGCTGGCCTAGCAAATTTTATTGAATTTAAGCACGGTCGAGCGGAGAAACTCGAAAACACCTTTAATAAAGCGGGCCATATTTTGTTTAACCCGCCTTACGGTGAACGTTTAAGCTCACTTCCAGGCTTAGTGGCGACTTTTACCGAACTAGGCATGGTATTTAAGGCGAAATTCTTAAACTGGCAGGTTGCGTTAATCACATCGAATACTGAAATGTTGTCGTTGTTAAAACTCTCATCTAAAAAACGTTATAAGTTTAAAAATGGCCCGCTAGAATGCCAAATGGCGTTATATGACATTGACGATAAGCAAGTAGAGCGTACGCCAGCTCACGTCAGTGAAGGGGACATGGCAAACAGTGCCTTTGCAAATCGTTTAAAGAAAAATGTTAAAGCAATGAAGTCGTGGTTAAAACAAAACGACATAAATTGTTATCGATTATACGATGCTGATATTCCAGAATATAACGTTGCGGTAGATATTTACGATGATCATTTGGTGATTTTCGAATACGCACCACCAAAAAGTATCGATGAGAAAAAAGCCGCAGAACGTTTACAGGAAGTCGTGTTCTTTGCACCGAAAGTATTAGATATTCCAATCGATAAAGTCGTAGTAAAAACGCGTAGTAAACAAAAAGGTAAAAATCAGTACCAAAAACTAAGCAAAACCAAACGTTATTTAACGGTTAAAGAATACGGTGCATGGTTAAAAGTTAATTTGTGGGATTACTTAGATACAGGGTTGTTTCTAGATCATCGTAAAACTCGTCAAATTGTTGCTCAAAAAGCAAAGGGTAAACGTGTTTTAAACCTATTTGCGTACACTGGTTCCGTGTCTGTGCAAGCTGCTATTGGTGGTGCTGAGTCGGTAACGACGGTTGATATGTCAAATACCTACTTAGATTGGGCGAAAGATAATTTTGAAGCGAATGGTTTACGCACTCACAAATACCAGTTTGTGCAGGCCGACTGTTTGCAATGGTTAACACAAAACCGAGAAAAATTTGATTTAGTGTTTATCGACCCGCCAACATTCTCAAACTCGAAACGAATGAATACAACGTTTGATGTGCAGCGTGATCATGTTGATTTAATTAAATCAGGTATGCAATCGGTGAGTGATGGTGGTGAGCTTATCTTTACCAACAACAAGCGTAATTTCAAAATGGACTTCGATGCGATGCAAGAAAACGGCTTTACCGTCGTTGAACTAAGTAGCAAGACGTTAGATTTTGATTTTAAACGCAACAAGCACATTCATAATAGCTGGTTAATTACCCGCAATTAAGTATGAGTAAACAAGATTACGCCCTGTACGGTACGGAAGGTTGTCATTTGTGTGACGATGCACAAGCACTATGTGATATGGTGTTGAGCAATCAAGGCTATCGCTTGGTGGATATTGTCGATGATGAAAAATTAGTCGAGCTCTATGCCACTAGCATTCCTGTACTAGAGCATTTACCTTCTCATGTGGCCTTGTATTGGCCATTTGATTTTCAACAATTACAAGAGTTTATTCGTGGAACTGATTCGAATTACTAACGCCGAGTTGGCGTTTGGTGAAGACAAAATTTTAGATAACGCCGAGTTTCGATTAAATACTGGCGAACGCGTCTGTTTGGTTGGCCGCAATGGCGCTGGCAAGTCATCATTACTAAAAGTGATTAACGGTAGTGTGATATTGGATGATGGCGAACTGGTGTTCTCGAATAATATTCGTGTCGCCATGTTGGCACAAGATCCACCTAAAAGTTGCGATCAAAGCATCTTCGACTATGTTGCTGAAGGGCTCAAAGGTAATGCCAATATTATCCAAAAGTATCATCAAGCGGTCACCTTAGTCGCCAATGATCCTAGTGACAAAAACATCAATGATCTTGCCAAGATACAAGAGCAATTAGAGCAAAGTAATGCCTGGGAAGATGAACAACGCATTGAACAAGTGTTAAGTAAGCTTTCATTAGATGCCGAACAAAGTGTTAGTCAATTATCCGGTGGTTGGTTACGAAAAATAGCCTTAGCACAAGCGTTGGTTACCAACCCTGACGTTTTGCTATTGGATGAGCCGACCAACCATTTGGATATTGATAGTGTGTTGTGGCTTGAAAATTTTTTGAAAGGCTTTAACGGTACGATCGTGTTTATATCTCACGATAGGGCGTTTATCCGTTCTTTATCGACACGCATTCTTGACTTAGATAGAGGTCAATTAAAAAGCTACCCAGGTGATTACGACAAATATCTAGAACAAAAACAGCACGACTTAAACGTAGAAGAAACGCAAAATCAATTATTTGATAAAAAGCTCGCCGACGAAGAAACTTGGATACGACAGGGCATTAAGGCACGTAGAACTCGCAATGAAGGTCGGGTAAGAGCGCTTGAAAAGTTACGACTAGAACGCAAAGCGCGGCGAGATGTGCGAACGCAAGGCGACATGGTGTTATCGACAGGAGAACGCAGTGGCAAGCTTGTGTTTGAATGTTTTGAACTTGGTATGCAGTTTGAACATCAAGAGATTATTAAAAACCTCGAATTATTGATTACGCGCGGTGATCGTCTCGCATTAATTGGTGCAAATGGTACCGGTAAATCGACATTGCTGAAACTTATTACCGAGCAAATTAAGCCAACGTCGGGCAAGATGCGCCTAGGTGTGAATCTTGAAGTCGCTTACTTTGACCAGCACCGAGCACAACTTGATGTTAACCAAACGGTTCAGGATGCCGTCGCGGATGGTAAACAAGAGGTCACGGTAAACGGTCGAACTCGTCATGTGCTTGGCTATTTGCAAGACTTTTTGTTCAGTCCTAAACGAGCTCGCACGCCTGTACGAGCATTATCTGGTGGTGAACGTAATCGATTATTGTTAGCGAAGCTGTTCCTGCGTCCAAGTAATTTATTGATTCTGGATGAACCAACCAATGATTTGGATATTGAAACATTAGAATTGTTAGAAGTGGTTGTCGCTAATTACCCTGGTACGGTATTATTGGTCAGTCACGACAGGGATTTCGTAAATAATTGCGTTAATACTTGCCTTTACTTCGATGGAAGTGGTGAAATAGCGCAAATAGTTGGCGGTTATAGTGATGTTGAGCAATTTTTATCACTGCGTGCGGAACCAAAACAACAATCGACTATCAAAGAAAAAGCTAAGCCCAAAGAGGCTATTAAGCAAAAAAATCAAAATAAGCTTTCTTATAAAGACAAACGCGAGTTAGAATCGTTACCTTTATTATTAGAGCAATTAGAAAATACCATCGATGAATTGCAACAACAGGTGAATGATCCCGAGTTTTTTGCTCAAGACAATGACCTAACGCAATCGGTATTACAAAAATTACAACAATCAGAAGAAGAATTAGAACGTGCTTTTGATCGTTGGCAAGAATTAGAAGAATTTCAAGAGAAAAGCAGTAAATGAAAACCTTGATAAAAACTGTATTGGCGTTAAGTGTCGCAACGGCTATGGCTACTAGCCATGCAGAAGAAGCCGTATCATACAACATCACCGAGTTAACCTCGGTAGATAATGTTGTTAACTCTTATGGTGTTCAACAAACCAATATTGGCAAAGCCTTAGTCGCCGGCCAGACTTCATATAATTTCCCTGTAGATTTTCAATATCTAGATGAAGATGACTATGACGACATTGTCAGTTACGCAAAGCGCAATGATGAAGCTGTTTATGATCTATTTGAAATTGACGATGAAGCAGAAGAGCTATTAAGAGCAGGTAACCCTGATGCGAATGCATTATCGTGGACTGTGCGTTGGTTGCGTGTTACCGGTGGTAGTGAACATCAAAAATATGGCGATGCATTCGTTTATAGCTATGATGGCAATACACAAACGCCTACGCAGTTACAGATTTTCGATGAGCTGTTACCTGGTTCAACTGAATTAACTCGTTCAACTATCGATGTCGGTCAAGGCATGACTGATAATGGTTGGATTTACGGCTTTTCTACCGCGCCGTACCTGCCATTAGAGCCATTTGATGATCCTGATGAAGATGAACCAGAAATTCATTGGTTTCGTGATTTTGATCAACGTGGTTGGATTAGTTTTGATGGCACCAATGTGTTTGAACTATTACCGTTTGAAGCAAAGTATGGTGGTTTGTCGGCTGTTTATGACGTTAACATCAATCGTCAAGTCGTAGGTACTTCGTCTGTCGCGTTAAATGAAGCGACCTTGGCGGATATTGAAGAAGAAGACGAGTTGTGTTTAAAAGATAGCCGTATCGAAGACGCACCGTTTGAAATTTGTATGCAAAACCTGCGTACTCGTTTGTATTATTCAAATGCCTTTTTATGGGAACTAGACGAGTCTGGCGCTATCGTAAGCACCACCGATTTAGGTACCGGTATTGTTGATCCTGATGAAGACGATGATCGTGGCTACACCAGTGCTGCAACGGCCATTAACGACAATGGCATCATTGTTGGTTTCTCTCACTTTTGGTGGGATCGTGACGAAGACAGACCAAGTAAAAATGAACGTGTCGCGCAGTTTGCTGCAGTGTTTAGAGACGGTGAAGTAATAGAATTTACTGATCGAGATGACTATTTTGAGTCTCGCGCTCTAGATATCAACAACCAAGGTATATTTACCGGTTATATGTATAAGTACGTCAATGGTCGTCCTCGTACTAAGTTCTTCTACGCTGACGCAAACGATGATGAAATCGTGCCGGTATTCCCTGAAGACTTCTTTAAAGGCTCTGCAAGCTACCCTCACGCCATTAACGAAAACAACATTATCGTTGGTGAAGGTGAAGTCGAAGACTTCGTAGATAGTGCACAGACGCCACGTCGACGTCACGGTTTCTTATACGACATGGAAACCGATGCCTTCTACAATGTTAATCAGTTTTTAAGTTGTGAAGATCAAGCTAAATACGTCATCGTTGAAGCACATGACATCAATGAAAATAACGAAATCCTAGCGACCGCTTGGGTTAAGAAACCTAAGTTAGATTCCAAGGGTGAACCGTTTAGTATTGATGGTCAAGTTATCGAGGGTGCTGAGGAAGACGTATTACGAGCGGTATATCTAACGCCAATCGATGGTGAGTTTACCATTAATGATTGTCGTGAAGATCTAGGTGAGACAGTAGAACGTTCAGGCGCAAGTACCTCGTTGTGGTCATTGCTGTTGCTAAGCGTATTTGGTTTACGCCGTCGCAAATAACGGCTTGCTAGCAAAATCGGTTAATCGTCTCTGTTACTATTAATCGAAAAACAGATACAAAAAAAGAGCGCTTAGCGCTCTTTTTTTGTATCTAGCGCATACTACATGGTCTTGGATATTGGATTACAAAGCCTGTTTGTATAGCGCAAAGCTAACGTTGTCGCGTTAATCGACAATGGCCTTAACAAAATACTCTACACTGAGGTTATGGATAAAAGCGAAACTCATACTAACACCAAAATTAAATCGGCAACTGAGTCCGGATTCGACCGCAATCTGCAACAGCAGTACCAAGATAACGGTTTTGTGGTTATTAGAAATTTATTAAGCAAACAGCAACTGGCACAGATCGGTTTTCATGTGGATAGAATTTTTCAACAATGGTTTGAACAGCATGAAGCAACAATCTATCGCGAGAAAATGCTAAACATGCATTCGCTAACCCATAGCAGTTACTTTAAAGATAGAGACACTGAACGCGTTGATTTCTTTAGCGCCATTTTACCTCAGACGCTCACCCAAAAAGTCGATAATCTGTTTTCGGTGCCTTTGTATTTTCACAATAGCCAATTGTTTTTCAATCCCACTAACAGCGAACGCCAACCATACTGGCATCGAGATCTGCAATACAGTGATTTAAGCGAAATAGAGCAGCAACGAGAATTACCTAACATGTTGAGCTTACACGTTAGGATCCCATTGGTTGATGAAAAAGGTGTAGAACTGATCCCTGGCACACACAAGCGCTGGGATAGTGAACTAGAACGTAATGTGCGATTGCAAATCAATGGCCATCGTAATACGGAGAAATTACCTAATGCGCTGCTAACCGAAGTTAATCGAGGTGATGTCCTTGTGTTTAACGCACAAATGCTACACCGAGGTGCTTATAAATATAACAAACAACGTAAGGCGTTGGACTTATGTATTGGTGAGGTCCATCCATTGTTATCAGAGTTTGTCGATAAACAAGCCTTGCCAAACATTGACGAATTGACGGACATTGAAAACAAGTCATGGTACGTGCGAGCGTTAGATATTGCTGAGCGAAATAAACAGAATTAAGGCGATAAAAAGGGGAGCAAATGCTCCCCTTGGTAAAATGATGTGCTAATGCGTTTATTAGAACGCTGATGTATCGGCAAATAAGCCAACTTTAAGATCAGTCGCTTGATAGATTACTTTGCCATCAACTTCAACAGTACCGTCTGCTAAACCCATGTAAAGCTTACGTTTGATAACGCGCTTAAGGTCAATACGGTACGTTACTTTTTTCGCTGTCGGTAGGATTTGACCGGTAAATTTAACTTCACCCACACCCAACGCACGACCGCGACCTGGACCACCAGTCCAAGCTAGGAAGAAACCAACAAGTTGCCACATAGCATCAAGGCCAAGACAACCGGGCATTACTGGGTCACCTTTAAAGTGACAATCGAAAAACCACAAGTCAGGGTTAATATCTAGTTCTGCAACGATTTCACCTTTACCGTATTTACCACCTTCTTCAGTGATATTAACAATACGATCCATCATCAGCATGTTATCTGCTGGAAGTTTGGAGTTACCTTCACCAAAGTAATCGGTTGTACCTGCAAGGATTAAATCCTGCTTGTCGTAAGAATTCTTTTGTTCGGCCATGATAGATTTGTTCTCAAATATATGTGTAGTGATGCGCGCTTGATTATATACCAAGCAAACATCGGGAAAATTATCAGACGCAACTTTAGCGTACACTTGTACACTAAACAATAAAAATTTTGAAATTAATTGCAATTAATATGGTTATCCGTAACCATAGAAAGTAAAAATGACGGAAGATTATTTATGGCTGAGTCAGAAGCAACGAAAGCAGCATTAACCAATGCCGAAAAGCAAAAACGTTTTCGTGAACGTCAAAAAAGTAAGGGTAAGAAGGAGGTTCGAGGCTACCTGTCAGAGGAAGCGATTGAATGCTATCAAAAAATTGGAGAGCAAACCGACTGGAATGACAGTACGATTTTGTCCAATGCCATTCGTATTACTTACGCTGCTTATAAAAACGGCCAAATTGGCTTATTAAATAATTGGCTAAATAAGAATAAATTATAAAAAGGAAGAGCACGTGATCAAGGTACTACTTGTCGATGACCATGACCTGGTACGCACGGGAATCAAAAGATTATTGGAAGATTCAAATGTCATAAAAGTGGTGGCAGAAATGTCCACTGGTGAAGATGCGGTAAAATATTGTCGGGAAAACGATCCTGATGTGGTACTGATGGATGTGAATATGCCCGGTATCGGTGGTTTGGAAGCGACCCGTAAAATCTTACGCTACAAGCCGGATATGCGTCTTATTATCTTGACCGTGCAAGTTGAAGAACCATTTCCGACAACGGTTATGCAAATTGGTGCGTCTGGTTTTTTAACAAAAAATACGCCACCAAGTGAAATGATTCAAGCGATCAGAGCGGTTAAAACCGGGCAACGCTACATCACACCAGACATCGCACAGCAAATGGCGTTAGCACAGTTTAATAAGAAAGACGAAAGCCCATTTGCCAGTTTGTCAGAGCGGGAACTGCAAATTATGATGATGATCACTCGCGGTGAAAAGGTCGTCGATATTTCTGATAAATTAAGTCTAAGCAGCAAAACCGTCAACAGTTATCGTTATCGTATGTTTGAGAAATTATCTGTAAATAACGATGTCGAATTAACCCACTTGGCGATTCGTTATGGTTTATTAAATACGGATCGTATTTAATAAACTATGTCCGATCAGCAATTTGAATTTGACCATCAGGCGTTTCTTCGTTCGGTTACCCATCAAAGTGGGGTGTACCGTATGTACGATGGCGAACAAACCATTATATATGTTGGTAAAGCCAAGGATTTAAAAAAACGCCTAGCCAGTTATTTTCGAAAAGACGTAGGCAGTGTAAAAACACGAGCTCTGGTCAATCAAATCAGAGCCATCGATGTCACCGTCACCCATACCGAGGGTGAGGCTCTGATCCTTGAAAATAACTACATCAAAAAGTATCAACCCAAATATAATGTGTTGTTACGCGATGATAAGTCTTACCCGTATATCTTAATCAGCCAACATCGCCATCCTAAACTTGGTGCCCATCGTGGCGGTAAACGCGTTAAGGGCGAGTACTTTGGTCCGTTTCCGACCGCAGGCGCGGTTTGGGAAAGTTTGCGTTTAATGCAAAAGCTATTTCCGATCCGTCAATGTGAAGACAGCTATTATCGTGCGCGTTCACGTCCGTGTTTGCAATATCAATTAAAGCGCTGTAGTGCGCCATGCGTCGATAAAATAAGCGAACAGGATTATAAAAAACAAGTTGATTTGGCAAGAATGTTCCTGCAAGGCAAAAATGAACAAGTTATCGCGGAGTTGGTTAGGGCGATGGAGCAAGCCAGTGAAAACTTGGCATTTGAGCAGGCCGCAAGTTATCGCGATCAAATAGCGACGTTACGCAAAGTGCAGCAGCAACAATTTGTCTCTGGTAATGCAGCTGAATTGGATGTTATTGGTTTTTACCGTCTAAAAAATCAGGCGTGTTTGCATATATTGTTTATACGCGATCAAAAAGTATTGGGCAGTAAGAGTTATTTCCCGACCATCCCCAATGACACCACGGATGAAGAAATTGTTACCGCCTTTGTTGCCCAGCATTACCTTGGAGATGACGTCAATCAGGATAACATAGCCAAAGAAATCATCTTGCCTATGGCGATAGAAGCACAAACACAATTGCACGAACTGTTAACGAAACAGGCAGAGTACGACGTAAAGCTTTCGGCAAACGTGCGCAGTGAACGCAAACGGTATCTGACCTTGGCGAATACCAATGCGGACAATGCCCTTAACGTGAGAAACAGTCATAAAGAATCTATGCAGGCTAGATTTCGCGAGCTAAACAACGAATTTGAGTTATCTAATCCCATCGAGCGCATAGAGTGCTTTGATATCAGTCATACCATGGGGCAACAGACCATTGCCTCATGTGTGGTTTTTAATAATGAAGGTCCGCTAAAGAGTGATTATCGGCGATACAATGTGGTTGGTATCACACCGGGGGATGATTATGCAGCAATGTCTTTTGCACTAAATAAACGGTATGGCAAAGTTAAAGATGGCGACAAGATGCCGGATATCGTGTTTATTGACGGTGGTAAAGGGCAACTGGCACGAGCCGAAGAGTTTTTCGCTGAATTATCGTTAACTAAAACACCGTTATTAATTGGTGTTGCTAAAGGCGAATCACGTAAACCCGGTTTAGAAACACTGATTTTGGCGGGGTCGCATCAATTGCTGTCGTTACCACCGACCTCTCCGGCGTTGCATCTTGTGCAACATATTCGCGATGAGTCACATCGCTTTGCAATTGCTGGGCATCGAGCTAAGCGTGCAAAAGTTGCAAAAAAATCAACGTTAGAAGATATCCCTGGCATTGGCGCGAAAAAACGTCAGGCATTATTAAAATACCTTGGCGGCTTACAAGAAGTGAAAAAGGCATCGATTGATGAGCTGATGAAAGTACCCGGTGTATCACAAGAATTAGCCAAGGTAATAAGAGATTATTTTAGTTAGTGAGGTTTAAATGGAATTTGAACAACCAACATCCGCAATCGTGTCGTGCCAATGGTTAAAACGCCAGTTAGATAACCCCAAGTTGGTATTAATTGATGCACTGATGAATACCGTTATTGGTATTGATGCACTGCATTATGAAACAAACCAGATGATACCTGGTGCGTTATGCGTCGATGTCGAACAGGATCTATGTGACCTTAACTCGAGCCAGTTACATGCGATGCCAACAACAAAGCAATTTAATGCGTTAATGGTAGAGCTAAACATTAGCAAAGATGCAACTGTGGTTATTTACGATCAGCAGGGGGTTTACTCATCGCCGCGAGTTTGGTGGACCTTTAAATACATGGGTTTTGAAAATGTGTTTGTTTTAAATGGTGGTTTGCCTCATTGGTTAGCGCTAGGTTATGAGGTTGATAATCACTATCGTCAAGCGTCACCATTAGGCGATGTTAAAGCTCGCGATACCATTGTTGCTCAAAAGCAAAAGCATCGTGTCGCGACAGCACAATCGATTTTAACCTGTTTAAAAGACGATAGCTTGATCTTACTCGATGCTCGAAGTCGTGCTAGATTTAATGCAGAGGTTGCTGAACCAAGAGCCGGTGTTCGAGCCGGTCATATTCCAGGATCATCATGTTTACCTTTTATTGAATTGTTGTCACAGCGGTGTTTAATGCCGGTTGAACAGCTACAGCGTCAATATCAGCAGATGATTGATTCAGCAGACGAACGCATATTGTATAGTTGTGGTTCGGGTATCACCGCCTGTATTTTGATTTTAGCTGCCGATGTGGCTGGTTATCATAATGCATGCTTGTATGATGGCTCATGGGCAGAGTGGGGCAGTGATAGTCGATTGCCTATACAAAACTAAATTCATTGGATAACTCAATGAATTAAAAAATATTATTGAAAGGTTACATGACAAGCGAGATGCTTCATGTAAAATAGACAACCAAAAACAGCAGTTTAATTATTTTTATGTGGACTATACCTAACCAGATCACGTTATTTCGTATCATACTGATACCGGTCTTTATCGTTGTTTATTATTTTCACGATATGATGCCGGACACCTTTAGCAAGAACTGGTCAAATTTTGCAGCGTTCGCTGTTTTCTGGGTCGCATCGGTGAGCGATGGCATCGATGGCTATTTAGCTCGTAAGCTGGATCAATCTTCGCGCTTCGGTGCTTTTATTGACCCTGTGGCGGATAAACTGATGGTCACCATTTCATTGGTACTGATTGCCTCAGAATATCAAAATATTTGGGTAACCATTCCTGCGGTCATTATGATAGCCCGAGAAATTGTCATTTCAGCCTTGCGAGAGTTTATGGCCGATCTTGGCAAACGCGCCAATGTAGCAGTATCCGATCTTGGTAAATGGAAGACCGCCGCGCAAATGTTGGCATTAATGGGGCTAATTTGGCAGCCAAATTATCCTATTCCATTGATTCTGTTTGATTTACCTGCCGACGTTATTATCTATGCCGCTTGGATGTTTTATTTTTTCGCGACCGTATTTGCGTTTGTGTCAATGGCGCAATATTTACGAGCAGCATGGCCTGAATTGTCCGGTCAAAGCTAAGTCGAAAAAAATATGTTTTTTTAAAAGGCCTTTATTGGCCTTTTTAATTTTTCATTGCTTTACTAACACTATAATAGTTAACAAAAATTAACCGAATAGTTAGACAAATTAGCGAAAAAATCGTCATCTTAGTCGAATTTTGAGCAATCAGAAAAAAAATGAAATTAAAGTGTTGACTCATCAAAAGAACGATGTAGAATGCACAACCGTTGACAGGGAGTCAGCACTGGAAAGCGGCTGTAGCTCAGTTGGTAGAGCATCACGTTGCCAACGTGAATGTCACGAGTTCGAGTCTCGTTAGCCGCTCCAATTTTACTATAAGGAAGTTCATCACCAGCTTGTTGATGTTATGTGGCGGGTTGGCAGAGTGGCTATGCAGCGGATTGCAAATCCGTGGACCTCGGTTCGACTCCGGGACCCGCCTCCATTCTGCCCGGGTGGTGGAATTGGTAGACACAAGGGATTTAAAATCCCTCGTCTTAACGGACGTGCCGGTTCAAGTCCGGCCCCGGGTACCATTACGTTGTTGAATAGTCAGCGATGTATTAAAATATCGGTACACCTTTGTAAAAGTAAATAATGTTAAAAAAAGTAAATAAAGCGGCTGTAGCTCAGTTGGTAGAGCATCACGTTGCCAACGTGAATGTCACGAGTTCGAGTCTCGTTAGCCGCTCCAATTTACGTCTCTACTGTGCGGCTGTAGCTCAGTTGGTAGAGCATCACGTTGCCAACGTGAATGTCACGAGTTCGAGTCTCGTTAGCCGCTCCAATTCCTCTATTTCAAACAAAATTATCAAACGCCCTGTACAACTTATTCGTTGCTACGATTTATTGTGTGATATTCCACGTCGTTTCATTCAGATATTTGTTTAATTCCTGCTATATTTAACTCTATATAATTATCTTTTTATTAATCTAAGCAAAGGGTTAGCAACGTACAAGAGTTATAAGATATTGCACTAATAACAATTCTAATAACTGGAAGGGAATGATGAAAGCAATGCATTTGTGGTCTTGGCTGTTTGTACTGGTAACGGTAGTGATGCCTTTTTGTGCATCCTCAGCCGAGCAAGACCAGTCAATCTTAGGTGAAATCTATGTCACGGTTAAGCATCAGAAAACAAATCGTGTGATCGCCGAGGCCAACTTATCTCTCTCCGATCGTGAGGGTAAAACTTACACCCTAAAAACGGATAGTAATGGACAAGTGTCTTTTACGGCATTAGCAGCGGGTCTTTATGACCTAACGGTAACAAAAACTGGCTTTAATAATGTTGTACAAAACAGCATACGCGTTATTAACAATAGGGTTTCGACAGTCAGAATTAGTATGCCAGAAACCGACAGTATGGAAGTTATCACCGTCACATCAAGCAAAAGTAATGTCACTTCAGGCGAACCCGTGTCGACAACGTATATGGATCGCGAAGGGTTGCGCAGTGCTATTGGCGGCGGTAGTGATGTCATGAGAGCCCTAGATGGTCTGCCTGGTTTGGTATCAACAGGCGAGTTTGCCAGTTTTTCTGTACGTGGGAGAGGACCACGAGATAATCTAATTTATGTTGATAACATGCCGTTTGACAAAATTGTCCATTTTGATGCGTCATTAGGTGAAACTGAGGATGTTGATGGCGGCGGGCGTTTTTCTATATTTGCCCCTAACTTGATTCAAAGTGCAGAATTTTCGCCCGGCGGCTGGGGCGCAGCTTATGGTGGTAAAGCCGGCTCATTACTCCAACTCGATGTCGTTGCTGGCGGTAAAACACCAACGGCAAGTTTTCGATTAGATGTAGCAGGCTATGAAGTAGGCTATGAAGGACCCAGTGGTATTGCAGATAATACCAGTATTATTTTCAATGCCCGACACCTAGACTTTGGTGAATTTTTCGACACTATTGATGAGAAAGATATCGGTGAACCCGTATTGTCAGATATTTTATTTAAGTCTGTTACCGAAATTGACTCAGAAAATACTATAGAATTCTTAGCCCTTTTTTCACCAGAAGAATATACCCGAGATCTTGAACATGTTGTTGAATCACCGGACTTTGAAGATGTGGAAGTGGCCTTTAATGAGCAAGACAGTACTTTAGTCGGCTTAACTTGGTTAACCTTGTTGGGCAGTGAAAGCGAATTGTCTAGCAACATATATTATCGAACCAGCGATAAATCGAGCTCTCAAGGTGAAGCGTATCCTGATCTCGTCCCGCTTGACACCCCTTATCAAGACATTCCCGTTCGTCGTGATATTTTGATGATTGATGAAGAAGAGACAGAAATTGGACTTAGACTCGATCTAACCACCTTTAATGCCATTGGTGAAATCAACATGGGGTTAGAGGTAAGAGATTACGATTTAAGTTTTGACACGGTACTAGACGACAACTGGATACAGTTTACTTACGATCAAGACGATTTCAGACCGTCACCTGAGCAAAAATATATCGTTTTAATGCCTGAGTTTATCAACTCTTCATACGATATAACGGCAACCTCAATAGCGGGTTATGTTGAGCAAACCTATCGTTGGCATGAATACCAAATAAATGCAGGTGTGCGATACGATCGCGATGACTTGTCAGAGCAAGACCTTTTTTCGCCACGCTTTAATTTATCCTGGACACCTTCGATAACAAGTCAATATACCTTTTCTACAGGCATTTTTTATCAAGCTCCCCGTTTTCTTGATAGGGCGTCGGATCCTGAAAATGAAGACTTAGAAAATGAAAAAATTACCCATGTATCAATAGGTGGTAATTGGCTGTTAACGGAAGAGTACAACTTGTTAGTAGAACTTTATTATCAAGATCTGGACAAACTTGTTGTCGATAGTGCACGTACCGATGGGTTGTTGAGCAATAACGGTGAAGGTGATTCGTATGGTATGGATGCGGTGTTAACCCGCTACTTTACCGATGATTGGTCAGGGCAATTCACCTATTCCTATAACGAATCGACAAGGGACGATAATGACGGAGAAGGAGAATACGATGCCGATAATCACCGTCCTCATGTGGTAACGTTAGCGCTTAGTTGGGAAATAAACCAAAACTGGAAAATCGGCGCACGTTGGAAATATTACACGGGTGAGCCAGACGATGATTTTATTATTAATGAAAACGTATTAGGTGATGGCAATCCACTGCGATATTCTCAGGAATACTTTACCAATAATACCGAGCGCAAAGACAATTTTCACCAACTTAACGTGCGTGTCGATTACTTCAAAACCTGGGGGCCGGTTAATATCATCGCCTTTGTCGATGTGTTAAATGTATTGGCTACATCGACAGACGGTGAAGAAGAATTCAACAACATTACCGGTGAGTATAAGTCCGAAGATGGTGAGGTTATTCCATGGCTGGGTCTTAAGTTTGAAACCAGTTGGTAATTGTTGCTTACCTAAACATTCGTCAGCTTTGCATTTATAAAATTTGTCATTTGTCGTATGCTTTTATTATCAACAACTTATTGTTTAGGACGGGTTATGGTTTTTGTACGTCAACTGTGTTTGATTGGCTTATTACTTACATTGGCAGGCTGTCAATCTGCGTATTACTCGGCGATGGAATCGGTTGGTACACACAAGCGCGATATTATGGTCGATAGAGTTGAAGGCGCTAAAGAGTCTCAGCGAGATGCGCAAGAGCAGTTTAAATCGGCATTAGAGCAATTGAGCGAGCTCATAGATTTTGAAGGCGGTGATTTACAGCAACAATACGAGATCACCCTTGAAAATTATGAAGACTCACAAGATGCCGCCGATGACGTCAGTGATCGTATTGATTCAATCGAGGATGTCTCTGAAGCGTTATTTGATGAGTGGCAAGATGAGATTGGTCAGTACTCTAGTAAGAACCTGCAACGTCAAAGTCAGGCAAAATTAACCGAGACGCAACGTAACTACGACAAACTAATGAAAACCATGCGCCGTGCCGAAAAGTCGATGCAACCGGTGTTAGCGGCGTTAAAAGACAATATGTTGTACCTTAAACATAACTTGAATGCGAAAGCGGTAGGCCAATTGCAAGGCGAATATGCATCAATAAAGGCGGATGTTGATGTGTTGATTGAGCATATGAATGATTCAATTATGCAATCACAAACTTTTATCAATCAAATAGAAAACCAATAATTACCGTGAACTTAAGCCTAAAATAGCCGGTCTACGTACTATATAACAAGGCACAGTAAAGACTGATACCGTGGAGATTTTATGAAATTTAAATACCTGATGATACTCGTCACAAGCACTATGATGGTTGCATGTGCAACAAGCTATAAACCGGATATTGATTACAACCCAGAATATGACTTCAGCACAGTATCAACCTTTGCTGTCATTGACCCCTTTAAAGCAGATCAGACACAAAGCAAACCGTTGAATAGGCAATTAAGCAGTTTAGACAATGATCGCATCATCAAAGCGATAGCGGTTGCACTGCGCAATAAAGGTATGGCTGAAGTAGATGCCGACGTCGCAGATACTTTGGTTCGATTTCAGGTTGCAACCAAAGATAAAACCGAAATCCGCACCTACAATACTGGCGTTTATAATTGCTGGCGTTGTCGCGGTATCTACAGTTACCCTTACCCTGTGCAAGAAGTACAGGTTAAAGATTACACCGAGGGGACGCTTATCATTGATATGATTGACCCTAAGACACAGAAATCTGTTTGGCGTTCTGTGGTCAGTAAAGCGGTCAAGAAGAATGTTCCGGTTAATGAAAAACAAGCGAAAATACAAGAATTAGTGAACGCCATGCTGGTAAATTACAAGGCGTCTTTAGTACCTACTAGCTAAATAAAAACTCATCAAGGACTTAGTTATGGCAGAAGAGACCATTTTTTCAAAAATTATTCGTCAGGAAATCCCGACGCCATTGTTGTATCAAGACGATCTGGTAACCGCATTTCGGGATATATCTCCGAAAGCGAAATCTCATATATTAATTATTCCCAATACATTAATCCCCACCATTAATGATGTCAGTGAAGATGACGAATTAGCGCTGGGTCGAATGATCACCGTTGCCCGTAAACTAGCGGCAGAAGAGGGCATCAGCGAGGATGGTTATCGATTAATCATGAACTGTAATGATCACGGTGGTCAAGAAGTCTACCATATCCATATGCACTTAGTCGGCGGCGAGCCTTTAGGGCCGATGTTAGCAATCTAGTGGTGCAATTAGCGCAATAGAATAACGAGGCTTTGGCCTCGTTTTTTATGGCTGGACGTTAAGTTTTGGCTTGTTTATCAATATCTATTGTTAAATTGTGTAGTAAGTTGTTATCATGCGCGTCGAACCAGGGGGTGTTATGGGTGAAAACCGATAACTGAGATGCTAACGCAAACCCTTTGAACCTGAACCGGATAATACCGGCGTAGGAATGGTCGAACGATGTTGCTTAGCTTTGCTTTTTAGTGGCATCGTGACAGGAATTACCTGAACATTTCTTGTGCCGGATCTCAACAGCAATAACATTAGAGAGATCTGTATGTCTTTTAAATCAAGTATGGTTTTTAATGCCGTAGCCATCGCATTGCTTTCGTCTAACTATAGCCTTGCACAATCCACAGAAAACGATGACATTGAAACAATTACAATTACCGTTACCGGTGATTATCGTGATCAAAACGTACAAACAATGGCTTCAAGCCTATCGGTTATCGATGAAAGCGATATTGCTATTCGTAATGCGCAAAACCTTGAAGAAATTGTTTTAGCCACACCAAACGTTAACTTTTCCAGCGGTAGCAATCGTGCTCGCTATTATCAAATCCGCGGTATTGGCGAGCGTAGTCAATTTCAAGAACCGATTAATCCATCCGTGGGTATCATTATCGACGAAGTAGACTTTACCGGTATCGGCAGTGTGTCTTCTATGTTTGATATTGCCCAAGTCGAAGTGTTTCGTGGTCCACAAGGCACAAAATTTGGTGCCAACGCCTTAGCTGGTGTGATCAATATGGTCAGCAAGCAACCAACGGAAGAGTTTGAAGGGCAAGTGCGTGCCATGGCTGGAAACTACGATAGCTGGTCACTTGGTGCTGTATTTTCTGGTCCTGCTACCGATAAACTTGGCTATCGAATTGCTGTTGAACAATATGAAAGTGATGGCTTTGTCGATAATACATTTCTGGATGTAGACGATACCAATAATCGTGATGAGTTAACCGCTCGCAGTAAATTTGTCTATCAAGCAAGCACGGATCTTAGCATTGATGTCGCGTTATTCTATTTTGATTTTGACAATGGTTACGATACGTTTAGTTTGGACAATACGCGTGAAACGCTATCTGATCAGCCTGGCTTTGATACACAAGAGACCTATGCTGGTAGCGTAAAGGCGACTTATAGTGGCTCAAATACCGCAGATGTTATTACTATTTTTAGTCATGCTGATTCTGACATGGGCTATGGCTATGATGAGGATTGGTCTAATCCGACCTTGTGTCAGCAAAACGAATGTATCTATGGCGATTACTCGTCAACGGATCATTACTTTCGAGATAAGACAACCTCAACCGCTGAGTTACGTTTTGTCTCTGGTACTGAAGGTGGCATTTTTGCAAATTCTACGCAATGGGTAACCGGTCTCTACACACGTTTTGATGAACACGATTTACTGCGCCAGTATACCTACGCAGCCAGTGATTTTGATTCTAATTATGAAACCACAACCTATGCGGCGTTTTTACAACTTGATAGTAAACTTAGTGATAAGCTCACTTTGACGTCAGGCATACGTGTTGAGCAGTGGGAACTGGATTACAGTGACTCTGAACAACTTAGCTATGACGATGACGATACCATGGTTGGTGGTAAGTTAGTGTTGGGTTATCAAGCAAGCAGTGAAACCTTGTACTATGCCTCTGTTAATCGTGGTTTTAAAGCTGGTGGCATTAATACCGACGGCACCTTATCAGAGCAACAACGACGATTTGATCCAGAATACCTATGGAATTACGAGTTAGGCCTTAAAACCAACTTTCTGGATAACAGTGCTTACCTGAGGGCGGCGGTGTTTTATATGGATCGTGATGACATGCAAGTTAAAACCTACGAAGAATTGAAGCGCCCAGATGGTACGTCGGAGTTTTTAATCTATTTAGATAATGCGGCCTCTGGTGTAAACCAAGGTGTTGAGTTAGACGCCGGTTGGCAAGTCACACAGGCACTCGAACTGTACGCAGCAATTGGTTATTTAGATACAGAATATAAAGATTTTATCAATGGCAACGGTGAAGACTTCTCTGGTCGTGAACAAGCACACGCGCCAAACTATCAATTTAACCTTGGTGTAAACTATTTCATTGGTGATGATTGGTTAGCGAATATCAATGTTGATGGCAAAGATGAATTTTTCTTTTCCGACTCACATGATGATAAATCCGATGCGGTGGAATTGGTTAATGCCTCTTTGACGTATTTCGCCAGCAACTGGAGTGTTAAGCTTTGGGGTCGTAATCTGACCGATGAAGACTATCAAACTCGTGGCTTCTATTTTGGTAATGATCCTCGAGATGGATATACCGCGAAAGGGTATTATCAATACGGTGCGCCAAAAGAGTATGGCGTAACATTTGATTACTCATTCTAATCACGTTTGGTGCCAGTATACTGGCACCTTTTTTAATAAAGAGTATGTTATGCAAGCTTCTATAGATATCAGCCTGTACCCCCTCGCCGAAGCGCAATTTAAAAAAGACATTTGGCAATTCATTTTTTCATTGCGAGAAGTAGAAGGGCTTAAGGTTGTTACTAACGGTATGAGTACCCAAGTATTCGGTGAGTACGATCTTGCGGTTAATGCCGTCATGCAACAGATTAAAATCGCCCACCAGCAACTCGGTAGTGCCGTATTTGTTTGTAAGTTTATCGCAGGTGAACGCAGTTTGGATGCACCAGAAGCGGAACCTGAATTGTAGGTGGCGGTGTGTTAGAAAATAGTCTGCAATATTTTTTAAATGCACCATTTTGGGAATTGACGGCGGTATTATTATCCGTCGCCTATGTGGTGCTTGTGGCTCGCAATAATTCCTGGTGTTGGCCGGCGGCCTTCGTCAGTACGTTAATTTTTACGATTATTTTTTATGATGTCTCGCTGCTTATGGAGTCGTTATTAAATATCTATTATATGGCGATGGCGATATATGGTTGGTATCGTTGGCAAAACTCACATTTTTTAACCGCTGAAAATAGCTTGCCGGTGATTACTTGGCCATTGCAAAGACATCTACTGGTTATCGTGTCGATGAGTCTGTTGAGCCTAGCTTTGGGTTGGTTCATGGACAATTACACCCAAGCAGACTTTGCTTATCTGGATACCTTCACTACGGTTTTTGCGGTGATGACGACCTATCTAGTGACCATAAAATTACTGGAAAACTGGTTGTATTGGATCATTATAAACAGCGTCTCATCCTACTTGTACTTACAAAAAGGCTTAGAGCCGACAGCGTTACTCGCACTGTTTAATATCTTTATGTGCTTTATTGGAATTTATAAGTGGTATAAAGACTATCAACAGCAACAGCTACCGACACCTATTGAAGCTGGTTAATGTTAATGTCTGATGCTATCTCGCAACAGTTAGAAGACATCATTAAAGACTTACCTTGGCAGGTTGAGCCTGACAGTATAGCCGCGCTCAGCGCTGGTTTAACGCAACAATGTTTTGTCGTGCGGGCGGCTCTTGTTGCGCAATCAGACACCCAGCCGATTTTTCAACGTATTGTAATAAAACTGTTTAGCGCCAACCAAACAATACCAGGGCTAGCGCTATGGCATGCAGCGGCTAATGCTGGCTTAGCGGCGAAAGTCATACACGTCAGTGATATTCATGGCTTTGTTGCATCGTCATTTATCAATGCGGCAAACCTCAATCAACTTAATATGTCCTATCGCGACAAAATCCAGTTAATGTGCAAGGCGCTGGCAAATCTACATCAGCTACCTTGTGATCTTAAAGTATTTTGCCCGACATCCATCATCGCTGATTTAGCTAAGGCTGCAGGGCCGAAATTAAAGGCCAATAATATCCAACTCGCAGATGTTAATACGCTTATATCTGAGGCACTTGATAGTCTATTCATTGATACTAGTCGCTACGTAAGTTGTCATGGTGATCTAAATTTCAATAATGTATTACATGGCGCGGGGGTACATTTTGTTGATTTTGATTGTGCTGTATTAGCGGAGCCTGAGTGGGATATTGCGATGATGCTAGCCATCAATAACCTTGGCCAAGAGTACATTAATTGCGCGATTAGTTCCTATCAGCACAATATATCTTCATTCAGCACAAAATTGTCCTCTGACAAGGTAACGCGTTACTATGATATTGCATTGTTAATCAATATGTTATGGTTTGTATCTGCAGATGTTGGCCACTTTGATAAAGCACAACATAGTTGGGCAGAGACGCAAATAAAGCACGGCAAAACCTTGATAGAACGACGATTTTTGCGATAGATCACAGATTGGTTACGATTAATAACAGTGCGTTTACATCGCTGATGACTGATAATTAACGCTAAGTTGTTTATATAGTTTGTAATTTATTTTGAACTGGCAAGAATTTCTGGAAAACAGAAACCGTTTTTTCTGGTTTTTACACATTGGTGGGTGGGTAGGCTTTGCGTTTGTCCATTACCTTGGCTCGTTGCTGCACGACTTACGCGACCTATTTACTTGGGTAACGTTATTGAGTGCCTATGCAGGAGCGATTTTTTCGTATCCATTGCGTTACGTCTATCGACGCGCTTGGAATATGACACCGTTAAAAATCGCCCTTGTGGTTATCGTCTCTTCGTATGTTTCCGGTTTGCTTTGGCAGGTCGTTAAAAACATCAGTTATTGGGAAATATACAAACACGGCTGGCGACCAGATTTTTGGTTGTATTACACCCAGTCCAGTTTGTGGTCCTTTTATATCATGCTGTCGTGGAGTGGCTTGTACTTTGTAATCAAGTACTATCAAATGTTGCAGACAGAAAAACAAAAAGTACTTAGTGCCAATAATATGGCCAATCAGGCGCAATTGAAAATGTTGCGTTATCAGTTAAACCCACACTTTTTGTTTAATACCCTTAATGCCATTTCTACGCTTGTACTTATTGATGAAAATAAGAACGCTAACGCAATGGTAACCAAACTCAGCGACTTTCTACGATATTCATTAGATATGGATCCGATGAAAAAAGTCACGCTGGCACAAGAAATTAAAGCGTTGCAATTGTATTTGGATATTGAAAAAGTACGGTTTGAAGACCGACTGCGCATAGAGTTTGAGATTCAGAAAAACTGTCAAAACGCCTTGGTACCAAGTTTGTTGTTCCAGCCTTTAGTTGAAAACGCCATTAAGTATGCGATCGCGGTTAAAGAGAATGGTGGCACCATTTCATTGAAAGTATCGCGTTTTGCCAATGATTTGCTTTTAGAATTGTCAGATGATGGTCCAGGCGCTAAGATAGTTAAAGGTGAGTTAGCCAGAGAAAATGGTGTAGGCCTAGCAAACACCAGAGAGCGTTTGGCGACTCTTTATGATAAAAATTATTCAATGGTGATCAGTGATAATGTGCCGTCAGGCGTTAAAATCAATATTCGCATACCATTTCAACAAGAACAGTAGCCGTTAATGACACAACTTCGAACACTCGTGGTAGATGATGAACCGTTAGCAAGAAAGGGCTTAATGGTTCGATTAAAAGATTGCAATGATATCGATATCATTGGTGAGTGCAGCAATGGCCAGCAAGCGATTGATGCCATCAAACTGCAACGTCCCGATCTAGTGTTTCTTGATATTCAAATGCCTGGTTTAAATGGCTTTGATGTTGTGCAAAACCTTACCTCCGCAAACATAGACATGCCAATGGTGGTATTCGTCACCGCGTTTGATCAGTACGCAATTAAAGCGTTTGATGTGCGGGCTATTGATTACATGCTCAAGCCTGTCGATATGGAGCGTTTGCAGCAAGCGATTGATACCGTTAAATCGGCGTTGCAACAAAAGCAGGCCGGTGAACATAAGCAAAAACTCGCCGAACTCGTCAGTGAAGTAACTGGCAATGATTGCCAACAAATTTTACAAGACTTGGCATCTAACACACCGGTGTCAATCAGCAATTACTCTGATGTATTAGCGATCAAAGATGTTGGTGAGACCACATTAGTGCCGACTAAAGAAATCGTCTGTATCGATGCCGCAGGGGATTATATGTGTGTGCACACCCATGAGGGCACACATATTTTAAGAAAGACAATGAAAGAGTTAGAAGAGTTGCTCGATCCAAAACACTTCTTGCGTATACACCGCTCCAGTATTGTTAACCGTAACTTTATCGACAAGTTTGGCAATAACGTCAATGGCGAATATTACCTGATCCTCACCAATCAAAAAGAACTGAAAGTGTCACGCAGTTACAAAGACAAAGTAAAACAAGCGGTACTTGGCAGCTAGTTTCTCTACTGGTTACATTAGACGTGTGTTTCGAGCGGGCTGTTGACGCTGTTACAGTACTTGTTGTTTCGCTAATGCGGCAATATCCAGCACCGATTCTTGTGCTTGCAATAAATCCTTGTTTACCGTCTTAGTGTGGCCCACAGCAATGGCTAAGCTCACTTCCTTAATATCTCGATTGCATTCAGCAATCATTAACATGGTTTTACCATTATCTATGGCACGTACCGCGCCCACACCTAACTTGGTGGCAAGAATGCGATCTTTGGCGAGTGGGTTACCACCGCGTTGTATATAACCAAGCACACAAGGCGTACATTTTATGTTGGCGTAATTTCCCAAGTCTTCGGCCAAACGATATACGCCGCCTGGCCATAAGTTTTCAGCAGCGACAATCAAATAACTGCTCATACCGCGTTGCTTTTTACACAGCGATATATGTTCAGCAATTTTCTTTAATTCTTTGCCAGGGTTTATGAAATTCTCAAAGGTGATGATTTGTTCGGCGCCACTAGCAATACCAACATTGAGGGCTAAAAAGCCGCTGTGTCGTCCCATTACTTCGACGATAAAAATGCGCTCAAAGGCGTCGGCAGTATCGCGAATTTTATCGACTGCTTCGATGGCGGTTTCTACTGCGGTGGCAAAGCCGATGGTATAGTCGGTGCCATCGATGTCATTGTCTATAGTACCGGGAAGACCAATTACTTGGCCTTTATAATAACGACTTAATTGTATCAAGCCATTGAACGAACCGTCGCCACCAATAACTATCAGCGCTTGGACGTTTAGCTCTTCTAAGTTCTTAGCTGCTTGCTGTTGGCTTGCATCTTCCTTAAATTCAGGACAACGTGCACTTTTTAAGATGGTGCCACCACAATGGATAATGTCACGCACAACGTGTTCGTGAAGCTCGATATATTTTTTTTGTAGGATGCCATAGTATCCATGAGTAAACCCTATGACTTTATAGCCAGATTGCAGCGCTGCTAAGGTACAGCTTCTAATCGCTGCATTCATTCCCGGTGAATCTCCGCCACTGGTAAGTACCGCAAGTACAGGTTTATTTGAACTCATAATGATTGACCTCCTAACGCACATCCTGTGCTTTATGATAGCACTTCATTTAGTAAAGAAAAAAGCCAGCAATGCTGGCTTTTTTAATCTTTTTTTATGACTATACGGTCAGGATTTTTATGGTGTTGGTTGCACCAACTGTTTCCATTAAATCACCGTGCGTCATAATCACTTGATCGCCTTCATTTAACTCAATAACATCGGCCGCTCGTATCGCGTTAATGACATTTTTCATTAACGATTCTTCGTTGGATTGGGTTGAATCAAATTCTACCGGATATACGCCACGATAGATGGCTGATTTCGATAACGTCTTGTGATGACGTGACAATGAAAATATCGGTAAACCAGAGGTTATACGCGACATAATCTTAGATGTCATTCCTGATTCAGTAAGGGCAATCAGGGCTTTTACACCTTTTAGATGATTTGCCGCATACATCGCCGTTAAAGGAATCGTTTCCGAAATATCATTAAACATAAGATCAAGTCTGTGTTTAGAGATATTTACCGAGCGTTGTTTTTCAGCGCCAATACACACCTGTGACATCGCTTTTACGGTTTCTACCGGGTATTTACCCGCCGCAGTTTCAGCACTTAACATAACCGCATCGGTACCATCGAGTACTGCGTTGGCAACATCCATAACCTCTGCACGAGTCGGCATAGGCTGGGTGATCATTGTTTCCATCATTTGCGTTGCCGTTATAACGACACGGTTTAATTGACGTGAGCGAGCGATGATGTGTTTTTGCTTACCAATTAACTCTGGATCGCCAATTTCAACACCTAAGTCACCACGAGCGACCATGACGACATCCGATGCTTTGATAATTTCATCGAGTACATCGTTGTCGTTAACGGCTTCTGCACGTTCAATTTTCGATACAAGACGGGCATCACAATTTGCTTCTTGTGCAAGCAAGCGTGCTTCACGCATATCTGCTGCGTCACGCGGAAATGATACCGCTAAGAAATCGGTTTCTAGTTTCGCAGCTAATTTAATGTCTTCTTTATCTTTGTCTGTTAATGCCGCTGCTGAAAGGCCACCACCTTGACGGTTAATACCCTTGTTGTTGGATAAAGGACCACCAACAGTCACTATAGTATGAACTTTATTGCCATCGATGGAGTCAACTTTTAGTTGTACGCGGCCATCATCAAGCAAAAGAACATCGCCTGAGCGCACGTCATTTGGTAATTCTTTGTAATCGATACCAACAGCGTGTTGATCACCTTCACCTTTAGGTAATTCTGCATCAAGTGTGAACTTATCACCAATTGCCAAGGTAATAGGACCATCCTTAAAGGTTGATACACGTATCTTAGGACCTTGTAAGTCACCTAAAATTGCGACATATACACCAAGCTTTTTGGCAACTTTGCGCACATTTGTTGCACGTTGTATATGATCTTCTGGGGTACCATGTGAGAAATTAAGGCGTACGACATTTACACCTGCTTTGATAACGTTTGTTAATACATTAATATCGTCTGTTGCTGGCCCTAAGGTAGCAACAATTTTGGTTCTTCTGGGCATGATTAAAACCTACTTTACTATTTGTCGTTTCGCTCAAAACGCGAGCTGCGAAGACTGTCTTTAACTTTTTTCAAGTTATCTCTAAATTTAGAACCACGTCGTAATGTGAAACCTGTGGCTAGAATATCGATTAGCGTAAGCTGTGCGATGCGTGATGACATCGGCATATATAAATCCGTATCTTCAGCAACCGTAGGGGATAAAACGATGTTACATTCCTTCGCTAACGGGCTGTGTTCATCGGTTATACCAATAACAATAGCATCATTTTCACGAGCCATACCGGCTACTTCAACTAAAGGCTTAGTTCGGCCGGTATGTGATATGACTACAACCACGTCACCTTGACGTGAATTAATGGAACTCATGCGCTGCATTAATACATCATCGAAGTAGACAACCGGCACGTTGAAACGGAAAAATTTATTTTGTGCGTCATGGGCGACGATTGCTGATGCGCCTAAGCCGAAGAAAGAAATTTTATTCGCTTGGGTAAGCACGTCAACAGAACGATTGATCACCAGTGGATCAAGGTTCTTTCTCGCCATCTCAAGGTTGGCTAGGGTTGATTCAAAGATTTTGTTAGTATAATCCTCAGCAGTATCGTTTTCGTCGACATGCCGATTCACATACGGGGTACCATTAGCCAATGATTGTGCTAGGTGTAATTTAAAGTCTGGGTAGCCTTTGGTGTCCAAGCGACGACAAAAACGGTTAACCGTTGGCTCGCTGATATTTGCTTGTTTTGCCAAAGACGCAATACTTGCATGTATAACCTGGGCAGGATTTGCTAAAATTACTTCTGCGACTTTACGTTCAGATTTACTAAATGAGTCAAACTCGTTGGTTATTTTTTCTAAAATGTTCATTCTAGACCTCACGGGTACTTTATTTGGAGCCTGGTAGACTCGTACCAAATCGACACTGACCCAGCAGGGAATTTTATCGCTGCTTTATTATAGGTCATAATTCGATAGTCAATTTTAAAATTACTGTAAAGTATTTTTACATAATAAAACAGTATTTTGTAAAAAAATTTCATAAACACTTTCAAAATACCAAGAAAACGCCATACTTTTGTAAGTTATTTTGAATGTTGGTTTCAAAATAACCGTTTAAACAGCAAAAGCGTGGGCACGGGCAGTGTAATTAAATTACAAATAGCTCTTTACCTGGCGCTTAAAAATGTTTAAATTAGTACGAAATGTAATTTAATTTCATTGAATTTAGAGATTCTATTCTATGACGCAATCTAACGTGATGTCTGCAGAGCAAATCGTATTGTTCGGTGCTGCAGGTGACCTGTCAAAACGCAAATTATTCGCTGCTCTTTATCATTTATATAAAGAAGGGCTATTGGTTGATAACGTAAACATCATCGGTGTTGCTCGTTTAGATATGAACGATGCAGGCTTCCAAGATTTTGTAAAAGAAAACTTGAACACCTTTATTGGTGACCAGCTTGACGCTGAAGTGGTAGATAAATTTATTACCCACTTTAGTTATGCAAAACTCGATTTTGCAGATACTAATGGCTACAAAGAACTTGCTAACGTAATCCGCGACAATAAATACGTTCTGTATTATTTAGCAACACCACCAAGTATTTACGGTCTTATTGCTGATGGACTCGAAGCACAAGGTCTGAACAATGAGTACGCTCGAGTGGTGATGGAAAAACCAATTGGCCATGATCTTGACTCATCTAAAGTGATCAATGATTTGGTTAGTCGTCATTTTGAAGAGCCACAAATTTATCGTATCGACCATTACCTAGGTAAAGAAACCGTTCTTAACCTTATATCACTTCGTTTTGCCAATTCATTATTCAGTACTAACTGGGATCATAACTGTATCGACCACGTGCAGATCACTGTCGCAGAAAGTGTGGGTATCGAAGGCCGTTGGGGTTTTTATGATAACACCGGCCAGATGCGAGATATGGTGCAAAATCATCTATTACAAATCCTAAGTTTGTTAGCGATGGAGCCACCGACAGATTTATCTTCTGAAAGTATTCGTGATGAAAAACTAAAAGTCATTAAAGCGTTGCGCAAGATTGATCGCAGTAATGTTCATGAAAAAACGGTACGTGGTCAGTACACCAAAGGGCATTTAAATGGCGTACCTAAACCGGGCTATCTCGAAGAAGAGGGTGCCAACGTAAACAGTAAGACGGAATCTTTTGTTGCGATAAAAGCAGAAATTGATAACTGGCGATGGGCTGGTGTGCCGTTTTACCTACGTACTGGTAAACGCATGCCGTGTAAACACTCAGAAGTTGTTATCTACTTCAAACACCAACCTCATAATATCTTTGGTAGCAGTTTTGGCCAATTACCGCCGAATAAATTAACCATTCGTTTGCAACCAGATGAAGGTGTCGAATTGACGGTAATGAATAAAGTACCGGGAATTACCAATGAAATGGAAATTCGCGAAGCCAAACTTGATTTAAGCTTTTCTGATTTTAATGACGAAAGTCGTGTTGTTGATGCGTATGAAAGACTTGTGTTAAGTGCCATTAATGGTAACTCAGGCTTATTCATTCGTCGTGACGAAGTAGAAGCTTCATGGCAGTGGGTAGACAGTATTATGGATGCATGGAATTCGTCTAACGATGCACCAAAAGGCTATGCAGCAGGTTCATGGGGACCGGTATCGTCTATTGCTTTAATTGCCCGTGACGACAGAAACTGGGATGAATAATGATTAATAAACATGTTTATAACTCGCGCAGTGAACTCGATCAGAGCTTTGCCGATCGTGTTGCCGAGCAATTAGCCGACGGCATTGCTAAAAACGGCAAAGCCAGTATTGCCTTTTCAGGTGGCAGTACGCCAAAGGGCTTCTTTGCGGCGCTATCTAATAAAGACATCGCGTGGGATAAAGTAACGGTGACGCTAGCTGATGATCGTTGGGTAGACACCGAGCATAAAGATTCAAACGACAAGTTATTGCGCGAGAATTTACTACAAAATAAAGCGCAAGCGGCGACGTTATTTTCCTTGGTTGAACAGGGCGATTTTAGCGAAGCAGTCTTGGATAAAAAGAACGCAGAGCTTGTTAATGTGCTTCCCCTTGATGTGGTTGTACTTGGCATGGGAGAAGATGGTCATACAGCATCAATATTCCCTTGCTCTGCACAAGTTGAACAAGGCTTAGCAACCGATGTAGCGCCAGCGTTGATGAAAACAGAACCAACCACTGCGCCGTATCAAAGAATAACCTTTAATTTCCCGGCATTGATTAATGCCAAGCACTTGTATCTGCACGTTGTTGGTGAAAGCAAACAGACGGTATTGGATCAAGCGCTATCTTCACAGAACGCATTAGAAATGCCGATACGCGCATTTTTACAGCATTCTCAAAAAACAGTTGAGATCCTTTGGGCGGAATAATTATGGTAAAACCACAAATTCAAGCGGTAACCGACCGTATCATCGAGCGCAGTAAACAATCTCGGGCGCAATACTTAGAAAAGCTAAACAATGCAAAATCTGACAAAGTGCATCGTTCGGTTCTGTCCTGCGGTAACTTAGCGCACGGCTTTGCCGCATGTTCTAAGCAAGATAAAAACACACTGACAGGTTTAAACCACAGTGATATCGCCATCGTGTCGGCATATAACGATATGTTGTCTGCGCACCAACCATACGAGACTTATCCTGCAGTCATTAAAAAAGCCGTTAGCGAAACGGGCGGTGTGGCGCAATTTGCTGGTGGTGTACCCGCTATGTGTGACGGGGTTACCCAAGGTCAACCAGGTATGGATTTGAGCTTGATGAGCCGTGACGTTATTGCCATGTCGAGTGCAGTTGGTCTTTCGCATAACATGTTTGACGGCACCTTGATGCTCGGTATCTGTGACAAAATCGTCCCGGGCTTAATGATTGCGGCAATGACTTTTGGTCATCTACCAACGGTATTTGTTCCAGCAGGTCCAATGCCATCGGGTCTGCCAAATAAAGAAAAAGCTCGAGTTCGTCAACAATTCGCCAAAGGTGAAGTAGGTAAAGACAAGTTGCTTGAAGCAGAATCTGCCTCTTATCATAGCCCTGGCACGTGTACTTTCTACGGTACGGCGAATTCTAACCAGTTGGTTGTTGAAGTGATGGGTTTACATTTGCCAGGTGCATCATTTGTGCCACCAAATGATAACCTGCGTGAAGAGTTGACTAAAGCAGCGGCTCGTCAAGTAACTCGTTTAACGCAACAATCGGGCAACTACATGCCAGTTGGTGAAATGATTGATGAGAAATCGATTGTCAATGCTATCGTTGCGTTATTGGCAACTGGTGGTTCAACCAATTTAACAATGCATATCATCGCCTTTGCTAAAGCCGCTGGTATTCTGGTTAATTGGGATGACTTTGCTGACTTATCTGATGCGGTTCCTCTGCTAACGCGTATTTACCCTAACGGTTTCGCTGACATAAACCAGTTCCAAGAAGCCGGTGGTATGGCGTTACTGTTTAGAGAGCTTATTGATGGCAATTTAGTACACCAAGACGTGCAAACTATATGTGGTCCTGGTCTTGAGAAATACACGCAAGTACCGGTAATGCAAAACGGTGAACTTGTTTGGATTGATGGCCCAACGACATCGGGAGATGCAGAAGTTATTGCCACCACTGAGCAACCATTTAAAACCGATGGTGGTTTACGACTGGTACAAGGTAACTTGGGTCGCGCAGTATTAAAAACATCGGCGTTACGTCCAGGTACCGAGATAGTTAAAGCCCCAGCGGTTGTTTTTGAAGATCAACATGATCTTGAAAAAGCATTTAAAGCGGGTGATTTAGATAAAGACTTCGTTGCCGTGGTACGTTTCCAAGGACCTAAAGGTCGCGGTATGCCTGAATTGCATAAGCTAACGCCACCGCTTGGTGTACTACAAGATAAAGGATTTCACGTAGCCTTGCTTACCGATGGTCGTATGTCAGGCGCGTCAGGTAAAGTACCTGCGGCGATTCATTTAGTGCCGGAAGCATTAGATGGTGGTTTGATTGCCAAAGTTGAAACCGGTGACATGATCTTGGTTGATGGCGTTACTGGCGAGCTAACTTTGTTGGTTGATGAACAAGAGTTGGCGAAGCGTGATAACGCTAAGTTCACCGCACACAATGAACACTCTGGTGTTGGTCGTGAAATCTTCGGTTTTATGCGTAAAAACTTAAGCAGCGCAGAAACTGGCGCCTGTTCTTTGTTTACAGAAGGTGATTAATATGACGGCAGCAATCATTAACGTCGTCGCCGATATTGGCGGAACAAACTTACGAGTTGGTGTCGTAACTGAATCTGGTGATGTCAAAGACTTAACCTTGTATCAGTGTGGTGAGCATCCAAGTTTGCAAGCGGTATTAGAGCTGTACTTTAATGCACATGACATTGATAGTTCAAAAGTAAACGCCTGTTTGGCCATCGCTTGTCCAGTTGATCAAGACTTGATCAAAATGACAAATTTGCCTTGGCAGTTCTCCAAGTCACAATTAAAAGCAGATTTAAACCTTAATCGTTTGCATTTGATCAATGACTACACGGCGATTGCGTGGGCGGTTCCAAAATTAAGTGACGATCAAAAGGTAAAGATTGGTGGTGGTGAAGCGGTCGATAAAAAGCCAATCGCTATTTGCGGCCCTGGTACTGGCCTTGGTGTTGCTAACGTTATTTGGGGCAATGACCAATGGGTTAGTGTGGGCGGCGAAGGTGGTCATGCTGATTTTGCGGCTGTTGATGACACTGAGATTGAAATCTTACGTTTTTTACAAAACAAATACCCACGGGTATCGTATGAACAATTGTTAAGTGGTTTGGGTATCGAACAAATTTATCAAGCGCTATGTCATAATAAAGGTGTGTCGCCAGAAGCTTATCAAGCAAAAGATATTTCAGCCCGAGCATTAGACGCAAGTTGTGATATTTGTCAGCAAGCACTGTCTCAGTTTTGTAAAACGTTAGGTAGTTTTGCTGGCAATTTGGCGTTAACCACTGCGGCATTTGGTGGTATTTATATCGCTGGTGGCATCGTGCCACGGTTTATCGAATTTTTCCGTAGCAGTGAATTTAGAGAGCGTTTTGAAGCAAAAAATCGTTTTCGAGAATTTAACGCAGGCATACCAACTTACGTGATCACCGAATCTCAGCCTGGCATTTTAGGTGCGAGCGCATACTTAATTCAGCAAAACAATAATGAGGCCCTATGACTGTAACGACTAATTGGCAAACTCAGCCACAAGAAATCTTTGCCATGGGACCCATCGTTCCAGTGTTGGTTATTGAAAACATTGAAGATGCAGTGCCTATTGCCAACGCATTGATTGCCGGGGGCATTAATGTTTTGGAAGTGACTCTACGTACCGATAACGCTTTGCAGGTTATCTCAGAAATCGCCAATAGAATACCTAGTGCGATGGTTGGTGCGGGCACCGTGACCAACCCTGAAACCTTTCAACAAGTTGTTGATGCCGGAGCGAAATTTGCGATAAGCCCAGGTTTAACGAAAGAATTGTTAGAAGCGGCAAAAGCATCTACCGTGCCATTAATCCCTGGTATCGCATCAATTTCAGAGTTGATGACGGGTATCGATGGCGGTTTTGATCACTTTAAGTTTTTCCCTGCAGAAGCGATTGGAGGAGCTAAGGCGATCAAATCTATTTCCGGACCGTTTCCTAATATTACGTTTTGTCCAACAGGTGGCATTAATCAAGACAATATGGGCAATTACTTAAGCCTGAAAAATGTTGCTTGTATTGGTGGCTCCTGGTTGGTGCCAGACGATGCAGTAGCGAATAAAGATTGGGATCGTATCACCCAAATCACTAAAGCGGCAGTTGAAGCATCAAAGCAATTTATTTAACGGCGCAGCGCCAGTTCGAAATTAAAAACCGGTGGTCTATTAGCATCGGTTTTTTTATGGCTAGAATTCGCCTTAGTCCAATGTATGTTGCTGCTCTGAACTGATATCAACAATCATTTGTCGTAGCCAACGATGATCATGAAAGTGTTCGGTACCCCAATACCAACACATATAAATGTCATAAGTTCGCTGTTGTCCAAATGGTGGTCTAAAAAATAGATAGTCTTGGCGATTGGTTGCACTTGCTAATATAAACTCTGGAACAACGCAAAGATAATCGGTGACCGCAACGATTCGCAGTACGTCCTGCATATTCTCACTTTGATAGCGCACCTTTCGGGTTCCACTAAAGTCATCGGTCAGAGCTGCTAAGGGGTAGATATTATCTTCCATCGGTAGCATAACCGCGTGCGCTTCTGCTAAATAGTCTTCTAGGGTAATGGCGTCGAGCTGACTTAATCTTGGGTGATCTTTTCTAGCCACAACGACAATATTATCGGCATAAATTGTTTTTGCGTGACAACCGACATCTTCCATTTTAAATGGCTGAATGACGATATCCAACTCTCTATTTTTAAGCATCATGTCGGGATTTTTGGCGTTCGACGTCGTCATGGTAATGGTGACATTAGGCGCCTGTTTTGACACGCGTTCAATAAGTTTATTGGTAATTAGTGTATGACCAATAATTTGAATATTAATGCGAAAGTGGGTGTTAAAGTCAGCAGGGTTTGGCGACGATTGCGTCGGTAAGGTGGTTTTTATTTCATTGATAATGTATTCAATTCTAGGGGCTAATGCTTGAGCTTTTGCCGTCGGTTTCATTTTTCCTGACTTACGCTTAAATAAGGGATCATTGTAAAGCGCTCGTAAACGTTTTAGTGCATGGGAGACGGCTGACTGTGTCATACCAAGATTTTCAGCAGCACGTGTAAGGTTTTGTTCCTTTAACAAGACCGAAAGAATCCCTAAAAGATTTAAATCAACACGGCGTATATTGTCCATAGCGATTCCTATGTTGTTAATACAGAGAGACTAACCTGTTTACCACTATTAACCTTGTTAATTAAATATAGCGGTTTTTTCCTCACGTAGCCGAAATTATGGCGTTAAATAGCGATAAACAGACTATGAATAAAAGTTAGTATGAATATTGTTCATGCTTATGTGTATTTATTTCATTTCAAAATGGCTTTTTGTCTACCTAAAATAGCCCACAAATTCATTGTTGTATTTATCTAGGTAAATTTACAAAAGGGTATTTTTATGTCGTTTAGTAAACACGTAAGCAAGTTGGCGGTAGGATTTGGCTTATTAGCCATGTCGAGCGTAGCTATGGCAACCACCGACACCAGTCGTCCTAACATCCTCGCTATTTGGGGTGATGATATCGGAATGGACAATCTCAGTGCCTATAGCATGGGGCAAGCAGGGCACATGACGCCAAATATCGATAGAATCGCCAAAGAAGGCGCTATTTTTACTGATTATTATGGCGAAAATTCCTGTACGGCTGGCCGAGCAGCTTTTATAACCGGCCAACATCCTATGCGCACAGGCTTAACGAAAGTTGGCTTGCCTGGGGCGAAAGAGGGTATGCGCGAGCGTGATGCAACCATTGCTGCGATGTTAAAACCTATGGGCTACATGACTGGTCAATTTGGTAAAAATCATTTTGGTGATCAAGATGAGCATTTGCCGACGAATCATGGTTTTGATGAGTTTTTTGGTAATTTGTATCACTTAAATGCCGAAGAAGAGCCGGAAAATGTAGATTATGACAAGTTTATGTCAGCGGCACAGAAAAAGCGTTTCTCGCCGCGAGGTGTCATTCATTCCTATGCAGACGGTAAGATTGAAGATACTGGCCCGTTAACCAAAAAACGCATGGAAACAGTCGATGAAGAGTTTCTAGCGGCAACGATGAAGTTTATTGATAAAGCGCATGCACAAAAGAAACCATTTTTTGTTTGGTTTAACGCAACACGCATGCACGTTTGGACACATTTAAAGCCTGAATCTGTTGGGTTATCAAAGCGCGGTGGACTATACGGTGACGGCCTTGTCGAGCATGATGGTCATGTAGGTCAATTGCTGGATAAATTAGATGACTTAGGCATTGCTGACAATACTATCGTTATGTACTCAACCGATAATGGTGCGGAAAAACTAACTTGGCCAGATGGTGGTACAGTGCGTTATCGTGGCGAGAAAAATACCACATGGGAAGGTGGGTTTAGGGTTCCTGCTATGGTTCGTTGGCCAGCAAAAATTCCTGCTGGGCAAATAGTAAATGAAATGGCATCTCATAATGATTGGGCGCCAACTCTATTAGCAGCGGCGGGAAACTCGAACATTAAACAAGAGTTAAAACAAGGCAAAGATCTTATTGGTCGTAATTATCGCAATCACTTAGATGGTTATAATTTACTACCGGCATTAATAGAAGGTAATAATACTGTTGCCGACAATAACCCTGACTGGCCACGTAAAAACTTTGTTTACGTTACCGATGGAGGTCAAGTTGCAGGTATTCGAGTTCACGATTGGAAGTTCTTATTCCTTGAACAAAAATGCCATGGTATTGATGTTTGGACCTGTCCGTTTATTGAGCGCCGTGCACCATTGATCGTGAATTTGCGCCAAGACCCATATGAAAGTGCACCACATGATTCAGGATTGTATACCAAATGGTGGGCTGAGCACATGTACATGATGGCTCCAGCAGCAACGGAAGTGATCCAATTTTTACAAACGTTCGAAGAGTATCCACCTACACAGGTACCAGGTGATTGGACCTTTAATACTGTGGTTGAAAAGATGCAAATTTGGCAAAACGCGTCATATAAGTAACGCGACAGCGACACAAGCGAGCACTTGTATTAGGCCCCTATGATGGGGCCTTTTTTTTGTATGTGAGATATTGTCTGAATCCTAAAAGCCTTTAAAAACGGGTGATTTGGCGTATTTAAGCTAAGCTTTAGCTGACTCCGTTCACGTTTAAATTTCACGGGGTGGTATTATGCATACAGGTCAACATGTTCCAAAAGTGAGTCTGCCAACCGTCAATGGCACCCAATTTAGTAATGACGTATTAGAAGGTAAAAAGTACTTATTAAGCTTTTTTCCATTTGCAAGTTGCCCGCTTGGCCACTTATATTTGGAAAAACTTACCAAACTAAAAGAAGAGATGGGCAGTCGTGTCCAGGTGGTCGCAGTGTTTGAGTCAGAACTCGATCATCTGCGCAAACAATCACGTAAACACATGCAAGTGTTTCCTATCGTTGCTGACGAATTTCGCGTTTATTATCACTTGTTTGGTGTTAAAAAGTCTTGGCGTGGATTTTTTACTGCCTTTTTCCGGCGCTTTAAGAGCGTGGTATCTGGCATAGCCCACGGCTATTTTCCTGTTGAGTTGTCACGACGCATGTTATCTATGCCATTAGCGGTACTTATTGATGAAAAAGGCGATATCATCACCATGTATCATGGCAAGGATGAAGGTGATCATATGCCGGTGGAACAAGTAAGGCGCTTTTTTGATGCGTAAGCGGTTGCCGTCAACGAACGGCTAAGCAAAATCCAATAATCCGGCACTTAAGTAGCGAAGGTAATGTATCAAGCTAAGTTAGCAAGGTTGAGATAACAGATAGACGTGAAAAAAGACAACAGAAGAACATGATAAAAATGTATAAGAGACATAAAAAAAGGGTGATATAAATCACCCTTTTTGGTATTTGTGGTTTAGGTGATATGCTTACCCTGTAGCGTCATCATAACTGGCAATATGTGCCGCTAAATCTAATACTTTGTGCGAATAACCCATTTCGTTATCGTACCAAGACACCAATTTAACAAAGGTATCACTCATGGCGATACCGGCTTTAGCGTCAAATACGCTGGTGCATGATTCACCTATAAAGTCATTAGAAACGACAGCATCTTCGGTATAGGCGAGCACGCCTTTCATGTCACCTTCAGCAGCTTCTTTTATCACTGAACAAATCTTTTCATAACTTGCCGGGGTTTTTAAGTTAACGGTTAAATCGACGACCGACACGTTAGGCGTTGGCACGCGAAACGCCATACCGGTTAGTTTACCGTTTAATTCAGGGATAACACGACCAACAGCTTTTGCTGCACCTGTTGAGCTTGGAATGATGTTTTGACCTGCACCACGACCACCGCGCCAGTCTTTCGAACTTGGACCATCGACGGTTTTTTGTGTTGCTGTTGTCGCATGTACCGTTGTCATAAGACCCGTTTCGATACCAAAGTTATCGTTTAATACCTTGGCTAGTGGAGCGAGACAGTTGGTGGTACAAGATGCATTAGATACAATCGCTTCACCTTTGTAGTCATCAAAGTTTACTCCAGCAACAAACATCGGCGTCGCATCTTTAGATGGTGCTGACATAATTACTTTGCGAGCACCTGCGTCAATATGCTTTTGCGCTGTCTCTTCAGTTAGGAACAAACCGGTAGACTCAACCACGATTTCTGCACCTACTTCATCCCACTTAAGGTCAGCAGGGTTGCGCTCAGAGGTGATTCGAACGGTTTTACCATTAACAATTAGGTTGTCTCCGTTGATGTCGACCGTACCGTTAAAACGACCATGGGTAGAATCATACTTTAACATGTACGCCATATAATCTATGTCGATAAGGTCGTTGACTGCTACGACCTCAAAATCATTGCGCTCAAATGCAGCTCGAAATACTAAACGGCCAATGCGACCAAAACCATTAATTGCGATCTTTTTCATCTGGATAACCTTTTGAAATATATATAATGTAGTAAAATTACAACATATTAGGAATTTTTCAACCCTTAAATGCAAATAAATGTAGTTTTATTAGATTTTATAAAAAGTTCTTTGTAATTATTACAAAGTGCTACGCTTTGTGGCACAATACGCGCCAATTTTACACGTCAATTGCGAAGGTTTGCTAAGCTTCTAGTATAGTCGAACTACGACGTTATGAGAGATAACGTTTACGGACTTGTCGTTTGGATAATTTAACGACGATTACAGCTTAAATTCGCTTCATATATGGAAACTATCTATATGTCTGATAACACTCACAAGTGTGACATCGGTTTTGTTGGATTAGGTGTCATGGGTAAAAACCTGGTACTAAATCTTGCTGACAATGGTTACAAGATTGCTGCTTTTGATTTGGACTCTGAAAAAGTCGGTGCAGCTATGGCTCAAGACGTTGCAGAGAACAAAACTGGTGTTCCTCGTGTGGTCGGCTGCTCTTCGTATACCGAATTGTTGTCTCAACTAAAATCCCCTCATTTGATTGTCTTATCAGTACCAGCAGGTGCGGTGGTTGATCAAGTGTGTCAAAACTTAATCGGAGCTGGCATTCACCCTGATGACATTGTTATCGATACGGGTAATAGTTTGTGGACAGACACCGTTGAACGAGAAACAAAATATAAAGAAAACTTTATATTCTTCTCTTCTGCCGTTTCAGGTGGTGAAGTGGGGGCGCGTTTCGGCCCGGCACTCATGCCAAGCGGTTCAGCCTATGCGTGGACACGTGTTAAGCCTATTTGGAGCGCAATTGCCGCTAAAGTAGACGCCGAAACAGGTAAACCGCTTGAGCGAACTAAGCCAGGTGAGATTATTGAACACGGCGAACCGTGCGCCGATTACATTGGTCCTGCCGGTGCAGGTCACTACGTGAAAATGGTACATAACGGTATAGAATACGCCGATATGCAAATGATCTGTGAAGCCTATCACGTACTGCGTGAAGGTTTAGGGTTAGATTGTGAACAAATTGCCGATATTTTTGCACAATGGAATGAAGGTGTACTGGATAGTTACCTGATGGAAATTTCCGTTGAAGTCCTGCGTCATAAAGATGCCGAAACAGGCAAACACTTAGTTGATTTGATTTTAGATAAAGCCGGTCAAAAAGGCACAGGCTTGTGGACAGCAGTTAGCTCATTAGAAGTCGGTTGTCCAGCACCAACAATCTCACAAGCAGTTTATGCTCGATCTATTTCATCTTTTAAAGATTTGCGTGGCGAAACCTCACAAAAATTGTCACCGCCAGCAAGCGTGACAATCAGTGAAGACGAGAAACAAGATATTATTGTGCAACTGCATGATGCATTATATTGCGCCAAGATTTGTGCCTATGCACAAGGCTTCCAGTTAATGAAGTTAGCAAGTGTTGAACAAAACTGGGATCTTAATTTTGCCTCTATTGCCAAAATTTGGCGCTCAGGCTGTATTATCCGAGCAAGATTTTTACAATCGATCACCGATGCTTTTGAACGTAATCACAAACTAGAAAATGTACTGCTTGATGACTTTTTTGCTGAGCAATTGAGTAACTATCAACAAAATTGGCGTTTAGCTGTGGCTCGTGCCACTATGATAGGCATACCAATTGGTGCAATTTCTGCTTCATTAAGTTATTACGATTCAATGCGCAGTGCCGTGCTCCCAGCGAACCTATTGCAAGGCCAACGCGATTACTTCGGTGCGCATACGTTTCGTCGACTTGATAAGCCTGAAAATCATAAATTCCACGTAGAATGGACCGAAGCAGGGCGTCCAATTCGCAAAATCTAACGGGGTTAGGAGAAAAACATGGCATCCAATGATAAGTACAAAGAGACCTTGTCAGACGATGCCTATCAGGTTTGTCGACTCGGGGCGACTGAAGCCCCTTATTCCGGTAAGTATTATGATCATTGGTTAGCTGGCAACTATCATTGTGCTTGCTGCCAATCGGCACTGTTTTCTTCTCAACATAAATTTCAATCACATTGTGGCTGGCCAAGTTTTTATCAGGCTATCGAAAACGCCATACTGTACAAAGACGATCATTCCCACAATATGGTTCGTGTTGAAATAAAATGTCAGCAATGCGATTCACATTTAGGCCATGTATTTGATGATGGTCCTGAACCTACTTTCCGTCGTTATTGCGTCAACTCACTAAGTCTTAGTTTTACACCGTCAAGTAACGATTAAAAAACAGCGTGCTATAACTACATTCCTTAACAATTAACCACAACCCCCATTCCAACAACCTTTAAAAGCAACCGCTGTACTAGCGCTTTAGTGCTGCTGTTTGTTATTGTGTTTGTTAACTAACTCATTTTTATTATAAAAAATTGCTGTAAATTGATCTTTTCATTTTCTCTTTAAATAATTTTAATTTTCGTTTTGTAAGTGGTAGAGAAAAGTTTCAAGTTCAATTACAATAGCCGCGATTTTTAAAGCACTGCGTTCTAATAAATAACTCACGGGGTGCTGAATCCAACTTTATTACAACATTAAAAGGTAACGTAATGACTTCTCAACACGAGGAAATTTATCAAAAAAGCTGGCAAGAACGTCAGGATTTCGCTGAAAGAATGCAACCGATCATCGGTCAGTTGTACCGCAATTTCGGCGTTGAAGTATCCGTTTATGGTCGTCCTTTGGTAAATGCGTCAGCGATTGACATCATCAAGGCACACAAATCTGTGGGCATTCACGAAGAAAGCAAATTGCGTCTACGTGAAAGCTTGCCGTTCCTTGAAGCGTTAAGCAAAATGGATTTGCACTCAGCGAATATCGATATTGGTAAATTAGCGTATCGTTACCTGTTTCTAGGTGGTGCTAACGGTTTAACTGTTGAGCAGTATTTAGAAAAAGAGCTTGCACCATTAAAAGAGCAAGGCATTTCTCAACCTAGAGATGTGGTGCTATACGGTTTTGGTCGTATCGGTCGTATCCTAGCGCGTCTATTAATTGATCGCACCGGTCCTATGGCGAACTTACGTCTTCGTGCGATTGTTATTCGTCCAGGTAAAAAAGGTGACCTTGAAAAGCGTGCCTCGCTATTGCGTCGTGACTCAATTCACGGTGCGTTCAATGGCAGCATCTCTGTCGATGAAGAGCAAGGTGTTATCCGTGCTAACGGTGCATACATAAAAGTTATCTATGCAAAATCTCCAGCTGAGATTGATTACACTGAATTTGGTATTGAAAATGCCTTAGTTGTCGATAATACCGGTATTTGGACTGATGAAGCAGGTCTTGGCCAACATCTTGAATCAAAAGGTGTGAGCAAAGTGCTTCTTACTGCGCCAGCTAAAGGTGACATTAAGAACGTTGTTTACGGTGTTAACCACAACATGATCGCTGATGATGACACGATTATCTCTGCTGCATCGTGTACCACAAATGCGATAACACCAACGCTAAAAGCGCTAAACGATGAGTTTGGAATTAAGAATGGTCACGTTGAAACCGTACATTCATACACCAATGACCAAAATCTAATTGATAATTACCATAGTAAAGAACGCCGTGGTCGTAGTGCACCACTTAATATGGTTATTACCTCTACCGGTGCTGCGAAAGCTGTTTCAAAGGCCTTGCCTGAATTGCACGGTAAGTTGACTGGTAACGCGATTCGCGTACCTACGCCAAATGTATCAATGGCAATCATGAACTTGAACCTAGAGAAAGAGACGACACGCGAACAGTTAAATGACTACCTTCGTGGTGTATCACTAGATTCACCGTTACGTGAGCAAATTGACTTTACCGCATCAACTGAAATCGTATCGTCTGACTTAGTTGGTTCTCGCTTTGCTGGTGTTGTTGACTCGCAAGCCACTATCGTTGACGGCGACCGTGCTGTTCTTTACGTATGGTACGACAACGAGTTCGGTTACAGTTGTCAGGTCATAAAAGTAATGAACAAGATGTCTGGTGTAAATGTGTTAAATTTACCTAGAAAATAACCCTATATAATATGGTTATGTAAAAAAGCTGGCGTATGCCGGCTTTTTTTATATGCATGGCCGGGGGTTCGGTTTAGGGCGACAACATCGGACCATTATTGCAGCAACTAAGTTGTTGGCTATTTTCTGGTGAAGTTGAAAGCTTTTCTCGGTAGACTTGGTCTAAATTACAGAGCAACTCGTTTTTTAAGTGTAACTAGCGTTGAAAAGTTTTATTTTACAGATCGTCATAGTCGTCCTCATCTTTAACATGGTTTCCTGTGTAAGAGAAAGCAGCATGTTATCTGCCGATAGCTCAGAGACACCTAATTTTCAGTTGCTTGATTTAAGTTATCAGCCAAGGGATTTGTTGGTCGCCGATACGAGCAATCCATCCATTATTTACTTTTTTGCGCCATGGTGTTCTGTTTGTCGCTTTAGTATGGATAACCTACAAAGCCTTTATCAGCGTAATCCTGACGTCAATATTGTTGCTGTTGCTTTGGACTTTAAAGACAAACAAGAAGTACAACAGTTTGTCGAGCGTATGGGCCTAGAATTTCCCATATTACTCGGTAATCAGCAAGTCAAACAGGCTTACAAGGTGTCTGCTTATCCAAGTTACTATGTGCTTGATGAGCAACAGCAAATACAGCACAAATCAATGGGCTACTCGACTGAGTTGGGGCTCTATCTGCGCAGCTTGTAGTCGGTTTTCAATATCTTTTCAGGATCTTTTCATTTAGCGTATTATTTTTCGTTAATTTTCTTCTTTAACGATGTCGAGTTGTGTAAACTTAGGCGACATTCATTTTAATGAAGACTAGAAAATACTATGCAAATCACATCAAATTTTGATAGCGGTAATATCCGCGTTATTAAAGCGGAACAGGCTGCAGATATTGAGCTTGAAATAAAACACGACAACCAATCTGAATTTTATCAATGGTTTCATTTTAAACTGCATAACAATGAACGATGCGAACATGTTATGACCATCAGTAACGCTGGTAAGTCGGCTTATGTTGAAGGTTGGCAGGATTATCAAGCAATGGCATCGTATGATCGTCATAATTGGTTTCGCGTTCCTACACACTTTGACGGTCAAAACCTGACCATTACGGTAACACCAGAGCAAGACTCAATGTACTTTGCTTACTTTGTACCGTACAGCTTTGAACGTCATCAGGACTTAATTCATCAAGCGCAGCTTGACGAAGACTGTCAGTTACAAGTGCTAGGTCAAACCCTTGATGGCCGTGATATGAGTTTATTGCGTGTCGGTGAACCAGACAGTTCAAAGATGAATGTTTGGATAACTGCGCGTCAACATCCTGGCGAAACCATGGCTGAGTGGTTTATGGAAGGGCTTATTGATCGCTTACTTGATGAAGACGATGGAGTTGCACGTGCGTTATTAAGCAAAGCGGTATTCTACCTAGTGCCTAACATGAACCCTGATGGCAGTGTACGTGGTCATCTGCGCACCAATGCCGCTGGTGTTAACCTAAACCGTGAATGGCAATCGCCATCATTAGAAAAAAGTCCTGAAGTATTTTTAGTCACCGAAAAAATGCATGAAGTGGGTGTTGATATGCATCTTGATATTCATGGTGATGAAGCTCTACCAGTTAACTTCGTCGCAGGTTGTGAAGGTGTACCATCGTACGATCAGCGTCACAAGGCACTAGAAGACAAATTTAAAGAGATATTGTTAAATATCACTCCCGAGTTCCAAGATACCCGCGGCTATCCGAAGGATGAACCAGGTAAAGCCAACTTGACCGTTGGTTCTAATTGGGTTGGGGAAACATTTAAATGTTTGGCTTACACGGTGGAAATGCCATTTAAAGATAATGATTTGCTACCGGATGCCATCGTTGGTTGGAACGACAGTCGTTCAGCGCTACTGGGTAGAGATTTTTTAACGGCTATCTATCACATTCTAGATGATTTAAGATAAAAGCAATTGAGGCGGTGAGGGGATCTCCACCGCCTTTTTAATATTATAAAAATAACAGATTAACAAAACTTTAGGGGTTATTGGTTTGCTTGAATTTGTAAATACGCTAAATAGCATTATTTGGAGCCCTGCGCTGATATATTTATGTCTTGGTGCCGGACTTTTTTATACCGTTCTAACACGATTCGTTCAAATTCGTTACTTTAAAGAAATGTGGCGCTTGTTGCTTTCAGGTGAAAGCTCAAAGCAAGGTATTTCTTCGTTCCAAGCGCTTTCGGTTTCATTATCGGGGCGCGTCGGTACAGGTAACATTGCTGGCGTTGCCGCAGCGATAGGTTTCGGTGGTCCAGGCGCTGTATTCTGGATGTGGGTTGTTGCCTTTTTTGGTGCAGCTACCGCTTATATCGAATCAACCCTGGCACAGATATATAAAGAGGAGCATGACGGTCAATATCGCGGTGGTCCAGCTTACTATATAGAAAAGGTGCTAGGTCAAAAATGGTATGCATGGATATTTGCTATCGCCACCATTATTGCCACTGGTGTGTTATTGCCAACAGTACAATCAAATAGTATTGGTAATGCGGTTGAAATGGCATTTGGTACCGGCCCAATGATCGATACTGCAATTGGTACACTAAGCTCAGCAAAAATCTTGTCTGGTGCAGGCATTGTATTGTTACTTGGCTTTATCATTTTCGGTGGTGTTAAACGTATTGCTCGGTTTACCGAAGTGGTTGTGCCATTCATGGCTTTGGCGTATATCATCATTGCCATGGTCATTATTGGTTTAAACATCAGCGAGTTACCAAGAATCTTTGGTTTAATTATTTCTGATGCCTTTACGCCGATGGCAGGCTTTGGTGCCGCAATTGGTTGGGGTGTTAAGCGTGGTGTATATTCGAATGAGGCCGGTCAAGGTACGGGTCCTCATGCAGCTGCTGCCGCAGAAGTTCAACATCCGGCACAGCAAGGTTTAGTACAAGCGTTTTCAGTATATATCGATACCTTATTTGTTTGTTCTGCGACGGCGTTTGTTATCTTAATTACCGGTACCTACAATGTTCACGGTGTCGGCGATGCCTTTATTGTGCAAAACGTCGCGGCTGATGTCGCTGCAAACAGTCCTGCCTTTACACAAATGGCGGTTGAAAGTATGTTTGCCGGTGTTGGTAAACCATTTATTGCATTAGCCTTATTCTTTTTCGCATTTACTACAATTTTGGCTTATTACTTCATCGCTGAAAATAATGTTGCCTACATTAAACGTACGATTAAAGTCCCAGGCTTAATGACCTTGCTTAAAATAGTTATTATGACGGCAACCTTCTACGGTACAGTTCGTGCTGCTGATGTGGCATGGGGACTAGGTGATGTTGGTGTTGGTTTGATGGCTTGGTTAAATATCGTTGGTCTACTGATAATATTCTTTGTCGCAAAACCTGCCATTAAAGCGTTGCATGATTATGATCGCCAACGAAAAAATGGCATTGATAATATTAGTTTTGATCCTAAGAGCCTTGGCATTAAGAATGCCGAGTTATGGGAAAACAAAAAATAAACCAATATTTTATTAAAAAAGCGCCCCACGGGGCGCTTTTTTTAGGTAAAATCTAAAGTATTGAGGTAATGTTTAATCGGATAACAAACCATTAAACAATCGACGTATGAGGAATGCCTATGGCTCTTATTGATTGTCCAAGTTGTAGTAAACGAATTTCATCAATAGCTGCGGTTTGTCAGCACTGTAATACAGTGGTGAGTGACATGAGTGACGAAAAGCGTCAATCCATGCAACAAATGGCATGTATTAAACAACAACAAACGTTAATGAACCATTCAATGATAGCCATGTTGTTATTTTGTGGTGGTTTCGGTTTTATGTTTTGGGGCAAGCCAGACCCACAATCTTGGCAATATATGATCGGTGGTGGTGCAACAGCCGGTGGCTTTTTGTGGTACCTCGCCAATCGCATTCGCATCATCATATCTAAACGTAAATAGAGGTTAATAGTGGATCTCAATAATCTGGTTGCCAATATGACAACCGAAATGTACGAACGATTAAAACACGCAGCCGAAACAGGGCGTTGGCCTGACGGTACCGAAGTTGATGGTCCGCAACGCGATTCTGCGATGCAATTAACCATGGCTTATCAGGCGATGCACTTGGACAACGATCAAATGTTGACGATAGGTGCAGACGGAGAAATCGTACAAAAATCGAAAGCTGAGTTGCGCTCGCAATTTAAAAAGCCTTCGGTTGAAAAAAAATGTAAGAAAGACCCTGAGGATATCGCTAGGTTTACTGATTTATGATTTTTAAAAACTTGTTTAAAGCGAAATGGCAACATGCGGATGCCAACATAAGAATAACAGCGATTAAGGAGTTAAATCCCAAAAGCGCTGAAGACAAAGTGATCCTCGATAAGCTTATACTCGACGATGACAACGATCTGGTTCGCCGTACGGCACTTTTGCAGATTAATGATTTTGATACCTTTGTAAGCCAAGCGAGTTGCAACCCTTCGGACAAGATACAAAAGTTTTGCGTTCAACAAGCGCAAAATTTAATTCTTAATACGACTACGGTCAGTAAAGCGCAAAAACAGAAATTTTTAGATTCTAAATTTGCTAGTCCGATCCTTGAACAGTGGTTGCACATCGAACATGAATCTGAGATTTTGCAGTCTTTACTGGCTAAAATAAATAAGCCTAATTTATTGCTGCAGTTCATTCTCGCTACCGATAATGAAGACTTGCAGCTGCAAGCGCTTGAGCGCATTGAAGAGCAGAGTCAGCTCGAAAAGATTATTAAAAAACTGTCTAACACAAAAGTACAAGACAAAGCACAACACAAGCTTGCGCAAATGATCGATGCCATAGAGCGACCGAAAAAGGTACACAAACATGTGCAATTGTTACTCGCCAAACTATTAGCGCTTAAAGAGCATCAAGATTTTGCTGATATGTTGCAGCGTAAGCAAGATATCGAATCACAATGGCAACAAAATATTGCTGAATTTGACTGCATTTCTGAACAAGAACAGTCGACCTATAAAGAAAAGTACGCCCATATTAGCGCGCAGTTAGATGCCCATTTCGCTGAACGCGAACAAGCGTTTGTCGTGCAGCAGCAAGCGAAGCAGGCACTTGAACTGCAACAAAACCAACTGCAAGAGTTTAGCCAAGCGATAAATAGCGTGTCGCAATTGATCAGCGACGCCGTCTTTGAAAATGCGCAACTTAATCAAGACGAAGTATCACATCAGCTAGACGACTATCTAGATAAAGTCAGTAAATCCACTGTCAAAGATAACGACAAACAGCGTCTGTTCAAACAAATAGAGCTACTTCATAACAAACTAAATCAGTTACCTATGGTCGCAGAAAGTGTTGCTAGAGCGACGTCGTTGATTTCTAAGCTCAGTAATGTTGCCGTACCTAGTAACACAGAAGAGCTAAATGAGCGCAAACCAATGTATGATGAATGGTTGAAAAGTTGGCAACCGATTAATGATTTAGCACAAGATGTCTTACCTCAGTCGATAACCGCAGCTCGTGATGAAATCAATGCTAATTGGGCCGCTGCGATAAAGCCTCTGGTTGCGAAACAGCATCAACACTTTGAGTTTGTTCGTAAGAAAATTTCCGAATTAAAACGTCTTATCGCCAGTGGTAAATACAAATCCGCATTTGGTCTGCATACCAAGCTGACTTACCAAATTAATGAACTGTCGCCAAGTCAGCAACATCGTATTGACAAAGACTTTCAATCAGTTAGTGAACGAATCAAAGAATTACACGAACTGGAATACTTTGTTGTTACACCCCGAAAACAGGAATTATTGAATGAGGTACAACAGATAGTTGAATCGCCATTAGACAGCCCATTGCAACAAGCGGATAAAGTGAAAGAGTTTCGCAAACATTGGAACGCGTTAGGCCATGCTGATGAAGACGTTGAGCAAGAATTAAATGAAGCGTTTAATCAGGCATGTGAGCAAGCATTCGCGCCGTGTAGAGAGTATTTCTCACAGCAAAGTAAATTGCGCGAACAACATTTAGCGCAGAAAAAACAATTGTTGCAAGATCTTGTGCAATTGGCTGAGCGAGCAAAGCAAGAAGATAGTGATATTAAAGCAATTGACGCAAAGCTTCATAAACTGAGTCAATTATGGCGCCAAGCAGGCGAGGTCGATCGCAAAGTTTATAATAAATTGCAGCAGCAATATGTTGATATAATTCAGCCGATTCGGGACAAGATATATAGTTTTCATAACACCAATGCCGATGCCAAGAAGTTATTGATTAACAAAGCGAAAGCAGAATTAGATAATGATGACGTCGGTGTAGCAATTGACAACCTTAAGCGACTGCAGCAACAGTGGAAAGACATTGGCTTTGCTGGACCAAAACATGATAACAGTCTTTGGAAGGCGTTTCGAAAAGTAAACGATAAAGTATTCGCTAAAAGGGCGTCATTGCAAAAACAAACTAAGGCTGAAACCGACGCCAAGTTTGCACAATTTAGTCAAACGTTTGACGCTATAATTAGCAAGGTGAATGACGATAACGCTGAGTCGAGTTTACTTAATGCAACAATAGCCGAGTTAGAGGCATTTATTGACCAATTAAGTGATTTTACGCCAACGCCGAAAGCGATTATAGCCAAAGCACAGTCACGAGTTAGTGCTTATCAGCAAGCCATAAAGGACAATAAATCTAAAGCAAAACAAGCCGAGTTTGTTGATTTGTTTGCCACACTTGAAGACTTAGCTGCTGAAAATGCGGTTATAGATGGTGCGAATGACCGTGTTAATGCAACTTGGTTTAAACTGTTACAAGAAGGTGCTAAAAAGCCAACGGCAGATCGTCGTCATCAAACCATTGAGCTAGAAATTGCGGGTGCCATTTCGTCACCGCAACAAGACAAGCAGTTACGAATGCAGATTCAAGTGGACATGATGTCCGCGAGTATGATGCAGGCAGATGCACAGAATATACTCACTAAGCTAAAGCACTGGGTAGCGCTGGCGCCATTCACAAAGGATGACATTGAGTTTATACAACGTATCAAACCATTGTTTGTCAAATAAACGCGTTGTTATTCCCGATCATCATATATGTTTTGCCATAACATACAGTATTGCGCGGTAACGTTGATGCGTTATAAATAAGGAGCTGAGAAGCTCCTTTTTTATGCCCAATATACTGTTCTTACAACTGAGCTTAACAACTAACCTGATGCGTTGTCTGCCAACATAGAATTTCATTGCTATGCTATATATAAAAGCTGTTTGATAGATATTTCAGTATGAGAGCAAGTTGTTGGTAATGACAAAACTCTACATAATTCTTTTGTTTTCGGGTATCTGCACCATAACCGGTTGCAGTAACAAAACCTGGTATCAAATAGGTCAACAAAATCGCATTCAAGAGTGCCGTAAATTACCCTATGAGCAAGCCATTGAGTGTGAGCAGGACTATAAAAAATCCTATAAAGAATACAAAGAAGAGCGTAAACAAATCATCAATTCTCCGCCAACTAAAAAAGAATAAACTAAGCCGCCAAAGCCACGGCATGAAATCGAAAATCAACAGGGTTAAAGACAAGGGAGTATAGGCTTAAAGGGAAGTGCATGCACTCGATAATAAGCCTACAATATGCGGATATAAAAAAGGCTCCGTAAGGAGCCTTTTTTTAATGTTTGTGTCGATTAAAATTCTGCTTCACAGGTTAGACAGAATGAGTAAATGCCTCTTGGATCATTAAGCTGATTCATTTGTTCATATTCATTGATCATAGTCATGATACGTTGTTTCAACGACGGGTTATTTGCTGCTTGCTCAAACTTCGACGTTGCTTCAGGTAACAATACTTGAGCGTTTTCAAATAGGTTGCGAATAAACATTTGACGTGGTGATAGTTCTTTTTCAACCAACAAGACGTCATAGTTTTTTAAACCCGCACGATCCGCAGCTGCGGCTATCGCGTCATCCAAACCACCTAACTTATCAACCAAACCAAGTTCCTGTGCCTTGGCGCCAGTCCAAACACGACCTTGGGCAACGGCGTCTACCTGCTCCAATGTCATATTGCGATTCTCAGCAACTAAGGTTAAAAACTCTTTGTAACCACGTTCAATGCCTAATTGAATAATGTTACCAATATTCTCAGGTAGAGGACGTGAAACACCGAAGCCCGCGAATTCTGTGGTACCGATACCGTCAGTGTGTACGCCTACTTTATCGAGTGCTTTTTCAAAGGTCATAAACATACCAAAGATGCCTATAGAGCCGGTGATTGTATTTGGAGACGCCCAAATTTCGTTAGCCGATGCAGAGATCCAGTAACCACCGGATGCAGCGTAGTTGGCCATAGAGGCAATCACAGGTTTACCTGCGGCTTTAATTAATTCAACTTCTTGACGAATAATCTCAGACGCGTAGGCGCTACCACCTGGGCTATCAACACGTAATACAACCGCTTTCACTTTATCATCAAGGCGCGCTTTACGTAGTAGTTTTGCGGTTGAGTCACCGCCAATACTGCCGGCTTTTTGGTTACCATTTAAGATGGTGCCCTTAGCCACAATGACAGCAACTTTGTCTGACATAGGGTTTACCATAGCAACTGGTGGCTTAACGGTAGTAAGATATTCTTTAAAGCTTATTTGACTGAAACTGTCATGTTTTGATGCTTTACCTACTTTGGCAATCATATCGGTACGAATTTGTTCACGATTACGCAACTCATCAATAAGACCGGTTTGTAGCGCGTATTCACCAAAACTACCGTCTGCTTGCTGTAACTTAGCGTATAACTGTTCTGCGGTTTCATCGAAGTTTGCTAGGTCCAAGTTGCGGTTTTCAGCAATGTCCAACTTAAAATTGTGCCAAAGTTGTTGCAACCATGCTTTATTAGCTTCTTTTGCAGCATCTGACATATCGTCACGAATGTATGGTTCAACCGCAGACTTGTAGGTACCGACTTTAAACACATGCTGGGTAATGTTGAGCTTATCCAGAGCAGATTTAAAATACGTACGGTAACGACCAAAACCTTCAAGCATCACTGCACCTTCAGGGTTCATCCAAACCTTGTCGGCATATGAGGCTAAGTAATATTGACCTTGGCTAAAGTAATCGCCAAAAGCGACGACGTCTTTGCCAGACTCTTTAAAGTCATTGATGGCGTCACCAATAACTTGTAAATGATGAAATCCAGCACGTTGCAAGTTTTGTGGATAGATAACCATGGTTTTGACACGGTCATCTGTTTTCGCATGCTCGATGACCATTAATAGGTCGCTTAACAGGATTTCAGGATTCTCTTCTTGCTGACCAAACGCTTGTTGCATAATTTGATCGGCAGGATCGATTTCACGTTTTTGCTCAACAATATCGCCTTTTGGATTTAATACCAGGGCAGTGGTATTGGCCACTTGCACCTGATCCGAGTCATCAGTAATTATACTGATCAAAAAAATCACAAAAATAAAAAAGACGAGGTTTAAAAAGACTTTGCGGGAGGTGTTTAAAAACACCCACAAACTCTTAAAAATGCGTTTTATTACACTTGGCTTCTCTGACATACTTCCTCACGTCTAGCTACAGAATAATTAGAATATACATGGTCTTATGATTATTAATATACATGTGGTAAGGAAAAAGATCTTTGCTTACATCCATATATTAAAGAATATTTACAAATAATAAGGTCTTTTGCCGCTTTTTCCACATTTATTTGCCATGCAGGAAATAAAAATTCGGCTAAACTGTTCTAATAAGTTGTTGATACTTAAACAAAGGACTATTAAAACAATGATAGCTACATACAACAAGGCCGTTGACTCAATCCTTAAACTTGATGCCATTCCTGCATTATTGATGCGCGTATTCTTAGCGCCAGTGTTTATTATCGCTGGTTACAATAAAATGCAATTTTCTAACCCTGATTTAGCCGTTATTGAACAGATCATGGCAGATCCAAATGTTGTAGAATGGTTCGGTAACAGTGAATGGGGTTTAGGTTTACCGTATGCTGAGGTGTTAGCTAATGCTGCGGCGTGGACAGAGTTCTTTGGCGGTTGGTTATTATTGATAGGTCTGGCGACACGACTGGTTAGTATTCCGTTAATGTTTACCATGATAGTAGCGGCAACCACGGTACATTTAGAGCAGGGTTGGTACGCAGTCGCGCCAACAAACCCGGATACAAGCTCTGCCAAAGTATTTTCATGGTTGGGTTTCGAAAGTGCCGATGAATCTTTAGCAAACAGTGTCGAAGCATCGAAACGGTTAACCCGTATACGTGATATCGTTGAAGAAAATGGTAATACCGAGTGGCTTTATGAAACCGGTAATGTGGTGGTGCTCAATAATGGTATTGAATTCGCGTCGACGTATTTCATAATGTTGCTGGCCTTGTTTTTTGTCGGCCCTGGTCGCTACGTTAGTCTAGATTATTGGCTGTTTACCGACGACATAAAAAAACAACCTGATACACAAAGCTAATGCACGAGCAGTGCAATAGCAGTGCTCGCATAAAACCGTTGTTTTTTTTAATTAATAAGTGATCTGATTTTAAAATGAAACCGTAGGTAATAATGACTTAGTTTTCAGACCCTAAAGTTGCCTGGCCATTTGGACAGGCTTTTTTTTATAAAAAATTTGTTCAGTAATGAGAATCAATGCGTTTTATGGTACCTTGCCGTTAAACCTCCAACAATCATGATCAAACAATGACAACAACCGCTATAGACTTCCTTATTAATCGTCAATCCAATGGCTTATTACAAGCGCCAGCACCAAACCAAGCGCAAATTGATAAGATGCTGCAAGCAGCACTCGCCGTACCTGATCACGGCAACTTAAATCCGTATCGAGTAGATATTATTCAAGGGCAGGGTTTAGATAAACTCACCGACATTTTTGTTGATGTGATGATGCTACTTACCAGTGATGAATTCAAACTGCAAAAAGCTGCGAAAATGGCCTACAGAGCGCCAATGATAATGGTTGTATCAACGCAATATAAGAACCACCCCAAAGTACCTAAACACGAACAGATGATCACCGCCGGGTGTGCAACTCATGCATTGCAAATGGCCGCAGTGGCGCAAGGTTTTAATGCTATGTGGCGCACCGGAGAGTTAGCTGAGCATCCTTTAGTTAAGCAAAGATTGGCCATTGATGCGGATCAAGATATCGTTGGATTTTTGTATGTCGGTACAGAGAGCAAACAATTGGCTAAAAAACCACGCCGCATTGATAACATAGAAGTACGCCATTGGCGCTAAGTGGTCTAAAATTAGTTATATGCTTGGTCATAGATATACCGCTAAGTTACTGAAATAATTGCATTGTCACTTTCATGTCAGGTGTTTGTCGTCACGTATTAGCGTCATTGTTTGTTATAACGTAAGCGACATCACATTCGGCAAAGGGAGAAAACCGTGTTAATCAAAAAGTTGAGATTGCAAAAAGGCTGGTCACAACAACAATTGGCTGAATTTTCCGGGCTTAGTGTTCGTACCATTCAGCGAATTGAACGCGGGCATAAAGCGGGTAATGAATCGCTTAAATCTCTAGCCGCCGTGTTTGAAACAAACATACAAACGCTGCGAGGAGACAAGGATATGGCAAAAGATTATCAACTAAGTGACGAAGAGCAACAGGTTTTTCAACAAGTTCAAGACATTAAAGATTTTTTCTCACATGTATTAACTTTCATGGTCGTGGTTCCATGTCTGTACATCTTTAATATTATGCTCACACCAGAGGTGTTATGGATTAATTATCTGGTTATTGGTTGGACTATAGGCTTGGCCTTGCATGGTATTTGGGCATATGACGTTATTTCCTTTTTAAGTCCTGATTGGGAGAAAAAGGAAATCGAAAAACGGCTTGGCAGAAAGCTTTAAAAAAAGAGCGGCTAATAGCCGCTTTTATTTTGTCTGTTTCGAAATTTTCAACAATAATTAAAGTGAGTCTGGTTCAACGCTCTAAATAAATATAACTCTTCGGTCCAAGAGATTGCTTTGATCAAACGAATCTCACAAATGTTACTCATGCCCTTATTTTATTGTCAGGGCTGGCACGTGCGCCGTACTGTTCCCAAAATGGACGAACCCAATGGCAATAGGTACGGTGAAACTGGCATGGGCAAAAACCTTAAGCTGTTAGTGCTCGGTGATTCTTCCGCGGCGGGGGTTGGTGTAAAGCATCAAAAATTCGCCTTGCTAGGTCGTCTGGTAAATCAATTAAGTAAACAACGACGCGTGCAATGGCGGTTACACGCCAAGTCTGGCGCAACGACGGAAGACGCGATATTGCAAATGGATCAACTTGCGAATGAGCAATATGACGTGGTTATATCGGCATTAGGGGTTAATGATGTCACTGGGCTGGTTGAAGTCGATGAATGGCTCGACTTACAGCACATCTTACGCGATAAAATTCAACGCAAATTTGCACCTCGATTGATATTACACACCGCCATCCCACCAATAGATAGAATGACTGCGCTGCCGCAACCGTTAAAGTGGTTTATGGCCGATAGAGGCCGTGAATTTGACCGAGCTTTGAAATTCAGCTGTGATCGCTACAGCCAACATTTTCGTCTCGCTTTGCCGCCAAATAAATCTATGGTAGCGATGGATGGCTTCCATCCTGGCCGCATAATGTATCGTATATGGGCCAAGCAAGCAGCGAAACGCATTCTCACTAGCATTTAATGTTAGAGCCGAGGTTTCTCTAGTCGTAGCAATTCTTTTTAGAACTGGTTAACATACTGTTCCTACATAACAATAATTAACAAGGAACATCTCATGGAATGGGATTTTGTCTCTGCCAGCATTATTAATTTAGGTATCAACCTAGGCTATACGGTTATTGCCGTTGTCGTCGCTGTATTGGCATTACTTTGGGTCGATAAAATGCTGCTTAAAGGTGTCGATATCCAACAAGAGCTAAAGAATAACAACATGGCCGTAGCGATATTTGCATCGTCAATTCTTATCTTCGTCGCACTGATCATTTGTTTTGGTTTAAAAGCGTAGCGCTTTTTAACGCTTAGGTTAAAACTTATGATACGTACCTTAGCCGCGTTTATCTTTGCCTGTGTTGCTGTGATTTATTTGCAATCAATCGCTCCTGCAAAAACGGCGGATACGAAATTACTGCAACACGCCCAACTAGCGGGGGATAGCATTGACCCCAGTTTGCGATTAAACCGTCGCCAACGCGGTGAGGTTGTGATGCTCGCTGATAACAGACGCATGAAGGACAGTTACGTTAACTATCAACTCGATCGATACTACGCGAATGAAAAGTCGTACATCTATTATTGGCGTGACAGTTTGAAAAACTTAGCGACCGCAACGGCGCAAGGTGTCGACTTTAAACACTATTTCGTCAACAGTTATCTGGTTGGCATTCACCCATTTAGTGTCGAGAATAAATGGTTACCTCTGTACGTATTGTCAAAACGAAAAGCCTATCAATTAGACAACGAGCAATATGGCGTAGCAGACATGTGGCAAAATTCTGCGCAAGCCTATCAATTACCACGCGGCGATTGTGAAGATCATGCCATTGCATTAGCAGACTGGCTTATCTCTGAAGGTATTGATGCACGCGTCGTGGTTGGTAAATATAAAGATGGTGGCCATGCTTGGGTCGTGGCCAATCAAAATGAGCAAATGTACATTCTAGAAGCAACAGATAAGCGCGCCGGCAAGTCATGGAACCACTATCCGCTCGCGTCTTTAAGTCAAAATTACTACCCGCAATATATGTTTAATCGCGAGTATTTTTGGGAAAACACCTCGACACCAATGACCAAGGACTATTTGGGTGAGCATTGGAAAAAACGCTCTAAGTATAACAACTCGAGGTCAAGTAACAGCGATTAACTCGATTACTTCGATTACTTCGATTATTTAAACATCGGCTGAGTTTTACAGCATGGCGTAATCAAAGCGACTGATTACGATTTATAGTCAGAGCCAAAGCATCATATTTATTTTGTCTGGTGTGGCTCTGAATGATTGATAACATCGCGGTATATTAACCATTTTTTATCGGCTTGTTGCTGCCATACCACCATGTAATTACCATTAATCAGGATTTTATTATCGCCATCGACAACGGTTACTAGCCAGGTACCTGTTTCAAATGCGGTTGTGCCGTTAGCTTCTAAATCTACTGTGGTAAGTTCAATGGTTGCTGGTCCTGCGGCCATTTCTAATTTGATCTGCGCAATAATGGCGTCTTTGCCGGTAACAATAGAAAAACCATCCATCGAATAAACGGCGTCATCGGTATACAAGTTGGCAAGACCCACTGCGTCACCAGCATTAAACAGGGCCATATATTGTTGATTATTTTGCTTAATAATCGACGCTAAATCGTCTGCCGATACTGCTTTTGCTGCAGTAACTAATAGCAAAAGGCACATCAAAGCCAACTTATTCATGTTATCTCCTTTGTTGAATTAATTGCTTAGAGGCAATCAAAGAAAAGTCCCTTATAGTGTAGCCAAAGCTTTTCTATAAGGGACTTTTTATTAACCAGGCACTCAATTAACACATTAAGCGCTAATACCGGCTAGTAGGTAACGGCTATATCAGTCGATATCTACGCCTTTATGTTAGGCGTTACTCGTATCGTAGGGCGCTGATCGGGTTCGCTCTTGCAACCTTGATAGAATTACTTGCCACAGTAACCCAAGCGATAAGCAGGGCAAACACACCTGAGATTGCACACAAGAATACGATAAAGCTGGTATCGATACGATAAACAAAGACTTCCAGCCAATCGACCATAAAGTAAAACGCAATTGGCCAAGCGACAAGACAAGCAATAAATACCGGCTTTGAAAAGCTCAACACCAACATTTTCACTATATCAAAGACACTGGCACCCATAACCTTACGTATACCGATTTCCTTAGTACGTCGCGTCGCAGTAAAACTAGCCAAACCAAATAAACCAAGGCACGCTACAAAGATGGCTAACCCAGAAAACGCAGCAAATAATTTCGCTTCACCTTGTTCTTGTTGATACAGTTCAGCGATATCGTCTTCGACAAACGAATAAGCAAATGGAATGCTTGGTACTTGTTGCTTCCATAGGACTTCAGCATCCTGTTTTAACGTTTCAGGAGAACCATTGAAGCGCATACTGATACTGCCACCAAAATTTGCTGAAAGAGGGTAAACTTCAGGGCGAATGGTAGAGCGTAAACTATCAAAATGAATGTCTTCAACTACGCCAATAACAACAAGTTCAACGTACAAGTCTTCACCAACATCACCTCGTGCGGTAATTAATACTTTACCTATGGCTTGTTCTGGTGTGCCAAGACCTAAACGTTTTAACGCGGACTCATTAACAACGATAGAGCCTTGGAATGCCTCTCCTTCACGTAATTGTTCGGTTGTTGGACCAACATCGTTGCGATCTTTGTCGTACGTGCGACCGGCTAATACATTGATTTGATAGGTTTCGAAAAAGTTATAACCGACATCTCGTTGGCCAATGATAACAGCATCTTCAGCAGGAATATCAGGGGTACGCATCATGGTGTTATTTTCGTTGCTGTTACCTGGTGTTTCATTCGAATAGGTTACCGAGGTAACTTGCGGATGCTTTTCAAGTTCATTAATAAGGACTTCGCGTTTTTCACTGGCAGCCTCGCGACCAACACGGAACATCACCATAACGTTTTCTTTGTTATAGCCAGCGTCCATTTTTAACGCGTATTGCATTTGTGAATAGACCACAGCAGTAGCCACAAATAAACCGATAGATACCGCAAACTGGATCACAACCAGGCTGGCACGCAGTTTTAAAGACGCTTTAGTTTCAGCAGATTTATTGGCTTTCAATACTTTTGCCGGACGGAAACTCGACAAAATGAATGCAGGGTATAATCCACTTAGCACACCAACAACTAATGCCAAACCAGATAAACGCAATAAATTCGACGGTGAGTAGTCAAGAGTTAGATTTTTATTTAGCACCTCATTGTAAACAGGTAGGGTAAGCTCTACTAACGCGAATGCTAGGGCAAACGCAAACAAAGTTAACAGTACCGATTCACCTAAAAACTGCAGGATCAAATCCGTTTTTGATGCACCCATAACCTTTCTTAACGATACTTCTTTAGCTCGCTTACTTGCTTGCGCTGTCGATAGATTCATAAAGTTAATGGCGGCGATAAGCAATATCAACACAGCGATAGCGGAAAATGTTACCACCATGGTTTGGTTACCTTGCGGGCGCATTTCACCAAAACCAATCGAGTTTAGATGCAGATCCTTAATGTTCATGGCGCTTAGTTTTAGAAAATCAGACGCTTTAGCATCGTCGCCACCAATTGGCATTTTTGGAAAGTTGTTATTCGCAAAGGTATCGTATTCTGCGTTGATGGTATCTAAATCACTGGCCTGTTTAGTGGTGAAATAAAGCTGCGCATTAACAGAAAACCAAGCATGAAACATGTAATTTTGATCTTGCCAGTCTTTTTCATCAATCAACACCAATATTGGTAAATCCAATTGGCTGTTATCTGGGGTATCTTCAATAATCGCCGCAACCTTGTAATCGCGCTGAAAATGATCGAAATCCAGGCTCAATACTTTACCTATGGCTTGTTCTTGGTCAAAGAATTTGTTCGCCATAGTTTCGCTTAAAACAATAGAGTGGTTGTCCGATAGGGCTGCTCGAATATCACCAGCAAGCACTTTAACGTCAAATATATTCACAAAGTCAGCATCGACAAGTTTTGCTTGCTCAATAAACACCTTGTCACCATAACTCATTGTTGGGCGCCAGTTACCGATACGGGTTGCGTGTTCTATTTGCGCAAAATCCTTTTTCAAGGCATGAATCAACGGACCAGGTGAGGTCACTGCATGCATAGGGTCTCGGCCCGGTATATTAAAGGTAATATGCGAGCGATGGATACGGTCTGCTTTTTGCCAAAACTCGTCATAATTAGTTTCATGTTTAACGTAAAGCATGATCATTACACACGCCGCCAAACCAATGGCTAAGCCAAATACATTGATGGCACTAAACAACTTGTTGTTGACCATATTACGCCATGCGGTGGTTAAGTAATTCATTAATAACATAGTTATAATCCTTTATTGTTATACAACAGCTTTAAGCTCTTGAGGTAGGATCTTGCCATCAAGTAAATTAACGATACGACTGGCATATTCCGCATGAGAAGGAGAGTGAGTCACCATAATGATGGTGGTACCTTCTTTATTAAGTTGTTGCAACATTTCCATCACTTCACGACCGTGTTCACTATCAAGGTTACCGGTTGGCTCATCGGCAAGGATGATACTTTGGTCACCAACAACCGCTCTGGCCACAGCCACACGTTGTTGTTGACCACCAGATAACTGACTCGGCATGTGTTTAGCACGATGATCAATACCGACTTTCGCCAATACTTCATTGACGCGCTTTTTACGCTCTTGTTTTGAAATGTCATGATAAAGCAGGGCAAGTTCTACGTTTTCTTCCACGCTTAATTCATCAATTAAGTTAAAACTTTGAAAAATAAAGCCAACATGTTGTTTGCGGATATTGGCCAATAAGCTTTCTGAGTATTTGGCAATATCTTCGCCATCAAAAAAATAGCTGCCATCGCTGGCGGTATCTAACATGCCAATAGTATTAAGAAGCGTTGATTTTCCACAACCACTCGGTCCCATAATAGCAACAAACTCACCGCGCTTTATTTCTAGGTTAATTTTATTTAATGCGGTTGTTTCTACGTCTTCGGTTTGAAAGCGTTTGCTTAAGTTTTCTAGATGTAACATAGTGATATCCCTTTTAATTTTTAGTCATTCGTTAATTTGATTAAGATTTAAGATTTAAGCGACTCATGTCGATAAAACTGGAGTAAGGAGAGGTTATGACTTGCTCGCCCACCTCAAGTCCTTCAATAACTTCAATAAAGCGGTTGTTGCGTCGACCTAACTTCACAGCGCGTTTAACCGCGTGCTCACCGTCTTGGCTGACAACAAAGATCCACGAGCCGCCGGTATCTTGATAAAAAGCACCATTAGGGATCAAAGCGACATGGCTTGGATCACCAAGGGTTAATTTAGTTTGCAAAGATTGACCGCGACGGATGCCGCTAGGTTGATTTTCATCAAAGGTTAAATCGATACGGAACTGGCCGTTGTTTACTTGTGGGTAAATCTTGGCGATTGTCAGGCCATAATTGGTGCCATTACGGGTAATGGTTGCGATTTGCCCTAAATCAACACGCTCTAAATAAAACTCATCAACCATAGCCTGAAGTTTAAACGACGATGGGTCGTCGATTTGACCAATGCGCTCACCGCGTTGAATCGACTGACCAACTTCGATGTTAAAACCCGATAACTTGCCGACAACAGGCGCTTTCATATTTAGGTTGTCCATATTGGCTCGAGCAAACTGCAAACTTTCTTCAAGGCGATGGCCAGTCTCTTGTAGAAACTGTAATTGTTGTGCTTGCATTAACGCGTCGGTTTCTTGGCTTTCAAGCGTCACTTGACGACGATTGATGTAGTACTCCAGAAGATCTTCATTCTCACGCAGTGCGTTATCAGAAATGCTGCCTTTTTCAAATACTACGCGTTCACGCTGTACTTGACGGGTAAGACGTTTTATTTGGTAATCAATCTCAATCAGGTTGCGCTTATGGCTAAGCTTGTTTTGCTCTAACGACAATTCGATACTGCGCATGTTATTGAGCTGCTCGGTAACCGCAGCTTCATTGCGCATAACATCAAGCTGCAATTGGGTATTTGATAATTGCACAATGGCTTGACCTTGCTCGACCATCGCGCCATCTTCAATTAACACTTTCTCAACACGACCACCTTCGACCGCGTCAAGATAAACGGTTTTTAAAGGGGTAACTTTTGAGCGGATTGGAATAAAGTCTTCAAAGGTGCCGTACGATACTTTCGATACAGTTATATTTTGCTGCTCAATGGCAAGCGACTTACCCGACGTTTGCGCCGAATACAGTTTAGAAATCACCGCAACTGAGGCGATGATTAGGACGATGAAGGCAATCTTGCCCCAAGGTTTTGCTTTTCTTTCTATTTTTCTATCCATGTCGTTAACTTCTAGCTGTAGAGTAAAACTAATATTGGTGATTGCCTGTTGGCATAATTCACTAACCATTAGCTGTAGTTACTTACAATAGAGCAGGTAACGTGCCAACATTTTAAATCGTTGATATTAAAGGGGTAGATAGAATGGGCAGGGTGAATTTTAATCATATCAATTACAAGTAGTTAACAAATATGACTAAGTGTTAGCGAAATTTACCAAATGTAATTTTAGGTTGAATTATCAAAGCTGTTTTGTAAGGTGCAGTGTTGTATAACGGCATCAAAATCGATGAATTACCGATTTACAGATACAAAAAAGGCGGGATAAACCCGCCTTATTTTTTATGCTGACTAAGAATTAGAACTCAGCGGTTTTTGGCGCGCGAGGGAACGGGATAGTATCACGTACATTACTGATACCAGTTGCATAAGCAACCAAACGTTCAAAACCAAGACCAAAACCAGCATGAGGTACTGTGCCGTAGCGACGTAAATCGCGGTACCAACTATAATCTTCCTTATCTAAGCCCATTTCTTCAAGACGAGCATCGAGTACGTCTAAACGTTCTTCACGTTGAGAGCCACCAATGATTTCACCAATTCCTGGGGCAAGTACATCCATTGCTGCAACGGTTTTACCGTCGTCATTCAAACGCATGTAGAAGGCTTTGATGTCTTTCGGGTAGTTTTGCAATACCACTGGACCACCAACGTGCTCTTCAGAAAGGTAACGCTCGTGCTCAGAGTTTAGGTCAACACCCCATTCAACTTTGTTTTCGAACTTCTTGCCTGAGTTAAGCAAAATATCGATGGCATCGGTATAGTCCATGCGTACAAAGTCAGAGTTAACCACAGAGTTTAAGCGATCAACCACGGTTTTATCGACACGTTGTTGGAAGAAGGCGATGTCATCAGCACGTTCTTCAAGTACGGCTTTAAAGACATAACGCAGCATTTCTTCGGCTAACGTTGCCGCATCGCTTAGGTCGGCAAACGCGATCTCCGGCTCAACCATCCAAAACTCTGCCAAATGACGAGAGGTGTTTGAGTTTTCCGCACGGAAAGTAGGACCAAAGGTGTAAACCTTTGAAAGGGCACATGCGTAGGTTTCAACGTTCAGTTGTCCTGATACGGTTAAGAAGGTTTCTTTACCAAAAAAGTCTTCTTTATAATCGATGGCACCTTTTTCGTCGCGAGGTAGGTTTTCCATGTCTAACGTTGAAACACGGAACATCTCACCAGCACCTTCGGTATCTGAACCGGTAATTAACGGCGTCGCAATCCAGTAGTAACCTTTTTGATGCATAAAGCGGTGAATCGCTTGTGCTAAACAGTTACGCACACGTGTTACTGCGCCACCAATATTGGTACGGGCACGAAGGTGTGCGTGTTCGCGTAGAAATTCAATCGAATGACGTTTGGCTGCCATTGGGTAAGTCTCTGGGTCATCTACCAAACCAAGCACCTTAACGTTGGTTGCTTGGATTTCGAAAGATTGACCTTTACCTTGAGACTCGACCAAGATACCCGATACTTCAACCGAACTACCTGTTGTTAGCTTTAATACTTCATTTTCATAATTATCAAGGTCATTTGGCACAACCGCCTGAATAGGATCGAAACACGATCCATCATGAATGGCTAGAAAAGAAATACCGGCTTTGGAATCACGACGAGTACGGATCCAGCCTTGGACTGTAACGGTTTCACCAACTGGTGATTTGCCCGCTAACACATCAGTAATTGAAGCAACTGACATTATTGACCTCGTTAGATAAATTTATGAAAATAGGTTTAATTTAGTTAAGAGTGAGTAGTTTACCTATGGTAGCCACTAACTCAAGTAAATGTTGTCGTTATAACGCGATTTTTTAGTAATTTGTTGTAAAAATCATCATTTTAACTGGCTTTATTGCTTTAGCCTTTGTTAAACACCGCATCATCATCGATCACCTGACATAACGCCTTGGTTAGCTGCGCCAATTGTTGGTCACTGATCACAAATGGCGGCATGATATATATTAATTTACCAAAAGGTCTTATCCAAACGCCATGTTCAATAAATTTTTGTTGAATAATCGCCATATCAACAGGGTAGTTTGCTTCAATAACACCAATTGCCCCTAATACCCGAGCATTAGCGACATTTGCATGATCATTTAACGGCAATAGTGCCTGTTTTAATGACGCTTCAATGTGTTGTACCTTGGTTTGCCAATCCGTTGTCATAAGAATGTCTAGACTGGCATTTGCTGCCGCGCACGCCAAAGGGTTGCCCATAAAGGTCGGCCCATGCATAAACACACCGGCATCACCTTCACTGATGGTGTTTGCCACGTCCGCGCTGCAAAGCGTCGCGGCTAATGTCATATAGCCACCGGTGATGGCTTTGCCTAAACACATGATGTCCGGGCTAATGTTGGCGTGTTCACACGCAAACAGCTTACCGGTTCTTCCAAATCCGGTGGCAATTTCATCGGCAATAAGCAAGATACCGTATTGATCACATAAAGCGCGGCATTGGCGTAGGTATTCTGGATGATAAAAGCGCATTCCGCCAGCGCCTTGTACTACAGGCTCTAGTATAAGAGCCGCTATCGACTCGTGATGCTCATCTAACTGTTGTTTAAGCGAGGCGATATCACTGTCATCCCAGCGTTGGTCGAAGCCTATTTGCGGCGCATCGGCAAACACGTTTTTGGCAATAAAACCACTAAACAACTGGTGCATACCGTTTACTGGATCGCACACTGACATGGCGGCAAAGGTATCGCCATGATAGCCATTCTTAATCGTGATGAATTTGGCTTTGTTAGCTTTGCCTAAACTGTGCTGATATTGAATCGCCATTTTCATTGCAACTTCGACCGCAACTGAGCCACTATCGGCGAGAAATACTTTATCCAGTCCGTCAGGGGTCATGTCAACCAACTTTTGACCGAGTTCGATAGCAGCTTCATGGGTTAACCCGCCAAACATAACGTGGGAAAATTTATCAACTTGTGTTTTGATGGCGTTATTGATGATCGGGTGATTATAACCGTGAACAACGGACCACCAAGACGACATACCGTCGATAACTTTAGTTGGTTTATCCAACCCTTGGCCACAAAGCGTTAGATAGACGCCTTCGGCACTCTCTACCATATAAGAAGCTAAAGGTTGCGTCATCGATGTATAAGGATGCCACAAATGGTTTTGATCAAAACGTAATAATTCTGTATATTTTTTATTCATTGGTAAACAAATGCCGAGCTTAATAGTTGACAGCTTAGGTAAGAGGGCTAGACTAGCGCCTTATAAAAGCAATTGCAATATTCTCAAACAAACACAGCTAAACGCGCTAAATACAGTGAATATGTGTATTGCATTACAACGATAAATTATTACCCAGGGGTACATTCCGCTATGTCCACACATTCTGATATTCGCAACAACTGGACGCTTGCTCAAGTTAATGCATTGTTTGACATGCCTTTTAACGATTTAATGTTTCAAGCGCAAACTGTTCATCGTCAACACTTTAACCCTAATGAAGTGCAAGTTAGTACCTTGTTGTCGATAAAAACCGGTGCCTGCCCAGAAGATTGTAAATATTGTTCCCAAAGCGCGCGTTACAGTACCGATGTCGATAAAGAAAAACTCATGGAAGTCGAAAAGGTATTAGAAGCAGCGAAAAAAGCGAAAGCGCAAGGTTCGACACGTTTTTGTATGGGTGCCGGTTGGCGTAACCCTAAAAACCGCGATATGCCACATATCGTTAGCATGGTTAAAGGTGTGCGTGAGCTTGGTATGGAAACCTGTATGACGTTAGGTATGTTATCAAAAGAGCAGGCCGATACATTGCAAGAAGCCGGTTTAGATTATTACAACCATAACTTGGATACCTCGCCTGAGCATTATAACCAAATCATCACTACCAGAACCTATCAAGACCGACTTGATACCCTCGACAACGTTCGCAACAGCGGCATGAAAGTGTGTAGTGGTGGTATTGTTGGTCTAGGCGAAAACGCGGTTGATCGCGCCTCGTTATTGATGCAATTAGCAAACTTAGAAAAACACCCTGACAGTGTACCAATTAATATGTTGGTAAAAATCGAAGGCACGCCACTAGCGGATGTTGATGACTTAGATCACTTTGATTTTATCCGTTGTATCGCTGTAGCGCGCATTATGATGCCAAAATCCCATGTACGTCTATCCGCAGGTCGCGAAGCGATGAATGAACAAATGCAAGCCATGTGTTTTATGGCTGGTGCTAATTCAATCTTTTACGGTTGCAAGTTGCTTACCACGGGTAACCCTGAAGCCGACAGTGATATGGCGTTGTTTAAGAAACTTGGCATTAACACTGAACGCGTACAAGCCAGCACCGAAGCTGAGCAAGCGCAGCAAGAAATGGATATTCATACCGCCATTGTTGATCAGAAAAACAAGGACTTGTTTTACAACGCAGGTTAATTATGGCGTTTCATTTTATAGAAAATGCCTTACTGCAATTGCACAAACAAGGGCGTTATCGACAAACAACGACCGTTGCTAATAATGTAGGTCGATTGATCACTATTGATGATCAAGCCTTACTTAATTTTAGCAGTAACGATTACCTTGGCATTGCCAGCAACAGTGACGTTAAAAAAGCGTTTATTGATGTTGTTAATAGCCACGGTAGCGGTTCTGGATCCGCCAGCTTGATAAGTGGTTTTTCGTCGATTCACGCACAGTTGCAAGAACACATCGCAGATTGGTTAGGGCATCCTAAGGCGTTGCTGTTTAACAGCGGTTTCGCAGCCAATAGCGGAGTATTGCACGCACTCGGTCAGCCACAATGTGATTATTTTCTAGATAAATTAAGTCATGCGTCGTTAATTGATGGTGCCTTCTTGTCAAAAGCGCAAAGTAAGCGTTTTTTACACAATGATATGCAACGATTGCAAACCTTACTTAGCCGCTCGACAGCCGACAGCAAAACCGTTGTTGTTGAAGGGGTATACAGTATGGATGGTGACATCGCACCATGTACGGAGATCACAGCGTTATGTAAACAACATGGCGTCAACGTATATGTTGATGATGCGCACGGTATCGGGGTGTTAGGTCCACAAGGTAGTGGTACATTAAATCATTTAGGCGTGAACAAAACAGCGGATGTTATCGAGGTTATTACCTTTGGCAAAGCATTAGGCACTCAAGGTGCGGCATTGGTTGCAAGCGAAGACGTTATCGACTTTGTCACCAATCATAGCCGCGAGTATATTTACTCAACCGCAATGCCAGCGGCATTAGCCGCAGCGACATTAAAAAGTATCGAGATTTGTCAGTCACAACATTGGCGACGAGATAAGTTGCAGAAATTAACACGCGACTTTAAACAAAAACTAGATTCAGACATTACACTCACTGACAGTGATAGCGCCATTATTGGTGTATTATGTGGTAGTGAAGAAAACGCACTTTACTGTCAACAAGCGTTATTGGAGCGAGGCTTTTTTGTTAAAGCAATTCGCCCACCAACCGTTGAAAATGGTAAGTCTAGGTTACGCGTAACTATTAATGCAAACCATAATGATAATGATATCAGTGAGTTAGCAAAACATATAAATGAGGTGTTGGGTTCATGCCTGACAAAGTAAAAAATTCAAAAATCGCTCGTTCGTTTGGTAAATCGAGTAACTCTTACGATAGTTCTGCGCGATTACAGCGCTACAGTGGCCAACAAATTTTGTCATTTCTGCCAGAAGAAGAGCAATTGACTGTTGTTGATTTAGGCTCAGGTACTGGCTTCTTTAGCCATATAATGGTGCAGAAATTTGACGCGGTTTTCGCCGTTGATTTATCAGAAGACATGTTAGAGTTCGCGCGCCAACATCGTGATGAACGTATACGTTGGTTTCATGCTGATATGCACCATTTGCCATTTGATGATCACAGCGTCGATGTGGTTTACTCAAATTTAGCGGTGCAATGGAGCAGCAATTTCTCGGCATTGCTTGAAGAAGTGCACAGAGTACTTAAGCCTGGTGGCCGATTTATTTTTACCACCTTGCTTGATGGTACCTTGAACGAGCTTAAACAAGCCTGGTCGGTTGTCGATTGCGATAAGCATGTCAATGACTTTAAAAGCTTAGAGCATATCGAATCTGACATACACAATAGCTGTTTTAGCGTCAATTCACTGGTTCAGCATCCTTTGCGACTCGATTATCACAGCGTTAAACATTTGGCGTGTGAATTAAAAGGGCTAGGTGCCAATCACGTTGCCGATAAATCTCGTAAAGGTTTATCAGGTCGACATGCATGGCTTAATATGGTCAACGCTTATGAAGCGATATGTGTGGACAATAGCAGTATTGTCGCGACCTACCAGTTATGTTTAGCTCATTTAACCAAACCGTTAACCAGTAAAGCTTAAAACAAAAGCCTTCAATCACTTAGCCCTAAACCATAGGGCTCAAAGAGTAGTAAGCGATGAATCAAAAGTTATTTATTACCGCAACTGACACGGATGCCGGCAAGACGTTGTTTGCCACGGCATTGATCCAAGGCTTAGTGCAGCGCCAGAAAAAGGTTCAGGCATTTAAACCCGTATCTGCTGGCTGTGAGCGTGTCAATGGTGAGCTTGTTAATGGCGATGCCAAGAGTTTATTTTATGCCGCCAATATGGGACAGAGCATACAGTCTATTAATCCAATAGCGTATCAAGAGCCCATTGCCCCACACATTGCCGCAGCCAGCTCTGGTGAGTCGATCACGGTAAGTAAAATCCAACAACATTTTCAATCATTAACGACAAAGCGAGCTGACTTTATCGTTACCGAAGGGGCTGGTGGTTGGCGGTTACCACTAGGCAATGGCGAGTCATTGGCCGAATTTGCTATCGCCGAAGATATGCAAGTCATTATGGTTGTTGGCATGAAACTTGGCTGTTTAAACCACGCGTTATTAACGTATCAAGCGATTAAAGCTGACGGCTTGAACGTTGTCGGTTGGGTAGCAAATCGGTTAACGCAGCCGGCAATGCCCTATATTGAAGAGAATATCGCCGAGTTAACGCGCTTATTTGATGCACCTTTATTGGCTGATATTGGCTACGTAGAAAACGTCGCAGACGCTATAAGTTGTATTCAATATGAATTGCTCGATTCTAGAATTGACACAAGCGCAAATGCATCGCAAAGCTAAATTTAGACTAGGGCACAGCATACACCTCGAATAGCAAAAACAACTGCCGCTAAAGCCAATTTAAAAGCGAGCTTAAAGTCGCACAGCTGCCAAGTTTAAAGGCAGTTGCCAGGTTTGATGTTACAAATTAGTCATATTTATCATCAGGCGTTTTGATTACAATAGCTTTACATATCCGTTACGAATTTATGCGGAGTATTAAAATGAAGCTAACCATGTTTAAAAACAAAGTCCATTTAATCAGTAAGATCATTGTTATTTTAGGTTGCATATCCTTATATACGACCAGCCCAAACGATATCAGTCTTGCGCTTGTCTTTGCTGCTGCCGGTGTCAGTCTATATACCGATTAACCTGACACCTAGCCGAGCAAGGTTATCTATCTTGCTAACTTTGTTGTTATAAATAATTAGTCATCTTTCTTTCTACCTCCCAGTTCCAATGTAAATGCAGCGACGTTGTAAATCACCAAGCGCTGTTGTTATTACCATGTTTATCTTGTATTTAGTTGCCCTTAGCGACAAATTCATCTACAAATTAAAGGGTTAACGAATCTCTTGGAGTGGAGTACTTGGATGGGTATTGAATTTATCGACGGCATATTAGCATTTAATGGTTTTCATGCTGTTAGCTTTGGCATATTGGTGTTATTTGTTGGTAAACGCTTAAATCAAAAAGTTGGCTTTTTACGCGAATTTAGTATTCCAGAGCCGGTTACTGGCGGTATTCTATTTTCGGTTATTTTTACCTTAGTCTATTTAATAGCGGATATCGAAGTAACCTTTGACCTATATTCCAGAGATGTATTGCTGGTCTACTTCTTCACTACCATAGGCATTAACGCCAACCTCAAAGATTTACTTAAAGGCGGCATACCTCTGCTGATTCTGTTAACCGTAACGGTTGGTTATATCTTTGTGCAAAACCTCACCGGTATTACCATTGCGAGGCTATTTGATATGGACTCAGCGGTTGGTGTGCTAGGCGGCAGTGTGTCGTTAATCGGTGGTCACGGTACCGCCATCGCTTGGTCACCAAGAATTGCCTCAGATTATGGCGTAGAAAGCGCCATGGAAATAGGTATTGCATGTGCTACATTCGGTTTGATTTTGGCAAGCTTGATGGGTGGTCCAATTGCGAAATACCTAATTAAAAAACACAATTTAACCCCAAATGAAGAAGATACTTCGCTTAGTACCGACGATGATCCAAAGCACAATAGTAGTATTGATTCTCATGCCTTTCTTGATGCCATATTAGCCATTCATATTTGTGCTTTCTTAGGTATTATTCTAAATGAGGTTATCGAGCAAGCGGGCTTGCAGTTACCGTTATTTGTTACCTGTTTATTTGCCGGTATTATTGTGACTAACATTATGCCGAAGAAATACCCTCGTATTAGTGGTCTTGAATGGCCGAGTCGGTCACCGGCCATTCAATTAATTGCTGACATGTCATTGGGTACCTTCTTAGCGATGTCGTTAATGAGTATGCAATTGTGGGCATTGGTCGACTTAGCCGGTCCAATCATGTCGATTTTATTGGCACAATTTGTGGTGGCGATTTTTATCAATATCTTTATTGTCTTTAAGGTGATGGGCAAAAACTATGATGCCGCGGTGATATGCTCTGGTTTTGGCGGTATTTCGTTGGGCTCTACGCCAACGGCAATGGCAAATATGTCCGCCGTATCGAAACGTTACGGCACATCAACGCTGGCCTTTATCGTTGTTCCTTTGGTCTGTGCGTTCTTTATAGACTTAGCCAACGCACTGATCATACCGTTCTTTTTGAGTAGTTTTTAACGGCTTGGAGATTTTCCTGATTGTTTAAAAATGGTATAAAATTAAGATAGTTAGCGTATCTTATTAAAATAAATCGAGAAGTGTGTAGTCTCTCGAACCAATGATGTTCACTGGAGTGCTATGTATATGACGGGTAGAAGTGTGACGCATAGTTTATGTGCCTTGTGGTTGTTTTTATCAACAGCTACTCAGGCTGCCGACTACGTTGGCACCCAGCAATGTGCAACCTGTCATGAACAGCAAACCAAAGCCTGGCAAGGGTCTCATCATGATCTTGCCATGCGCCATGCCAATCCCGGTGCGGTGCTGGGTGATTTTAGCGATGCCACGCTAAGCTTTAATGGCAAGGAAAATCGCTTTTTCAAACGTGAGCAGCAATATTGGGTTCATATCGAAGGCGCGGATGGTAAGTTTAACGACTATCAGATCAAATACACCTTTGGCATTCACCCATTACAACAATACATGGTTGAATTTGACGATGGCCGGGTACAACTCATTCCATTTGCATGGGATGCAAGAGCCAAATCTGCCGGCGGTCAACGTTGGTTTCACCTATATCCGCAATTTACCGATCATCGAGAAGAGTTTTTTTGGACCAATACCGGGCAAAATTGGAATTACATGTGTGCCGATTGCCACTCAACCAATGTAAAAAAGAACTTTGACGCAAAAACAAATACCTATAACACCACATTCGATGAAATAAACGTTGGTTGTGAAGCCTGTCACGGTCCAGCTAGTGAACATATTACCTGGAGCCAAACGCAAGATAAAAATACGCCACTAAAAGGCTTTGATCGCACGGTTGTCAAATCGGTAAGTGAGTGGATAAAACAGGATAACGTTAGCACCTTACAACCAAAATCGATTAATGAAAGCCAACAAACCCTAGTTTGCGCGCAATGTCATAGTCGTCATGTACAAATCAGCGGTGAAGACCATGTAAGCAATAAAGAGCTGGGGCAACGCTATATCCTAAGTTTAATTAACGCTGCGTTATATTACCCTGATGGGCAGATATATGATGAAAACTATGTCTATGGTTCATTTTTACAAAGTAAGATGAGTGCCAAAGGTGTGGTGTGCAGTAATTGTCACGATCCCCATAGCGCTAAGCTGATAATGCCGCAAGAAGTTGTATGTCTGCAGTGTCATGAATCTCAAACATACAACGATACTGCGCATCACAAACACCCTAAGGACAGCGCTGGTAGCCAGTGTGTAAATTGCCACATGGCAGAGACCACCTATATGCAAATAGACCCCAGACGGGATCACGGTTGGCACATCCCAAGACCGGACTTTGCCGTAAACCTCGGAGTCAAAGATACCTGTCTTGATTGTCATGACGATAAAAACAGCCAATGGTCGTTAGAGCAGGTCAATAATTGGTACCCCAATTCTGTCATCACCAGTGAACGCCACTTTGCCCCGGTATTTGCTGCAGCGGATGTGGGCATGCCGCAAGCGGCGGATGCCTTATCTCATGTATCGCAAAATAAACAAAATGCCAACATCATTCGCGCCTCTGCACTCGAACGTATGGCAGCCTTTAATAATACCAATACCATGATAGCCATTGCGCGTGGGGTAAAAGATCCTGATAGTAACATTCGGTTTGGTGCCATTCGCGGTGCTGCTGGACTTGAGTTAAATAAACTGTGGCGAATCATAGCGCCATTATTAGACGACAAGGTACTAGCAGTACGAGCTGAAGCCGCCTATAGCTTAGTACGTTTTTGGTCGCAATTATCCAATGAACAACGACAACAAATGACCCCAGCACTTGATGACTACATTAAACTGCAAGAATATAATCGCGATCGAGGTTTTGCTTATTCAAATTTGGGCACCGTATATAGTTATCAAGGCGATATGGAAAAGTCTGAGCAGATGTTTTTGGCGGGCATTAAACAAGAACCTGTTTTTGCCGGATCCTACATTAACTTAGCTGAAGTATATCGTCGCCAAAATCCAAATGGCGCACATCAAAAGTCGATAGAGGTGTTAGAGCAAGGGCTTGCAGCGGTGCCACGCAATGCCGAAATACCCTATAATCTAGGACTGGCCAATATTCGAGCGCAACAAAAAACCAAAGCCAATCAATATTTTCAAATGGCGGTCGAACGAGAACCTAACAATGGTCAATACCTTTACGTATATGGTTTAAGTTTGGAGCAAACCGACATCAAAAGTGCACAGAACATGCTGCGACAAGCGTTTTTGAACAGTCGCAATCCAGAGCATCTGTATGCGTTGTGCGATATGCAAATTCGTTCCAAAGCATTTGCTGCCAGGCAATGTATTGAAGAGCTAGCGCAATACGCGCCGCAGCAAGTTATTGAACAATTGCAACAAAGGGTGAATTCGCAGTAACGCCATTTAATCGCATAAAACTCTTTATAAAAACGTAATTTTTGAAGATGTTTATGGTTTTTTAGCGAACTCAGCCTTGCTTTGTCTATTATCTATTCTTAATTGTGTTGTAACGTCGTTAATGACGGCTACAACAGTTTGCTATACATCACAGGCGATACGTTATGTTGAACTCTAACAAGAATGAGGTCCTTTCATGTCAGACAGTTATCAAGCGATACTTGAGCTCAAGCAACAAATTCAACAGTCCGTTATTGGTCAAGAACATGTAGTTGACGCGTTACTGTTGGCATTATTGACCAATGGTAATGTCTTATTAGAGGGATTACCGGGTACAGCAAAAACGCGCTCTATTAAAAGCCTTGCCAATACCTTAACGGTGACATTGGGGCGGGTACAATTTACCCCTGATTTGTTGCCTTCTGATGTTACTGGTACCGAAGTGTATCAAGAGGTGGATGGTAAACCAGTTTTGACCTTCCAAAAAGGACCTGTGTTCAATAACTTGTTGTTAGCAGACGAAATAAACCGCTCGCCCGCTAAAGTACAAGCAGCCTTGTTAGAAGCTATGGAGGAAAGACAAATTACAGTCGCAGGTAAGACTTATAAATTACCTGACTTGTTTATGGTATTAGCCACTCAAAACCCAATTGAGCAAGAAGGTACCTATCCGTTACCGGAAGCGCAAATGGATCGCTTCATCATGAAGATCAATCTTGAATACCCTGATGACGTAGCTGAGGCGCAAATTATTAAGCTGGTTCGTTCAGAAGAAAGCAGCGCCAACGACTCAGCAACCACTATAGACCCCGAGCATATATTTAAAGCCAGAGAACAAATCCATAATATTCACATGAGTGATGCCATGGTCGATTATATCGTTGCTATTATTATGGCGACGAGAAAACCGCAACGCTATCAAGACTCACCACTAGATAGTTGGATACAAGTCGGCTCCAGTCCGCGAGCCAGTATTGCCTTAGATAAAGCGGCAAGGGCACATGCTTGGTTAAAGGGCAAAGAGTATGTTGACCCCGATGATGTGCGCAGTATTGTTCATTCTGTTTTGCGCCACCGTTTAAGTTTAAGTTACGACGCCATGGCGGATGGTATCAGCGCAGACAAGGTGATCGATGAAATCCTTAATCAAGTGTCCGTTGCCTAGAGGTTATTACCGTGACTTCTAAAATCTCGCATTCGATTGCTGAAGAAAACATCTATACCAGTATCGAGCAATTACGGCGAATGCAATACCTCGCCAAAGGCTTCTCGTTGCTACCACAACAACCGGTCAACAGTGTATTAGCCGGCCACAATGCTTCAAAATTGCGCGGCAGAGGCTTAAATTTTGAAGAGTTACGGCATTATCGGCCGGGTGATGATATTAGATCCATGGATTGGAAAGTCACTCGTCGCACTGGCAAGCCGCACATAAAAGTCTATACCGAAGAACGCGAACGTAATGTCTATTTGGCAATTGATCAACGCAGTTCAATGTTTTTTGGTAGTACCGGAAAAATGAAATCGGTGATCGCGGCAGAAATTGCTGCTTTGTTTGCCTGGCGCGTGGTTGATTCTGGTGATCGTGTTGGCGCCATTGTTTATAACGACAATAAGCAAAGTTTTATTCCCGCTAAACGGGGAAGAGCGCACGTGGTTAACTTGTTATCTAGCGTGGTGAAACGCAATAACGAACTTAAAGTCGGTAAGTCCAGAGTCGAACCTCAGCAATCATTTGATCACATGTTAGCGAAACTCAGTCAGGTGTGTGGTCAAAATGCACTGGTGGTTTTTATCGGCGACGGCTACGGTTGGAGCGACAGTGCAGAAAGACGGGTTAAATCCATACGCCAGCATAACGAAATCATCTATTGCCATATCAGTGACCACTTGGAGCAACAATTACCCAGCATGTCGCAAATGGTGGTCAGTGATGGAGAAAAACAAATACAGTTTTCCAGCATGGATAAACAGATACAACATAAATACAAAGATAGTTTGCAACAACAACTGAATGCTTACAGTCTGTTTGCGCGCAAATACCGCATTCCATTGATTTCGATTGACACTTTGCAACCCGCTGAAAAGCAATTGTACAAAGCGCTCGGAGGGCAATAACTTGGTTAGTTTTGACGCCCCTTGGGGTAATTACATGTTAAAAGAGCTTGTCGAAACAGCATCTCCTGAGGCGATTAGTTGGTTGCCGCAAACTCCCGGCTGGCTTGCAGTAGCACTGGTACTTTTATTTATATTGAGTAGGGCCGCATACCGAAAACTTATTGATTATAAGCGCAATGCCTATCGACGTGACGCCTTAGCCTGGATTGAGCAATTGCCAACATATCGAGAGGATAACGTGGCAACAGGGTATCGGCAAATCCCCGCATTAATCAAAACCGCTGCGCTGCATCACTTTTCTCGGATAGAAGTAAACAACGTCAAAGATGATGAATGGGAAGTGTGGCTTGATGAGCATTGCCAAAACAGTCGTTTTAGAGAAACTTGCCCTCATTTATTGCGCCAGCTCGCGCACGCGCCAAGACTTGATATTAGTAAGCAGCAAATGCAAACCTTGCTATTGCAAACCGAGAACTGGATCGCAAATCACGGACAACGTCATGCTTGAATTTGCGTACCCATGGGCGTTTGTCTTGCTAGTCATTCCGGTGCTAATTTACTGGTTAGCACCGGCGCATAAAGAACGCAAACATTCAGTGCAGATTCCCTATTTTGTACGACTGGTTAATGTTACGGGCGAAACACCACAAACTGGCGCTGTCATCATCTCTCGAAAAACCTTACAACGTATTATTGTCGCGTTAACATGGCTTTGTTTGGTGGTTGCCATGGCCAAACCTGAAATCATCGGTGCGCCGATAACTCAGGAAAAATCTGCACGAGATTTAATGATCGCCGTCGATTTATCGGGATCTATGTCGGTAGAACATTTCAGCAATGAGCAACAACAAACGGTCGACAGGCTTACGGCGGTAAAACGGGTATTACAGGAATTCGTTCAAAATAGAGAGGGTGATCGTTTAGGCTTGATCTTATTTGGCGATGCGCCTTACCTTCAAGCGCCGTTTACCGATGATATAGATACCTGGATGACCTTACTCAATGAGTCAGATATCGGTATGGCTGGGCCAAGTACGGCGTTTGGCGACGCCATAGGTTTGGCAATTTCGGTGTTTGAAAACTCTGCTACCGAAAATCGCGTGCTGATCGCGTTGACCGATGGCAATGATAACGGTTCGAAGGTGCCACCTGTCGATGCCGCTAAAGTCGCAGCGGCCTACCATATAAAAATATACGCCATTGCAATAGGCGACCCAAGTGCCGTCGGTGAAGAAAAAGTTGATATGGACATCATCAACAAGGTTTCTGACATAACCGGTGGTAAAAGCTATCAAGCCTTAAATCGCGCTGAACTTGAGCAGGTATATCAACAGATTGACGAGCTCGAACCGCAGTTATTTGATTCATTATCATATCGTCCACGTCGTAGCGTTCATTTTTACCCAATCGCATTACTGGCCATAGTATATCTAATGTCCTTGTCGGTGGTTGCTTTCAGAATAAAACGTACGCAAGTGGTCAATGAGGAGGTCAGTTAATATGGATCTCTACGCTGAACTGCTGCGCTTACAATATTTTCATTTTTTACGTCCAATATGGCTATTGTTACTACTACCAATATTTTGGGTGATGCACAGTTTGTATCAACGTGACGACAGTCTCGGTGCATGGCGCGGGCTTATGTCAACGCAAATCTTAGAGCATTTAACCGTTGCCGGTAATAACCAACGTTGGTTTTCTCCCCAGCGCGCTTCGTGGTTGGTCGCGGTGATCATTACCATAATTCTGGCGGGACCAAGTTGGACTCAGCAGCCATCACCATTTACCGAAGATAAATCGGCATTAGTCATTGCCATAGACGTGTCAGAAACCATGCAACAAAGTGACGTACAACCGAGTAGGCTAGTTAGAGCCAAACAAAAGATCAGTGAACTATTAGAACTAAGAGGTGATAGTAACACGGCATTAATCGCCTATTCAGGCAGTGCTCATATTGTTATGCCGGTAACCAATGACAAAGATATGATCTCGCATTTTCTCGATGCGCTTGACACAAACATGATGCCAATTACCGGCAAGGCACCGCAGCAAATTTTGCCCTTAGCAAAAGCATTACTTGAACCAACAGGCGTTCCAGGTACGATTTTACTTATCGGTGACGGTGCAAATGAGCAAGCAACGACCGCGTTTGAGGATTTCTTTAGCAGCAATTCGCATCAATTGATTGTCTGGGCGATAGGGGATGCCAGTAAAATAGACAATATTGAAAGTGGCTCAAGCTTAATACCCATGCAACTTGAACAATTACAGCAATTATCGTCTGCTAAAGGCGGTAGATTAAAGATGATGAGTCATGATCAGTCTGATATCAAACAAGTAAATGGTTATATTAATAATAATTTGGTTATTATCGATGATCAAACCACGCCTTGGTATGACTCTGGCTATCCATTAGTGTTTATTGTCGCCTTTGTGTACTTGCTTTGGTTTCGAAGAGGTTGGACATTGCAATGGTAAACAAGTTACTCAAACTAACCGATCATATTGAATCGATGCTCGCCATTGTAGATAACTGGTGCAAACGACATGCTTTGCTGCGTCGTGTGCGTTCTGAGCGTAACAAATTGGCTTGGTTAACTCTGGCACTTGTGCTGGCTTATGCAGCGTTTAATCCTCATCAATTTAGCAGTTGGTGGTTAACGCGCGATCAACAAGGTCAGTTATTGTTTCAATTTAAACAATATCAGCACGCCGCCAGTAAATTTAGTAACAGCCGTTGGCAGGCATACAGTTTATACGGTGCACAAGAATTTGATAAAGCGGCGATAATATACAGTCAATATACCGACCTAGACGATATGTTGGCACGAGCCAATGCTATGGCACATGCGCAACGTTATGTAGAGGCGCGACAAGTATATACCGCGATATTAGAACAACAGGCAACGCATCTAGGTGCACAACATAACCTAAAAATCGTCCAGGATATTATTGATTCAATCAATTTGATGTCAGAATCTCAACAACCAGAAGAAGGTGATTCACCAAAAGAGTTGGGTGATGAACCACAACGAGCAGAGGGGGCTGAGAAGAAAGAGGCTAGACAGGTGGAAATAGAAACTATGTCTGCTGAGCAATTGTTAAATGATGCCAAGCTAAATGAAATGTGGTTGCGACAAGTGCAAAAAAATCCTGCTCGTTTTTTATCGAATAAATTCCAATCGCAATTAACTAACCAACAAGTCACGAAACCAAGCATTAGCACAAGCTCCGGAGCAGAGGAGACCGAAAATGAATAACTGGTCTCAAATTCTTGTTAGTTTGTTCCTGTGTATATGTTGCTCGCAAACTATGGCTGCAAGCATCGAAGAGTTGCTGCAGCAAGAAAAACTTTTTGTCACCGCAACACTTAAAAATAAACAACCCATTATTGCTAAACAAGCGGTAACGATATTGATCGAATATCAAACGGATAGGTGGTTTGCCAGTGGTAATTCAATCGAAGACTTTGAAATGTCGGGTATTGTTAAGCTATCGTTAGACTCGCAGGCTACCAACAGTTCGGTACGAAAAAATGGCCAAACCTATGCCAGTCAAATCCGAGAGATCACATTATTTCCAATGGAAGCGGGGATTTATGAGCTACCGCCTATTATCGTTAATGTGGCTGTTAATAGTGAACAAGGAGTGGTTAAAGGTCAAGTAACAACCAAGCCCATTGAATTTGAAGTGATATTACCAGAGGCGCTTAACGGCATAGATGAGTATGTTGTCAGTGATAATTTTGAGCTGCAGGTAAGTGGAGAGTTTGAACAGGACAAAGTCTACAAAATAGGTGAAGCGGTTACTCAGCGTTATCAGTTTAAAGCCGCTGGGGTGCCAGCAATGATGTTACCTAAAGCCAAAACAATATCGTTAACCGGTTTAGGGGTATACCGTAATAAGCCGGTTTTAAATGATGAAAATAATCGTAATATATTGACAGGATTCCGTACAGAGCAAGTCAATTTTATCTTTGAAGAAAAAGGCCAATATACAGTCCCAGAGCAAGTGTTTTATTGGTGGAACCTAAGCACTAACCGTCTTGAAACGCAGGTTATTAAGGCACAAAGCTGGTCTGTATCAGAAGAAGTCGTTGCCGGACATAGATCGCAAATTAAATCGCTAAAACACACCCTAATGGACGTCAATTTAATGACGCTTGTTACGGGATTTTTCTTAGCGCTCATTGTGCTCAGTATTTTGTATTGGCTGTATGTTCGTCGACATTGGTTGCAGAGAGCTTATCAGCGCATCACTAAGCTTGGCTATCGTCAACGAAAAGCCCTGTTTTTGACTGCCGTGACTGAACAAAATTTTACTCTTGCCTGCGAGATGCTTTATCAGATAGTTAATAGCCATACAGATTTTCGTCAACAGAGTGTGAAGTCAGCGCCTTTATCTGTCACTTTAGCGGCGATAAGCAATGCAAAAAATCTTGATAAATTGGCCTCTTGTACTGCAGACAAAGAGGCTAACGTGGTACTCAGAGCGCACTTTCGTCAATACAACAACGAACACGCCTTACAGACGGTAGAAAAACTATTGGCAAACGGTTTTGCGCGATCAAGTCAAGTTAGCTCAGTTCAAGAACGTCGCCCCCCCCATAAACAACATACAATCAGCATCAGTGACGCCAAACATTTACTGTCATTGATAGATAATCACAATAAACTTAAGCTGTCGGCAAAACCATCAGCGCCAATCAATATCAATCCGTGTTAGCCACTGGCTGATATTTTATACGGTAGGAAATATTGGCTTTTCAGCGTTGGCTAAACATTGACAGCGCCGTCTTTCACCATTAAAAAATCACCATAAAGCTTATTCTTATAGCAAATGCGGACGATTGCGCTAAGCTTAAAGTCATTCAGCGTTTTCGCTAATAGGAACATAGTGTTAACGCTTAACGTTAATCCAGCTCTCTACGACAAAATCCTTATCTTGGGAGTCACAACAAATGAGGGGTAAGCAGTGAAGTCGACATTTATACATCCTAGTATGCTATACATCATTGGTCTTTTGTTTTTAGTCGGCTGCGAACAACCGCTTGAAAAAAAACGGGTCATTAAAAAAGTCAAAGCGGTACAAATCGGTGCGTTAAGTGGCCTTGAAAAACGTGCATTCCCCGGTAAAGCCAAAGCTGTAGATGAAGCAACCTTGTCTTTTCGAGTATCTGGTCAAGTTGAAACCCTTATCGTTAAATCAGGTGACATGGTCAAAAAGGGCGATGTTATGGCTACCCTTGATGCTACCGATTACCAAAATAGCGTGCGAGTTGCGCAAGGATTGTTGGCTGAAGCCACAGCCGCCAATCAAGATGCTGCGCGAAACTACAGACGTCTATTAGAAATTCAAGAAAAGGAGCCAGGCGTCATTAGTCAATCAATGGTAGATAAAGCCCAAGCTGAAGATGCCATCACATATGCTGCCAAAAATAGCGCCGAAGCATCGCTACAACTTGCCATGGACCAACTTTCATACGCGCAATTACTCGCTCCATTTGATGGCGAAGTCGTGGCAACATACGCAGAAGCGTTTGAAACCATCATTGCTAAGCAGGGTATTTTACGTTTGATAAACAGAAACTCTATGGAGTTTGAGTTTGAAGTTCCAGAACGCTTGATTGGTTATGCCAGTATGGTTGAAGAAGCGCGAGTGGTGTTTGATGTAAACCCGGATGCAAGTTTTGCTGCAACAGTAGTAGAAGTTGGTCGGGAAGCGTCCCGCAGTACCAGGACCTACCCAGTAACGTTAAATTTAGAAGATAACAACGCCATTGAGGTTTTACCTGGTATGGCTGGCAAGGCATACATCAAAGCTACATTGCCTGAAGAGTCTGTCTATACCGGCATCGATATTCCGGCTACCGCATTATTTTCAATAGGCGATATGGAACAAAGCTATGTTTGGGTCGTAAACGAGGGCGTCCTTGAAAAACGTGAAGTCGAAGTGTTACGACCAACAGACTTTGGCATAAAAGTAGCCAGAGGCATTAACCAAGGTGAATGGATCGTTGTCGCAGGGGTTAATTCACTTAGTGAGAATCAACAAGTAAGAATTATGGATGCAACTGAGACTCACTAAGGCAATATTATGAATATCACTGCATTTGCAATCGAGCGCAAAAAGCTCACTACGTTTTTTTCCATGCTGCTGTTAATTGGCGGTATCTTTGCGTATCAAAACCTAGGCCGCCTAGAAGATCCAAATTTTACCGTAAAAACCGCAGTTATCATGACACTATACCCTGGCGCCAATCCGATAGAGGTTGAGCAAGAAGTCACCAATATCATAGAAAAAGCTCTACAGGAAATGCCCCAGCTTGACAACATTTACTCTTTATCAAAAGCTGGCATGTCTATTATCAAGGTCGATATGAAACAAACCTACTGGGCAGATCGTTTGCCACAAGTATGGGATGAGATGCGCAAAAAGATCCGCGATGTAAAAGGGCAGTTACCAGCAAACTCTATGCCTTCAGAAATAATGGATGATTTTAGCTTTGTCTATGGTTTCGTGCTATCGATTACTGGCGATGGGTATAGTTATGAAGAGCTCGAAGACTACGCCGACGTTTTAAAGAAAGAGTTGGGTTTATTGCGAGAAGTGTCTCGAGCAGAGCTTTGGGGGGTGCAGCCTAAAGTTATCTATGTAGATATCTCAGAGGCGCAAATTGCAGGATTAGGCATTACTGAAGAAGCTATTCTAGCCACCTTGGCAAACCAAAATTTTGTCGTTAACGCCGGCGCGGTAAATTTACCTGAACGCCGTATACGTATCGAAGTCAAAGGCGAATTTGATTCTTATCAAGATATTGGTGACGTGTTAATTCGCCGCTCATTTTTGGATGTTGGCGTCAATGTAGCAAGAGATTTAAGTGAAGATCGCGGCTTTAATCGAGTTACTGATACAGAGATGATTCGTCTTGGTGACATTGCCAATATACGACTCGGATACTTGGAGCCGGCATTCACGTTAATGCGTTTTAACGGTGAACCGGCATTGGCGATCTCATTAGCTAATGATGTTGAAAGCAACATCATCAACACAGGTAAGGCACTTAATGACAAGATTGATGAACTTGTCGCAGAATTTCCAGCTGGTATTAATGTAACCAAATTTCAATGGCAATCAGATTTAGTTAAAGAATCCATCAATGCGTTTGCGGTTAACCTCGCTGAAGCAGTGCTAATCGTGCTAGTTGTGCTTACTATTGCAATGGGCTGGCGTATGGGGATAGTTATCGGTGCAGGGTTAGTACTGACGATTCTCGGTACCTTTATTGTCATGTTGATCATGAATATTGAACTGCACCGAGTGTCTTTGGGGGCATTGGTTGTTGCGCTCGGCATGATGGTTGATAACTCTATTGTTGTAGCCGATGGTGTGTCGGTGCGGCTCAGCAAAGGAATGCCTGCGAAAAAAGCGGCAATAGAAAGCGCAACCATTCCAGCAATGCCATTACTAGGTGCGACCATCATTGCGTCAATGGCATTCTATCCAGTGTTTAGTGCTAAAACAGATGCCGGGGAATACGCTCAAACCCTGTTTTTGGTGGTAGCGATCTCGTTGATGTTAAGTTGGCTTATTTCAGTGACCATTACGCCTTTGCAATGTATAAGGATATTAAAAGCGCCAGAGAATCAGCGAGACGATCCTTACGGCAGTGGTTTCTTTACCCGTTTTAAAGCGATACTTGTTGGTTTAATTAAATATCGAATGTTCACCTTCATTGCACTGATAGCCATGTTAGCGGTTTCAGTGTTTGGTTTTGGTAAAATACCGCAACAGTTTTTTCCAGACTCGACTCGTGCACAGTTTATTGTTGATTACTGGGCGCCTGAAGGTACACCAATAGAAAGTGTGTCAGAGAATCTAAAACGCATAGAAGCTAAACTGTTAGACGATGATCGGACAGCGGACATAGGTACGTTTATTGGCTCCGGTGGTCCACGTTTTTACTTACCCGTTGATCCTGAATTTCCGTATCAATCTTACGCACAAATTATCGTCAATACACCAAGTTTTACCGAAGTAAATCCCCTTGTTGACGAAATGGAACCTTGGTTAGAAGAACAATTCCCCGATATTCTTACACGGGTACGTAAATATACCGTAGGTCCCGGAGATACATGGCCATTTGAATTACGTATAACGGGTCCCGTTGACGCAGACCTTACCGTGTTAAGAGAATTAGCGGGGCAGGTCACTGACATTTTACACAATAATCCTCATAGCAAACACGTTCGCACAGACATGCGCCAACGAGTGCAAAAAATAGAGATTGCTTATTCTCAAGACAGAGCGCGTTGGGCAGCAGTTACTCGCGCTAATATCGCTTCTGCAACGTCACGCGCTTATGATGGTATGCCAATTGGTATCTACCGAAAAGGCACAGATACCTACCCAATTATTGCTCGTAATATTAACGAAGAGCGGTCGCGAGCCGCTGGCTCTTTGGATGTAATACAAGTCAAACCAACATTGTCATTAAAGTCTATTCCTATTTCAGAAGTCACTGAAAGGATTGAATTAAAATGGGAAGATCCAATTGTATCGCGTTGGAATCGACGTCGACAAGTAGCTATTCAGGCACAACCAGATGGAGAAACATTCCAAGCATTACGGGCAGAGGTTATTGACGATATTAATCAAATTACCTTACCACCGGGTTACCAGTTTGAATGGGATGGCGAATACAAAAGCACCTTCGATGCACAGATGTCACTAATACCCGGTATGGCACCGACGTTAGTCATTATTTTATTGATCATTGTTGCGCTGTTTAATGCTTATAGACCGCCGATTATTATGTTTCTGGCGATACCCTTTTCGCTTATCGGCATTACTGCGCTTTTCTGGCCAACAGGAACGGCATTTGGCTTTATGGCATTATTGGGTGCGATGAGTTTGGTTGGTATGATGATAAAGAACTCCATCGTTTTACTCGATGAAATTAATCTAAATATCGCAGAGGGTATGGAATCCTATGACGCCGTGGTCATGGCCGCTGTGTCGAGGCTTAGACCGGTATTACTCGCGGCATTGACCACAGTGCTTGGCGTGATCCCATTACTTCAAGACGCATTTTGGGTATCAATGGCGATGTGTATTATGTCCGGTTTAACCGCTGGTACCGCCATAACTATGCTGCTGGTTCCTGTACTTTATGTGACTCTGTATAAGGTAAAGACGCCAGATTAGTATACTATTTAAGCTATGTGGCTCATTTAATAGCAATTAAACGCACAATAAAATTACAGATAAAATGGATGTCAGAACATGGTCTGTGTTCAGGTCTAAGAGGAAATTAGAATGCAAAAGCTAACAACAAGCGCATTATTGACGGCGATGTTTTCCTTTAATGCAAGCGCTACAGGTTTATATCTAACCGAGCTAAATGCGACTGATGTAGCGCTAGCCGGAGCGGGTTGGGCGGCAAGAGCAAACGACGCGACGACTGCGTTTAACAATCCCGCAGGTATGACACGTCTTGATACAGCCCAATATGAAGCGGCAGTTTTGCCGATTTACATTAGCCAGGGCTTTAGCGCAAACTCAAATAATATGACAGAAGGTACGACAACTAATGCCGATGTTTGGTTACCCTCTGCCAGTTTTTTCTATGTTCGTCCGATCGATGATAAATGGTCGTTTGGTTTATCTATGGCAGGTTATTTTGGATTGGGTCTAGAATATGACGATGACTGGATAGGCCGCTATTATAATACTAAAAGTATTTTGCAAACGGTGGGCATTCAACCGTCGGTTGGTTATAAGGTAAACGATAATTGGTCGGTGGGTTTTGGCGTTATACTTGGCTATACAATATTTGAACAAACCGTTGCAGTGAAAAATATTACACCGAATATCGGCGATGCTGAGTTGGAGTTAAAGGACGAGGATACCTCAATTCAATTTAGCTTAGGTGTATTATACGAATTTAGTGAACGTACTCGCATAGGCTTACAATACTTGAGCGAAGCTGAATTAAACATGAAGGACGTTACTGATTTAAAAGATGCTGGACCAATATTAACCAATATATTGGAACAAAATGGCCTAAATGATATCTCATATGATTTTGAATTTACCCTACCACAAGGGGTATCGATTAGCCTGTTCCATCAAATAGATGAACGATGGAATATATTAGCCAATGCGACATGGCAAGAGTGGTCTGAATTTGGACAACTTGGATTATTTGTCGACACCGAAGACAATATTAATGTCGATATCGATAAAAACTTCAATGATACCCATGGTGCATCTATTGGCGTGCAATACCAATTAAACGGTCAGTGGATGCTTAATTCAGGCATTGGCTATCACAGTTCAATGGTGGATACAAAATACCGAACCCCTGACTTACCGATGACGGAAAGCTATCGCTTTGGTTTTGGTGGTGTCAAAACCTTGAGCGAATCATCGACCTTAAAGCTTTCAGCAGAAGTGTTGTGGTTTGGCGACTTTGAGATTGAGCGCAATCGTGGCCCAGTATCAGGTCAATTTCACGCAGATTATGAAGATATTAGTATGACTTTCTTAGCGTTAAGTTACGCTAAAACGTTTTAATGTAACGTCGTTTAATATGTAAAAAGCTCGCTTTTAAAGCGAGCTTTTTATTATTCGTTAAAACTTTAATGAGCATATAGCAGATAACGCATCGTAAGGTTGCTTCGATTTGACTTTATTTAAGCTTGCCTAGTTCGTTCATTGCCGCGGTTGCTAAAAATCCAGAACGGGTATGATAAGTTGCTTCGGTTGATACGGTATCATCAATTTTTTTGATCAACAACTCAGGTAAGGTAACGTTTATTTTGTGGCTTTTTCCTAAATAGGGGGCTACATCAATATCAACAACCGCCCAAACGCCGCCTCTAAATTCCATTTTACTTACGTGTGATTCAAACAACGAAGCAACTGGAATATCTTCATTATATTCAGCCAAGATCGATAAATGTGACTCAATAACACTGATCACTTTATCTAATGCTTCATCCATTGTTGACGCTCTACATTCACAGCCAGGCATGTCAGCGACGACTACTTTATAGTCGTTTTTCTCAGGGTTAAATAACAAAACAATAGGGAAGCGCATCAGCTGTATAACTCTTATTTTAGGGGAATTATCAATAACTCTAACAACTCTGACAGGATAAATCAAGATAACCCCTATAACCCTTGCTATGTTTTTAAGTGTAACTCTGGTAACTCTCAAGCCTTAACGTTAGACAACCCCAATAACCCTTGTGGCTTGGTTGGTGATTAATCACATACTGGGAACTTGTCAACAAGATAGAGATTTTGATTTAGAGTAGATGGTTGTTGGTTTTTATCTGTATTGATAACGGCTTATCTACTGTGTTATCCACAGCGGATCTTGCTCTGTTACATAGTGGGGTTATTGGATGGCTGCAGAGTGAGTGCCAAAAATTAAAGTTGTGAATTCACTAGGCTATTTAATATTATGAGGGACAAAACATTTCTTACGCTTGAAGGGTATATGAATCCTGTTAACTTAACTATGGTGACGTTAATGATGATGGTTGCTTCACTGTATGCAAACGCACAAACAGATAAAAGCCAAATAACAGAAACGGCAGATATTGATAAAATAAATATTGAATTTACCGACTCCGTTGAGTCCGTAGCTTCTGGACAATTGAAAACAATAACCAAGTTTCCGTCTGAATTTGTTACGAGTCGTCGTATTCAAGTATGGTTACCCGATGGCTATTCTACAAAATCAAAATACGCTGTTTTATATATGCATGATGGTCAAATGTTATTCGATTCATCTGTTACGTGGAATAAACAAGAATGGCAGGTCGATGAAGTCGCATCGTCACTAATAGGCAATCATAAAACTAAACCGTTTATAGTAGTCGCGATTGATAATGGAGGCGATGACCGTCGTCACAGCGATTATTTCCCAGAAAAGCCTTTTTTAAGTTTAACGAAACAGCAACAACAGTTTGCATATAAACAGCGCCGCAATAGTGAACAAAAAGTATTCGAGAACCCCGTAGCATCTGATAACTATTTAAAGTTTTTAGTAGAGGAATTAAAACCCTATATTGACTCACAGTTTTCAGTGTTAACCGACAAGCAAAGTACCGCCATTATGGGGTCGAGTATGGGTGGTTTGATATCGATGTACGCGATGTTTGAATATCCACATGTATTTGGTGCAGCAGCCTGTCTATCAACTCATTGGCCTGGGGTGTTTATTCGCGACAATAATCCGATCCCAGACGCCTTTAATCAATACATGAGCAAAGGTTTAGCCAATTTATCTGGCAACCGTATTTACTTTGATTATGGCGATCAAACACTGGATGCGATGTACCCGCCATTACAAAAGCGCGTAGATGATATTTTTAGCCAGTATGATAATACGCTATGGATTAGTAAGTATTTTCCTGGCGAAGAACACAGCGAACGGTCTTGGGCAAAGCGATTAGATATACCCATGCAGTTTCTATTTTTAAGAGAAGTTCGCTAAACAAAATTTACTATATAGAGCCCACTACACGAAAGTGTACTAAACTTTGTCTATTGAAGTTGGCAAAATAATAATTTAAACAACGATTTACCAATAAATGAGTAAGGAAAGTTAATGCGACATGATAAATGGCATTGCCCAAAATGTGGTCATAAGGATTTTGAAACAGGTGAGATGCGTGTATCCGGAGGCTTTTGGTCTCGAATATTTGACGTACAAAACAAACGTTACTTTGCGGTTAGTTGCGAAAACTGTCGCTACACTGAATTTTATAAAGGCAGTGCGTCAACGGTTGGCAACGTATTTGACTTTTTCACTGGCTAACCACCTGACTCGCTAACAACGATACTCGATGACGGTATAAAGAAGGTAAAGATAATGATGAAAAGCCTGATCGTCGCTTTGATGACATCTATCACCTCGGCGTGCGTGGTCTTGCCAGAAACAGATAAATCCGCCGTATACTATTGTGCTGTGTCGTCGGAGTTAAAAGTATTAAAAGTGGTTAATATCACCGAGGGCGATACAAGTTTTTATGAGTGGCAAGATGAGATGATATCGGTTATCACTATGCCAGCGAGCGCCATCATTTCGGCGTCGTATGTGGCAATAAATAACGTTATCCATTTTGGCGAGCGCGCTATTGTCTGCAGTTAAGGCTTAAGACGTAAAAGCTATGAGCTAGCATCAAAATTACAAGGCAACAACGACGGGCCTTTAACCACAATGGCCATACATAACGTCCCTGATGATAGGTGAAAATGATGCCTATTACGGCATCATTTTCATAAAGTCTTGATAGCCTTTCTGACTTTTAACAAACCATTGTGAGCTGCCGTCGCCAACACCTTCGGTAACTAACGCCGGATGCATGGTTACAACGTCTTGCAGAGCCGATTGTTGTTGCTCATTAGCATCAATCATCAAGATGTGTTTACCCTGACGCAATAAACCTTTAAAACGCTCAAATCGTTTATTAGGTATTTGGATACCAATGAATCCACCTTCCCAGGTACAAAAACCTAGTACTACTATGGCAAGAAAAACAAATGGTAACCAGCCTGCAGCAGACTCATTCCAGCCCATTAGATAAGCTGCTGTTAGCACTAATAGTGCACCTATCGCACCGACTAATGCGCCAATCTCGGTAGAGTGAACAACGTCTTTCTTTAATACCGACTCGACTTCGTTTAGTTGATAACGTTGCACTGCGGCATCGTCCTCAGTTAAGACATGGACTTGCGGCAAACTAAAGCCGTGCTCAATAAGATCGCTTTCAACGTCTTTGAGCTCTTTAAGGTTTGTGGTTGAAAAGTAATGGCGGATCATAAAGCCTCCCGTGAAACACTGAATCCGTATTCTAAGCATGGTTATTGCCATGAATATGGGTATCTATACGAAGCTGCGATTACAATAGTTCAATTATAGCACTTTGTTGTATGGCTTATAAGAACGTGCCCTCGACGGTTAACTTGCTGACATGAGCTAGCATAGCAATAACATTAGGCAACAGAAGGGGAGGATGCAGAAAACCAAACGATACAAAAAACATAGGGCAGTGAAAAAATAAAATCCGCTTAATCAAATATTAAGCGGATCTTAGCGTGTTAGTGTTGCAAGCGACCTAAACCGGTATTACTTTGGTATAGATAACCACTACAAGGTGTTTAAATACGACTTATACGAATGTAGTCGAACCGTAGCGGCGCCAATCACATCGATAAAGCCAAAAAATGGGTGCGGCTTTGTCGCACAAATCCAAGCACTACCGGTAGCACCAATAGGGATTGTTTTTCCTTCAGGCTCGAAAATCTCAAGAACCACAGTACGACCATGCGCGGTGCTATTTTTACCAACATGCTGTTTTACACTTTGCTGTTGATTAATTGGTGAAACTGCAGCTTCACCAGTACCGGCATTAAAGCTATGCACGCGGGCTCTAAATACTTCACCTGGGTAAGCATCAACATAAAACTCAGCAAATTGACCTTTTTTAACATAGCGAAATGTTTGGTCAGGGACACGGATTTCCATGAATTTGCGAGAAATATCATACAGCTTCATATTACCGATACGTGAACCATTGGCGATATTGACGATGGCGACTTGTCCATCAAACGGTGCTTTGACCGTTTTTAGCTCCTGTTCAAATGAAGCTTTATCAAGATCGGCTTGCAACGATTCTAATTGTGCCAGTGCGATACGCTTGTCCGACTTAGCTTTTTCAATAGCTCGCTGATTAAAGATCTCTGGTTGTTCTTCAGAACGTTGTATATCCCGAGTCATTTGTTTAACAGATTCTTGCTGTTTAACAATCTCCGCTTCAATTGCGGCAACTTCGGACTCACTTTCAGTATCAACTAAGGTGTAAATGACATCACCTTTTTTAACTATCTGGTTATGGTCAACGTGAATTTCGTTAATCTGCTCACCAATTAACGGTGATACCACAGAGTGGGGCGCTTTGATGGTACTTGAGTTGGTCATATCAACGGGCGCCCATAAACGCGACATATAAAACAATAGCGCTAATATAAATGCACCAACGGAGACTATCCAAAATGCGTTGCGTAAGGTCCATTTAATGGCACCTGTCGATATCAATATCCACATCAATAAAACATAAGGGATCATTATTTCTTTCATTGCCGTGCTCCTTAATTATTTGCCGTTGCTTTAACGTCTTCACTGCGACGAGCAGCGCTGAAATCGGAAAGACCATTACGGATAATGCGAGCGATTGAATCAGTAATGTGACTCCAATTTGCAAAGGCAATAATAATCGCCACTACCCACCAGGCTTTGTGTAAAAACAAGCCACATAGCGATAGTGCAAAGACTAATTGAATTTGCGTGCTTTTTTGCTCTTGTGCTTTATGAACCGCGACTTCATGAATCTGCCAGAACAGATAGGCAACAAATAATATAAAGGCGATGGTAACGGCAAATAAATAACCGCTGAACATTTCATGTTGGAAAAACATCATCATTGCATCATTCGGCGTATTGCTAAACAACGACATATCGATGTCTTTGGAATTAATCTTGCCTAAAGGCGCAAGAAAATAGGCTCCAACGAGCATAACGGCGATAAACATCAGAAATTTTACCAATACCTTACCGATAATAAAAATAACAGATGCTATTTTTTTCAGTAGTTTCATTTACTTACTCTCTCATTAAAAACAAAACTGTTTTAACTCTAGGTTTTCTACTGTCTGAAATGATGCGTTTAAATTTTAGTTTTCGTCGCTAGTGTAAAAAAAACGAGAGTGTTCTCATGAAATTGCTATTTGATCCGTCATTTGATAGCAAATAATGACGGATTAACTAACATTATTGATAGGGTAAGGACATTGGCGCGGCTTATAACAATGAAAAATCTATGTTATTTTTATCGAAGTGTTTTAATTAAAAAACTCTATGAAATGGCTATTTTGGAGTTTGACCTTAAAAAGTCTTACTTTGATATACCTTATGATGTGATCAGCAAACCACATAAGTTGGTGCCTTTGCCCGACATTGAGCACTTCTATCGTCAACTTGCTGCCTGTAAAAAAGCGGACAAACAAGACCCGATGCTGATGTTGGCACAAAAATACAACGTCATTCCACTTGGTCATTTAAAAAATTGGCTACTCAGTGGTCAAGACGTGTCAATGAGCATTATGCGCCTGGCCAATATGCTCAAACTTATTCAATCCAATGCACAATCGCAAGTAGTGATTGTTAAAGACCAAATCGGTTGGCGTATTCACATCAAAGGCGTCGCCATTGACGTTATTCAATATGAATCGGTGCGCGCTGCCATTGGCATGCTTAATATACTTAGATATTTTTTTGGCGAAAGCTTTACCCCAAACAAACTCTGTTTATCGGGCTATTGTCATGAACGCGACCAGAAGCAATACAGAGATTTATTTCAGTGTGATATCCAATGGCATCAACCCAGAACCGAAATGTGGTTTGACCGAGCGATGGCATTTTCAAAGTCATCGGTTGCCTTCGAGGACAGTTATAGCAACTACCAGATGGGAGTCGACGACTTAGATAGGTATTTTAATATGCCAGACCCACTCAATAAGGTGCAAGGCATTATTTCGACCATAGCTTACCAACGTCACTATCGCTTACCTAGATTGGTCGATGTTGCGCAAAAATGGGGCTGGTCAGATCAACAACTGAGCCGTTTTTTGCGTCAGAAGCAAGTTTCATTTAGCCAATTACGTTCGCTTGTTTTGGCAAACGAAGCCATCACCATGCTGCAAAAAGGCGTAGACATAGAACAAGTCCGTCATCGTTTAGGCTATGAAAATCAAGTCAGTTTTACCAATATGTTTAAAAGCATGAAGGGCATGACGCCAAAACAATATCAACAGCGTTTTGTCAGCGAGCGCTAAAACCATGTCTCTCAATCAATGTATCTAAAATAAGTAGCTTATCCGCAATGTATTATAGGGTTAGGCTTAGGTTTGGAGTTTCGAGTTTAAGGCTCAGCGTTCAAGGTAAAAACTAAACATAAAAAAGCCCGGTGTATTCACCAGGCTTTAATAATTTGGTCGGGATAACAAGATTCGAACTTGTGACCTCACGTCCCCCAGACGCACGCGCTACCAGACTGCGCTATACCCCGAACTCTATCGTTAGCGAACTAACCAATTCAATGTTAATCAAACCAAACGGTTTTGCAACCGATTTTTAATGAGCTAGCGGTTAACAGCTTAATAATTATACTAATTAGGTTACTGTTGCGGTTCGACCTTGTTCATTTCACTAAACAGGTTTAATTGGTTTACGCCATCGATCAACATCGGAAAATCACTGTCTTCACTGATGATGGTATCTAGGGTTGTCGAATAACTTTCAAAGTTTCCTTGTTGATCGACAATGATGTTTTTGTCTTTCTTAACGACCAATAAGCCGTCATCGACGGTATTAGCAAACACACGATCATCTCGAACACGAAAGACGTTGGTGCCATTGCCGTATTGCTTATACGGTGTACGACATTGAAACCAGTAGCGCAGTAACGTTGTTGGTATATCCATATTGGCAGTTAAACCGGTGATCGTGTCAGCGGACATTCTTGGCCAGATCAGCAACGACGGTTTAGCTGAGACCACTTGCGTTTCTTTTTGGTTACCCAATGAAGTGATCCAAATAACGTCTTTTTGCTGTTTTTGTTTTTGCGCTAACAACAGCGCATTCACAAACAACTCATATTGATAATCACTGGTTTCTTGAAAGTAAAACACATGCAGGCCCTTATCGAGGCCATTTAATTTTTCGGCAAACACAAACCCAGAAATATCGCTGTGCTCCTCTGTGTTATCAAACTTGTCACGCAACCATTGCGGTATGGTGTTGGGTTCATTTGAGTCATTTATTAACGTTAACGAAGATGAAATATCACTGGCCTGCAATTGTTGCATCAGCATTGGCGTTGCATCTTGTTTTTGCATGTCATTTAAATATAAGGTTGGCAGGCTAAATAACATATTAAACCAAGCGTCGTGCTGGTTGGCGTTATCGACATGATTAAGTAGGCGCGCACCGCGTAATGCAGACAGTTCATCGAACTGATTGATTTGTCTGTTTGATAAATTTGAGTCGTTTAATATCAGGAATACCGAGTAATCCTTGGGTTGCAGAGCCTTACATTGCCCCTCAAGTATTGGGTAGCTTGGTGCACCATTAGCCAACTTAAATGGGCTATTTTTACGTTGCACGTAATCACCGCGATTAAACAGTCCGTATTTAGTCAATAAAGTTTTCGCCGTCGACGGATACGACAATGGCAGCATATTATCTTGGCGCAACACGTTATAATCGAGTTTAGCATCCGCATATATATGGATAACATGGCTGGTGACAAAACACGCTAATAAGACGCTGATAATCACCTTTGGATAACGCCTTTGCTGCAGTTCACGTAAATGCTTCCATGCATAGTTACTCATAATCAATTCAAACGCTAATATCGCCACAAACGCTGAGATGGCGATACCACTAAACGATAAGGTCTTTTCAGTAAATCGGTCTTTCACCAATTCAATGATCTGCGAGCTTGATGAAAAGTTAAGGTGATAGCCTAACTGTTGATAGGTAAAGCCATCGAGTAATAGCAAGGTTAATACAATGGTAAAAATAACCGAGGCTGCGCCGCGAATAAATCGCGTGACAGGATACAATAAGGTCAGCGGAAAAACCGTAAGTACAAAGGTGATAAAGGTTAAGAACGCCATATGACTGACCCAATTGGTGATCATATAAAGCTTACTTAACCCGGTTTCAGGAACTCCTTCGGCATCAAGAAAAATAAAGGCAATCAAGATGGCTGCAGCAATATTAAAAAACGTAAACCAATGCGCCCAGCTAATTAGGTGCAATAATCGCTTACTGTATGGGGGTTTTTGTTTGTTAACCATATAATTGATTGCCGATTTTTGTTATTTTACTGCTTGGTCGATTGTTCCAGCGCTTTGCTGAAGTTTTTCGCGATAGCGAGGCGTTGCTGTTCAGGAACTTGATTGTTGATAATGGTTGATAAGGCATTGCCTAGGCACATAAGTGCTAAATCGGTAGACGCTTCTTCTTCAACAAGAACATCAATGAGATTTTGAACAATTTTTTCTACACGTTCATTAGAATATTTCGATACAATAGGCATTATTTTAAAAGAATCCTGTTATTTGGCGTTAAGGCAAAGTTTAGCAGCGTAAATTGCCAATACTTCACTTTGGCCAAATTAGCTAAAAATGAATTAGTTTTTAGTTTATCAAAAGCTTACGGAAGATAAAACAAACCAAACATTATGAGTTTAATTATAACCAATATTGATCTGCATTACCTGACTAAAGCAGAAAACTCAGCAGAAGTAAAAATTACTTCTAATAAAGGCCTCATTGAAGTCAATGAGAAAATTAATGCCTTTATGGAAAATCTGCATTCGACCTACAACAGCAAAGGCAGTAAATCCTTTGGTGGTTTCAAACAAGGGCCTGAGGTTGATAATGCGCAATCATTTATGAAATTGCTGCAAGATTATCTCGATGACCAAGATCAGTTTGTGCCGTTTTCTAACCAAGCGGTAATGCGCTTAAAGTTAGAATTAGAGAAGTATGAACTGGCTGAAACCGGCTATTTAGTGACATGTCACTATGAAATGCTCGGTGGACGTTATTTGTTTGTCTGTCTTTTGCCTGTGTCAGAGCACTATTACGTTGACGGTGAATTAAATATATCAGCCGATACCCACGTAGACACCTCAAAGATGACCTTAGCCGCACGTATCGACTTATTTGAATATCAGCAGAACCCACAAGGTAATCGCTATATCTCCTTTATTAAGGGACGTGCAGGCCGTAAAGTTGCGGATTTCTTTTTAGACTTTTTAGGCTGTGAAGAAGGCATTGATGCCAAGCAGCAATCTCACAACTTGGTTCAAGCGGTTGAAGATTTTGTTAACGTCAATCAATTGAACCCTGAAGAGAAGCAAAATACTCGTAAAGAATTGCTGTCTTATTGTAAAGAACAGAATCAATTAGGCCAGGAAGTTAAACTCAAAGAGCTATCTGAGGTTATCCCCGTTGAGGATAATGGTGAAAAGTTCTTCGAATTCTGCCAACAAAATGATTATGAACTTGAAGAAAGCTTTCCGCACGAACAAGCCGTGATTAATAAAGTCACAAAATACTCAGGCTATGGCGCTGGTATCAGTGTCAGCTTTGAGCGATCACATTTTGGTAGCGACGTTCGTTATAACCCTGAAAAAGGTACACTTACAATTTATAAAGTACCACCAAATCTCAAAGAACAACTGCTAAAATTAATCGAAGATCACAATAAAGCACAAGATGCTATCTCAGATGACAGTAATACAGCCGCTGCTGCGCCATCTGATAGTGCACCGTTTTAGCGGTAACAACTCGAACATCGTAAATTATTTTGTCAACTAATGAGACTTTTATGACCCAGACATTAACCATTACTCGCCCAGACGATTGGCACGTTCACCTAAGAGATGGTGAAGCGTTAAAAGATACCGTACGCGATATTAGTCGCTATTTTGGCCGTGCTATCATCATGCCAAACTTGGTACCTCCAGTAATGAATGCTGAACAAGCGCAAGCATACTACGATAGAATCCAAGCGCAAAATCACTCGGCTCAGTTCGAACCGTTAATGGTTCTGTATCTAACAGACAACACCACAGCCGATGACATTAAACAAGCTAAAGCAAGTGGTATTGTACACGCTGCAAAGTTATACCCAGCCGGTGCTACAACGAATTCATCATCCGGTGTGACCGATGTAAAAAACATTTACTCGGTCATCGAAGCCATGCAAGAAGTCGACATGCCGTTATTGATTCATGGTGAAGTGACCGATAACCATATCGATATCTTTGACCGTGAGAAAGAGTATATTGATACCATTTTAACGCCATTGGTAAGCGATTTTCCTAATTTGAGAGTCGTGTTAGAGCACATTACCACCAAAGACGCAGTCGAGTTTGTGCAAGCTGCTGGTACCAACATTGCTGCGACCATCACCGCGCATCATTTATTGTATAACCGCAATCACATGTTAGCTGGTGGAATTCGCCCACACTTTTACTGCTTACCTATTTTAAAAAGAAATATTCACCAAGATGCGTTAGTCCGCGCCGCAACCAGTGGTAGCGCTAAGTTCTTTTTAGGTACCGATTCTGCGCCACACACAAAAGATAAAAAAGAAGCCGCCTGTGGTTGTGCCGGTGCGTATACCGCCCACGCCGCTGTCGAACTTTACGCTGAAGTATTTGACGCCGAAGGCGCGTTAGATAAGCTTGAAGCGTTTGCCAGCTTCAATGGTCCAGACTTTTATAAAATGCCACGCCATAGCGATACCATCACTTTAGTTAAAGAAGGTTGGTCGGTTCCAGATACGATGCCATTTGGTGGCGATAAGGTTGTACCTATTCGCGGTGGTGAAACCATTCAGTGGCAAGTGAAATAGGGCACCTAGATGAAAAATATGCAACTGTTCGTAAATGATCTTACGGTAATCGACTTTTCTTACTTGTGTGAATCACGCGGTGTTGTCGGCGAAAGCTGGATTGTTGACGTATTGTTGTCCGGCGATCTTAATGCCGAAAGCATGGTGTTAGACTTTGGTATTGTCAAAAAGCAAATTAAAGCGATAATTGACGAGAGTGTTGACCACAAATTGGTGTTACCTGGCGAGAGTAAGCAATTAAGCATTAGCGAATCGCCACGTAGCGGCCACTTGTATGTGGATTTTAATATCACAGACAATGCCATATTTTTGCAATCACCTGCACAGGCTTTTGCGGTAGTTGATACCCCTAAAATCGATGAAGAGACGGTTACGCGTTACTTAGAAGGTGTTATAAAACAACAGCTTCCAGAGAACGTGCAGGGTATAAAATTAACTTTGCGAGCAGAGCAAATTGATGGTGACTACTATCACTACACCCATGGTTTGAAGAAACATGACGGTAATTGTCAACGAATTGCACACGGTCATCGTTCAAAAATAACCATTTTTCAGGACGGTCAACACAGTAAAGATCTTGAGCAATATTGGAGTCAGCGCTGGCACGATATTTATTTGGCGAGTGACTCCGATCAGGTTGCTGTTGAGCAAATCGAACTATCTGATTTTGCTAAACAAAATTTAGAACCCGATCATCAATATTTTTGTTACTACGCACCACAAGGAAGATTTGACATTGCTGTCAGAAAAGGCACACTGGAAATAGTAGATTGTGATTCAACGGTTGAGTTGCTGGCAGATTACATCGCCAGACAGTTAAAACAGCAAGCACCAGAGCATTCATTTAAAGTAGTCGCGTACGAAGGTGTCGGAAAAGGAGCAATAGCAAGTGCGTAAAACAACATTTAACAAGTTACTTGGTAAATCCATTGTAGCCAGTGTCCTGTCACTAGCGTTTGCAGGCAGTGTCGCAGCCAAAGTAGATTTACGATTGGAAGGCGACGTTATTCAAGGTGGTCTGATCGTCGGTCAAACCGGTGAAGGTAATCAAGTTTTTATTGATAATGACCCGATAAAGGTGTCTCGCCATGGCTTATTTGCCTTTGGCTTTTCTCGTGACGATAGCAAAACCCATGAGCTAAAGGTTGTTGCTGCAGATGGTGAAGAGTATAAACAATACCTTACGCCGAAAAAGCGCGAATATAACATTCAAAAAATCGAAGGCATTGATAAAAAAATCATGGAGCCTAGTGCGGATGCGTTAAAGCGTATTAAACAAGATGGCATTAAGATTCGCGCTGCTCGTGCAATAGCTTCTGATAACATTGATTTTGCCCACGGTTTTAAAGCGCCAGCGACAGGTCAAATTACCGGTGTATATGGTAGCCAACGTATCTACAATGGCGTTCCTAAAAACCCACACTATGGTTTAGATTATGCGGGCCCTAAAGGTACGGCAGTACAAGCACCAGCGGCAGGTATCGTTACCTTATGGGTACCGGACATGTTTTACTCCGGCGGCACCTTAGTTATTGACCATGGTCACGGCATTACCTCAACATTCTTGCATTTAAGTGCCAGTAAAGTCGATATTGGTGATCGGGTGAAACAAGGTCAGGATGTTGCAGAGATTGGTTCAACAGGGCGCTCAACTGGGCCACACCTAGATTGGCGTGTAAACTGGCATAATGTCAGACTCGATCCTGCATTAGCGTTAAAAATACCAAACTTTGAGACGTTTAAAGCGAAAAGCGAAGAAACCACCGAATAAGATTTTATTCATCGCAAGTTTAATGTAAAAAAGCCGGTTTAAGCCGGCTTTTTATATTTTATACATCCTGTATTTGCTTTATTTACTCTCGATAACCCGCTTCTTACCAGATTTAGCACGTTCTTGATGATCCGATTGAACATAGACTCTATCCGTGGTGCCCATGCTGGCATGGCCAAGTTCATCAGCCATGTGTTTTAACGGTCTCGAATCGATATCCATCGAAGCACCGGTGTGACGCAGCCAGTGCGTAGTGGCTTCTTTTAGTGTTTGTGCTTCCTCTTTAAAACCATTACGAATCATATCGTTATAAGCATTATCAAAGGCTTGTTGAACAATACGGCGTAACTGCCTTGAGGTCATGCCACCAGAGCCTTTTAGTTTATGAACCAGGGGATCTGTTTCACTTGATAACGGATAACCGCTCAGTCCACGGGTTGCACGATAACGCTCGAGATAAGGCAAAAATGAATCGGGAACAGTCACATCGCGTTGTTTAGCACCTTTACCAAACACCTTGAACCAATGGTTTTTATCACTGTCTTGCCAAAAATGGCCCATAACAGGCACCCAATTATTGCGTTCTGATAACTCTGAAACCCTTAAATATAGGGTCTTTAAACAGGCAATAATAAATAGGGTGCGTTCGTGATCAACGTTTTCACTGGCCATTTTAATGGTGCTTTCGAGGATAAAATCCCATTGCAATGAAGACAATCGTTTTACTTCGGTAAACGAGCTGTTTTTGATCACATAGGGACAGTCTTTCTTTACCGAGGCGATGGCATTGCCAAAGGCGTAATCTTCGGTAACCAGGTAGTCATAATAGACGTTTAACGTTGAAAAGGTTGCTTTAAGGGCGTCCTGTGAACACTGATAATTCTGCTTCTTCTTTTTAAAATCAATATCATCATTGCGCTGTGACTTAGGGATTTTAATGGTAAACGGGCGCCAGCTGTCATTTATCGAACGAACACCGTTACGATTATCAAAACGGCGATAGACGTTATCTGAAATCCAATCGACGGGCGGTTTGTGAATAAAATCAATGTATGATTCTAAATCGCGGCGCTTAAGTTGCACCACAGATTTTTTCGCAATCAACCAGGACCACAAGAGAAACTTTTCAGTCTCACCACGAAACAAGTTATAGGTTGCTTCATTACGACGTCCTTTAGATTGGAGAAATTCTTTTGTGTACTTGTAATCGTCAATGGCATCATCAACAGGTACAGAGCGAACGAACAACTCAACACTTGGGTTGTCATCACTGAACAATTGATTTTTATGAAGCTGTTGAAAATAACGATGCGAATCAAACAAAGGTTCGGCAACGAAGTTAGTTGAAGATTTATTCGCGCTGGTTTTGGCAGGCGTTGTTTTTGTATTTGCCATAGTATTTAACTTTTGCGTTTAACTTATTCTTATGAGTAACTTAGCTAATAGCATTTTATGACCAAGCGGTGCGCTACGTGAAAAGTATTCGCCAATGAGTAACTGAGTAAGCGAAAATTAAAACTCATGCATAGTATTATCTGTCGCAATTTATCAAAGTACGTTTCAATAAAGCGTTAAGACAAAACCTTAATTAATACAGTGACTAACTTAGTAACTGGCATAATAACGTGCATAGGATCACAAGGTCTAAATAGCATCAACCAATAACAAACTGGTTATACGCCATGATACAAGGCCCTACCTGATATGTCCACTAATTAACATTAACGGACATTTGATACGATAAGCGTACCCCCTGTTTATGTCCTTATATAAGTTCTTGTACAAGACATTGTCTTTGTCTTAGCCATTGCCTACTTGTCTATATAACGGGTACGCCAATCTTACGAACTGACTTTACATAAACAAACATTGTGATTTGCTATCAACTTAGTCGTTTACATAATTCTATCTCTATCAGTGTGTTCGCTACGTTAATTTCTCGGGTAATGACAAGCAAAACCGCTCTATTTTTTACGTAGCGCACACACAAAATGCGTTATTTTAAGTCGAAAGCCACAGAAACTCTGGGCTCGGAGCCGGTAAACGGTATAGTTGAATGCCACACATAAGATGGAAATAAGGTCAAAATCCCTACTTCTGGCTGCAAGTAGCGTTCAAAATCAAGTTTTTGTTGCATATCGCTGTTTAATTGCAATCCAGGCTTACCAACCGCGAAACAACCTTGATGATCATCTGCGTCGTTCACCGATTCTGGTACCGCCACATAATAAGCACTTGAGTACCATCCTTTAGGATGAACATGACTACGGTGAAATCCACCTTGTTCAATCCAAATTGACCACGCCGTGGCAAAATCAAAATCTTGACGATAAAATTGTCTAACCGGATGTGATGGCGCTAACGAGTCAATGAGCGTTGTATTTAATACTGATTTTGCCGTGTTTTTTAAATAACGACGTAAATCGGCTATGATTGGCTGATCATGTTGAAACAAAAAACCTGGGGTTTGTATGCCTTGATAAACAGACTGCGCCAACGGCTGGTTTTTCATTTGATGGATGTCTTCTAACACCGCCATTAACTCTTGGTTAAAGCTATCTAGGTTGGCATACTTTGCTTTGTCTATTTCAAGTTCACGTCGAAATACCAATTTATCGTAATCACATAATCGCTGATACGCTGATGAATCTGTCAATCGTAAACAACTGGATTTCAATGCCCAGTAATATTGGTTATTTGGTTGCCAGCTTAATAGCTGTTCAATATGTTTCAGTGCATCAGCTGGCTTATCTGTTGCTAGCAAACTGTCACTGTACAGCTCTTTAATTGCAAGGGATTGCGGATTATTAAGATCAACTCTAGCATCGTTTACGCATTTTAAAACGTCGGAAAATCCGCCTTGGTTTTTATGTATCTGGCACTCACTGTACAATAACTGCGAGGCAAATGACGTGGTCTTTTTATAGTGCTGTAATTGTTGTTCTGCCGCGTGTAAATGACCGCTATTAACGAGTTTATTTAAATGCTCAGCTGCTAGACTGGCGGTAAGTTGGCTTTTCGGTATATTGACATACGGCAAAAATGGTTGCTCAGCGCCACTTTCAAACGCTAATGACGCATATAAACCTAACAATTTTGCGCTATTCGGTATTACAGACAAGCCTTGTTTGAATACCGCTAATGCTTGCTTATTTAGGCCGTGGTGTAAAAGCCCCAATGCATAAGTTTCGTAGATAAACTCAGCATTCGGTTGCAGTTTTACCGCTTGGTTAAAGGTGTCTAATGCATTGTCCAACTGGCTATTTCGTAGCAATACGTCACAATATCTATTTAGATAATAAATGTCGTTTTTATTGAGCACTTTGGATAAAATAGATAACGATTTTTCTACGTCATTTAACTGTAAATAGCAATCTGCGAGTGCCATTCTGGCTTTATCAAAATCCATTTTTAACGCTAAAACCCGTTGCAAAGCATCAATAGCATCGCGCCAATTATTATCTTGTTTAAGACATAAGCCCATATTGAAGTGGTACTGAAATACCTTATCGTTAAGGGTAATGGCTTTTTCAAAATGATGCTTAGCGAGTTGCAACTGCCCTTCTTTCTTATACAAATCGCCGACGATATTGTGAACTGCATCAGCATTATCATTCAATGCTAGGGCGTCGAGTAGTCGAGATTTAGCAGTTGTTTCATCACCATGTTGCAACAACGCAATGCCATGCGCTTTTATCAGTTCAAAGTGTTCAACATTAAGTGTTTGCAATTGCGAGAAAAGTTGCAGTGCTTGAGGAATCTGTCCCTGACGCATTGCTTGGATGGCTTGGTTAGCTATGTTTTTGATATTATTATTCATTTTAAATTAACGCTCGGTTACCCGAGCGCTATACTGCTAGTAAAATAATGACGTTTTTTGGCTGTTCTATTGGCGTCAATTGATGCCGCTATATTAAGTGTTTGGTGTCTACGGTTTAGAATTTACGGTTTAGTCAGGGCTGGTCGCCACTGTAACCAATCTGGATCTACCGTTTCATTAAGCTTAAACGCCTGCCCAGACTCCACTTTGCCATTATCATTGTCGTCTGACTCTGGTGTCGCAAAACCTATACCACCTGATAGTATCGTATCTACGCTCTCTGTGGTAACTTTTACCCCAGAAAAAACACCGGCATCAATATCAATACCACTGGCATTGTAAAACTTTGAACCGCGGCGTACTAAGTGAGAAAAATCATCGGCAATATTAGCGTAGATCACCACACCTGTAGCGTCTTGATTAAGCTCTATCCCCAATACTTTACCAACTTGCATTTGTCGATAATAAACAGGGTTACCTGGGTTTAACGAACCGCGTCTACTTGCTGTTAACGTTAGATTTAACCCTGACGGCAAGTTTGTTATCGCAGGTTCATAGGTCAGGCCGGCAAAGTTAGTTTGCTTGTCACCTGAGCCCGGTATGACCTTAATGAAATTGCCAATGAAATAAGCGATTGGATCTTTAACATTAGCGACACTGACAGACGGTTCAGCAAACCAAAATTTGGCACCCGATTGAGTTAAGCTTGGATATTCACTTTTGATCATGGCAGTGACTATTGTCTTGCTTAAATCCTCATTGAGTTCAACATCGGTAACTCGACCAACGACATACCCGTTAAACTTAACATGGGCGTCGTGAAGTAAATCAATGGCTTGGTCGAATTCAATTTCAACTTCATTGCCCGCTATTGTCATTTCATCGCGTGTTGCATAAAGCGGAAACTGATCTAATTCCTCGGCCTTATCGGATAAGTCGGCATAATCATTTGAAAAGGCTAACCCGCCTCTTAATATTGCATCCAGACTTTCTGTTTTCATTTTAAGGCCACGTAGATTAGCCGTAGCACGTATGCCACTGGCATTGAAAAAGCGCGTTTTCTTACCAATAAATTTACGATACTTTTCTTCAATGGTAATTGACACTTTAACGCCTAATCCATCGTCACTGTATTCAACCACGTCGACTTGACCAACAGGCATGGCTTTATAAAAAATCGATGTGCCTCGCTCTATACCAAAGGACTTACTGGCGTATAACTCCAGTTGCAGACCCGGATCTGACGGGTCGTTTGCAGGAGCTTCGTGTAACAAGCTATAGTGATTTTTTGCTTCGCCGTGCCCGGGTTTTACTTGTAAAAAACTACCTTGTAACAATGCCGAAACGCCCGCTAAATTACCACTCGATAACTTAGGTTCGACTATCCAGATTTTAGTCGACTCTTTAAATAACTCTTTATAGTCGCTTTGATAACCGATGGTGAGAACGCTTGAATATAAATCTTTACCAGGCTGAATTGTTCTGACTTGACCAATTTCCTTATCACCATACTTAAGCTTGGTAATGCCTTCGACAAATTCGTACTGATTTGACGCATCAATTGTGATGCTTTCAATGTTTAAAGCCTCGGTTAAGTTGCGGTTTAGGTTAAAATTGTGACCATCTTCAACGTTTGTGCCTTTATCAAAGTCTACGGTATGAAAGGCAACACCACCGGCTAAAATGGCCTGTAATGGCGCCGAACGTATGGTAAATGAGCGCAAAGATCCGTTTACTTCAAAACCGCCTTGTTCGTAAAACACTGATGTCGAATTAACCAAGTGCTCGTATTCTGGTTCAATATGCAAATGCACATTAAAGGTACGTTGGTCATCGTTTAGATAATGATTTTGGACGGTACCGACTTTAAGGTTTTTATAAAACACCGGCGAGCCAAATGACATTGAATCGACTTTCTCTGCTTTGATATTAAGGTGCAAGCCTTCTTCATCAAAACTGAGCGGAGGCTCAGTCGGTAGCACGTCAAATTCTCTTGTTGGGTGACCGCCGCCTAATCTAAAGGCGACAAATGAGCCGCTAAGCAACCTGTCGACATTGGTCACGCCACTTAAACTTATGTTGGGTTTAACCAGCCAAAACTGCATTTCAGACAATAAATAAGGCTCTAATCTGGGGTCCATAATGACCGATGCGGTAACGCCACCTTGCTCAGAATTGTGAACAAAGTCTTCGACCAGACCAACTTCAACACCTTCGAAAATTACTTTAGTGATACCGGCTTTAATGCCGCTTTCGCGTGGAAAGTTCATAACAACTTTGACACCAGCACGGGCTGCGTCAAAATCTTCAAACAAAGGATATTCCGTAAAATCGGTAGCGGTAGTTTCTCTATCGCCTGTTTCTGGCGTGTAAAATGCGATACCGCCACCAACAATTGATGCTAATGATTGCGTTCGAATTTTAAAACCTGATAAATCACCTGTCATCTCAACACCACTGGCGTTCCAAAAACGGGTATTCAATTTAACAAGGTGCTCATAGTCTTCATCAATCAATACATTTATCTTCAAATACTCTGCATCGTCAGCCAGTTCAAAGCCATACACCTCACCAACTTGAATCTGTTTATAAAATACAGCGCTACCATGACCAATAGAACCTAATTCTTTGGCATGCAATACCACATGTAATCCTGGGGCATCTTCAGACTCTGGTGGCGGTTCTTTTAATGCTTCGTAAACTCTTAGTTGTTTTTCGCCTTCAACGGGCAAAAACTCGAAATAGTTACCGGTAATAACCGTATCTAAACCTGAGACACCAGACAGACTGATATCGGGCTTAACCAACCAAAACATGCTATTTTCAGACAGGTAGCGTTTTGCCGTGTTGTTCATTTCAATAGTCACTAACACGGTATTTAAGTCTTCAAGGTCCAGCTCTTTCACTAAACCGACGACAAAGCCTTTGTATCGAACTTCAGTTTTATTGGCGACGATGCCCTCAGCACTGTCGACTTTTACGGTAATATCGACACCGCCGTCTGAAATGGATTTGAACAACAACCAAATACCGATCAAAGCAGCAATAACCGGCAGCAACCATATCGAGGATATGGGCGATTTATTTGAAACTATGGCATTATCTTCGGTCATATCGATTTTTCTTCTTTTGTTGACTGAGATTCCGGCTTTTCTTGATCCCATAACAACCTAGGATCAAAACTGTGTGCAGCAAACATGGTCAACACAACCATGATGCCAAACGCTGTTGCACCGGCCCCAGCATTGATTTCTATAACATTACCTATTTCGACTAAGGTCACCATTAAAGACACAACGAATACATCAAGCATAGACCACTTCCCCAATAACTCGATATATCGATATAAATCAGTACGTTGTTGCTTGTTTAAATTAGTTCGATATTTAAGAGAATACAACAAATAAAACAGCCCACCAATTTTGGCCAAAGGCACGATAAAACTGGCAATAAAAACGATCGCGGCAATAGGATACATGCCAAATTTAAGCAGTAAAATAATACCGGACAAAATTGTATCTGGTTGGCCTTTACCGAAATACAGTACGGTCATTATTGGGAACGTATTGGCTGGTATCGCAGCAATCATTGAACAAATGGTCCACGCCCAACATTTTTGAATCGACTCATTAATACGTTGCTCGACAAAACTGTCGCAACGGGGACAATAATTGGCGTGCTCGGGTTTGTACTGAAAAACCAAATGACACATCTTGCATTGCGCCATGCCTTTTTCTTTTGCGGTAACTATCTCTGTACTCATCGCACTTGATCCCAAATAAGTTGTTTATCAAGTGTCACCTTTAATGAAATAACACACAGTACCAGCAAGCAATAACACAACAGCCCTAAGTCATATTCCAATTCGGCCATATCTTTTAACTTAAATATCGATACCAAAATGCCAATCAAAAAAACTTCGAGCATCTCCCACGAGTCAGCGTGATTGTAATAGACTAAAAAGTGCCGATACCATTCTCGATGCGCCTGATTAAACTTAAAACCTAAGGTAACTATCATCGCCGCCGTTAATTTGACGAACGGCGTTAAAATGCAAAACAGAAAGACAAAAATAGCGACGATATGCAGCTCGCTTTGCCATAGCGCCTCAATACCGCCCAATAAGCTAGCAGAACTCTCTACAGACAACACTTGCATCGACAATAATGGGTAGGCGGTGGCGGGTATAAAAAGCATCAATCCAGCGAGGCAAATTGCTAAGGTGCTGTTTATTGGATTATGCTTTCTTTCGACAATGGTATGCTTGCAACGCGGGCATTTGGCAACATGGCCCTCCTCCAATTCAGTCACCTGAATTAGCGCGTCACATTCTATGCATGCATATTGGGTTTGTCTCATTCAGTTGAAGAACATTAAAAAACTGATAATTTCATTGTTAGAAAAAAGTACCAAATAAGCAAGTTTCCGCTATTAAATAAATTGAAAAAAATACTTATAAAGCAATGAATTGCTTATTTTTTGACTAGGTATGTAAATATCGACAATGGAATCGGATCAAAATTGTTAAGTATCTTACTTAAATTCTTGATAAGTCTAATAAAGGTGCTAATACTTAAGCTAATGGTTTAAATAATAAGAGCCGTGTATAACTCTGTCCCTGGGTTAAATTGTTTTAAGGACTACAAAAATGAAAAAACTTCTATTAGCGTCATTGCTCGTTTCAGGCCCTACTCTTGCCGCTGGTTCTGGTGTTGTAGGTAGCACCGCTGACATTCCTGCGTCTCACCATGATGATGATTCTTCAGGTTGGCAAGTATCACTTGGTGCAGGTGCTGTTAATGCTCCAGAATTTGACGGTGTGGATGATACAGAAACTAATGCGGTGCCACTTATCAAAGTCAACTACAATCACCGTTTTTATATCGAATTTAACAAAATTGGTTGGTGGGCATGGAAACCAGATGATACTGGTTTTAGTTTAGGTTTAGTTGCCCAGTCTCGTAAAGGTTACGATAAAGGTGACGGTCCTATTCCAAACTTTGAAGTCGACGATACCGCACTCGCTGGTATTCGCGCTCGATGGATTAACGGACGTTTTGCTATTCACGGCGCGGTATTAGGCTCGTCAGAAAGTGACAGTGGTGGTGAAGCGCATATTACCGCAAGCTACACCTTTATTGCCTCACCTAAAGGTACGCTCAGTGCTATGGTTCAAGCCGAAACATTATCGGAAGATGCGGTAGATTATTTCTATTACGCCGAGACTGATGCTGGTGCTGATAGTGCCACAAACCTTTCATTAGGTGTTGTTGGTACCTACAACTTCAGTAAAAAATGGACAATGATCGGTGGTGTTAAAGTGACATCGTTAGATGACCCTATCTCAGATGCACCAGGCGTTACGGAAGACTCAAGTACCAAAGCCGTACTGGGTGTGATGTATAACTTTTAAATGCAATTCTGACGTTAACACGTGAACTAATTAAGGCTCTTTCGGGAGCCTTTTTTGATCTTTGAACAGCATTAATCTAAACACGACTTAGAGGTTATTTGATGCTGCTAATGTTGTAGTGCCGTTTCTTTCGATAACTTACCAACGACGACTTAATCGCATCTAGTCTGTTAAAGGCGATATATGCTTAGCAGCAACGTTTAATGTGACTTGGCTACCGTATTGAATCTCTTTGATATATGGCGCGATTACTTCAACGACATGAGCTCTTTGAAAGTGATCTGGCTTTGTTTCTGGGTGCGGGTAGTAAATTAAGCCAGCATAAGTCTGATCGTTAACGTTCAATTGGCAATGGCAAAAGCTAAAGGTTTCTGGGGCAATCGCATCGCACCATAGCAAATCAATAATTTGATGATCGGGTTCCACAATGGTTATTTGGTAAGGCGCGATATTGATATTAATCGTGGCTTTATGCATGTCGTCTATATTGACACCGTGTAGTTTAAGCAAAGGTGCTTGCAAGGCGATAGAGCCGTCTTTATAGGGCGTGTTAGGGTTTTGTCCTGACGCAATTTGATGGCCTTTGACAACTGTCGCCTTTAAAGATTTAATGTTAACAGACTCTTTCGGAAACGTTTTGATGTTTTGCAATATTGGGTTATTTTTCATCCGTTAACCTTACACTGCGCTGGATAACCTGTCTTTAAGCTTAGAGAATAAATTGAAAAAGAAACCATTTCAAAACTAGGAAAACAATATAACAGAGTAATAAAAAAGGGAGCCAAGCCCCCTTTCAATCAGTCATTAACAATCTTCATAGAGAATATCGAGAATATTGCTAACGTCTGACTTGCCTGCTTCAATTTCTTCACGAGTCAGACCAGCCAACTCATGTGGAAACACTAACCATTCGTCAGACTGATGCACATGATAATCCGGCACCAAATCAACTTTGCTATTTTGCGGCTTGTACCAAGGCGTCGCTACGCGAATGTCGGTTGGTGTATTAAGTCGCATAAGTGATTGAATTTGCTCAATCAAGGCAACCACGCTGCGTCCAGAATCAAAGACGTCGTCTACAATCAACAATGAATCGCCGGCATTGGCGTTTTCAACCAAGTAATGCAAACCATGTACGCGAATCTCTTTTGCTTGTTGGTTAATGCCGTAATATGACGACGTTCGAACGGCGATATGGTCGGTATCAACCTTTCTAAAGTCAAAATACTCTTGTACGGCAATACCGATAGGTGCACCACCGCGCCAAATACCTACGATGAAATTAGGACGAAATCCGTCTTTATATACTTGGTGTGCTACGCGAAAGGAATCTTCTAGTAATTCCTGAGCCGTGATAAATCGTTTTTCCATTATTTTTAGACCTGAATAGTAAAAAGTCGGTTAATTTGATGATTATAACCTATTACCACTAAATTTTACTCGCTAGATGGTAATTAAAAACTGATCCAGAGCAACGACAAGCCCGTTTACGCTATTGTTTGCTTTCTCAAAAAACATAGGGTCAATTTTATCGGCTTTGTCCTTGTCTGTGTGGTAACGGTGATGATTTTCACCGGTAACCATTAAAAAAGGAATGTCTTGCAAATAGAATGGATAATGATCACTCGAGCGTAATAATTGTATGCGCTGTTTTTTCGTTGATACCACATTACTTTGAACGGTTTCTTGAAATCGAAAAGGTACCGGCACGGATTTATTGGCGCTATTGACGATGGGTTTTAAAAACGGAAAAGGCTTTGTACCGGCAATTATTAATTCGCGTTGCTTCTTACCATAACCAAGCATATCCAAATTAACATTTAGTACTATTTGACTAGGCTCTATCATCGCATCATTTAAAAATGCCTTAGCACCATGCATGCCCTTTTCTTCAGCATCTGTTGCCAAAAACACCATGGAGTAACGAGTGTACTGATGCGCAAAGTAGTGCGCTAACTCTAACAGAACTGATACGCCGGAGGCGTTATCATCAGCACCATAATATACTTTGCCACCTTTAGTGCCTAAATGATCATAATGGGCGGTGATAACAATATACTTATCGGCAAACACATTGCCTTTTTTAACCGCATAGATGTTTTGGCCAACATGCTCTGAAAAGCCATAATCAAAAGTGAAATGGTGGTTAAATGTCGGTAGCTTGTTTTCCAAAGCGGCAAATATATACTGTTGCGCTTTACGATAGCCGTCACTATCGGCTTTTCGTCCTGCAAATTCTTTTGACGCTAAAATATTTAAATGCTGAACGACACTCGAGACTTGTTTGGCTTCAGCCACCCCGAATGATGCGACCACCATCCATAAAATGATACGCGTTATTGTCACGTTTATAACTTACTCAGTAATTTTAACTTGCTCTGATATTGCTCTTTGATGTCTTTATAAGCCGCATGTTTTTTGGCTTTTGAAAGGTAAAACTCAGCTAACTCATAATCACCCATCATGTAAAACGATCGAGACAAGCCAAAATAAAACTCGTGTTGGTCATCTAACATAGACTTAGCCCGTTTATAGTGACGAATTGACTCTTCATAATTGCCGTTATGATAGGCTTCATCACCTAATAGTGCATAGTAATATGGGTTCTGGCGGCGTTCTTTTTCAATAAAGCGATAAATTTGCGCGGCTTCAACAGCACGTCCTTGCTCACTAACCAAAATCGCCAGATTATTCCATGCATTGTAATTCTTACCATCTATCGTCACGGAGGCCAAGTAAGCTTGCTCCGCATGACTTTCATAACCGACCTTCTTATATAACAAACCTAAATTACCCCATACCGGCGCAAATAATTTATCCGCTTCAATGGATTTTTTAAAATAGGCATAGGACAAGTCATAGTCACCGCGAACCAGTGCTTGCGCCCCTTTGTTGTTGTAAAACATTGACGTCACTCTTTTGCGACCGATGACGTCTTTAGGGAAATGTTTTTTAACAACGTACGGGTCAAAATCTATGGTGGTGGTTTTACCGCCCCACACCACACGGTAGCCATTATGGCTATCTCCTACAACCTTAAGGTTGACGTGCCCAGTAAGTAAGTTGAAATCGCCCTCTCTGATCCAATACTCGGGTATCTCTATCTCTTGAAATTGTATCTGTAAATGCGCTTCTCTGGCCAAAGCGTAGGCCAAAATAGTTAATGATAAGCAATTAGCGGTGTTTTGATGGAACGCTTCTCTGGCGGTTAAATTGGCACCATTCATATAGCGTAAATCAGTGGGAGAGCTGTGAAACAGTTTTTTTAATAGTTTTCTAGAACGAACAAACGGATCTTGTTCTGCCATCAAGCTACCATGAACAAAATTGATCATGTCTTGATCTAAGGCATAGATGTCTTTTTCTGACTCAATTTGATAGGTCTGGTAGTTCGCAAAGGGTTGGTCATTGAGTAGCTTTGCTACCTCAATATCGTTAACCTTGTCGTCGTTAAAGGCACAGGCCGTCAATAAAATCGTGGATAGAACAATAATAACTTTCGTATACATAGCTTCCCCATATTTAAACGCTCCCTCATTTAAGCATAATCTGAATTAACGTATATTTCACATATATCGGTCTGATAGACATAGAATTTTACAAATTACTGATGTATTCGCTTGTTTAACAAAAGTGCATTACGTAGATAGTTAGAAGATACTGAGAATTAATACGATTTAAGGCGTTAAACTCTTCAGTGTATAGTAAGTCAATTGCATGCTTAAGCTTGAGAACCAAAGCAGCAAACCCAAGACAAGAAAAAGCCCAGCGTAATGCTGGGCTTATCTTATATGTCTTTTCTAAGGATTTAATTCGTTTACGTCCGTGTAAACGACCTGACACTTAATGTCAGGCGCTAAGCGATTTAAATTGTTCCAAACAATTTGTGTACCAAATCCTTAAAAAAAAAAGCCCAGCGTAATGCTGGGCTTATCTTATATGGCGGTGAGATAGGGATTTGAACCCTAGATGGGCTACAAACCCATGCCGGTTTTCAAGACCGGTGCTTTCGACCACTCAGCCATCTCACCTGAAGTGGTGCGAATATTAAATACAGATGCCCTTGTTGTAAAGGGCTAAATGAAAAAAAATGGAATTTTTTACAATTAATTGCACTGTTCGAATGTTTTTTATTCAATTTGTTTAAACAAACGTCGTTAACTTGATGGCAAAACATTTTCTTACCACCACGATAAGACAAATAATCTTGGTCATAACGACTTTGTCATAAAGATGCTGTTGTCATCTAGTGTGTAATCAGCAAACGGATCACACTCTTTAAAACCTTTACTTAAATACAAGCGTCTAGCGGGCGCAAAAAACGCCATGGTACCCGTTTCAAGCCATAACTGTTTAATACCCTTTTGCATCGCTTGTGCTTCTATGTGCTCTAACATCAAGGCCGCTAAACCTTGTCCCCGATAAAGGTTGTCAATGCGCATCGATTTTATCTCAGCATCGGTCGCTGATAATATTTTAAAGGCACCACAGCCGATCAAGCGATTCTCGCTCTGATGTTTTTCACCTTGCTTAGAGCCTTGCTTTTTAACGTGCTCGCTCCGATTATCAACCCAACGTTTATCAGACCACTGTATTTCAGACCACATAGTATAAAAATAAATACCTTGTTGACGTAATCCATCAAGGTCTAACGCATGCTTACTTTCAGGCGGTGATACTGAGCGCATGTCTTCTAGATGTTGCTGTAAAAAGTCAGCAATAACCTGTGAACGTAAATCATCTAAACGAACATCAATGTGTGGTGGGTATGAAATCGAGGTCATATAAGTCACAAAACAAACAATAGCGATATTTTTGCTATAGATTAACAATTTCGGCGCCAACATAAAACGTCCGCAATAGCTTTGGTACTAGCGGCGACTCTACCGCTCAACCACTACATTAAAACTGCCAAAAATCATGCGATTACCATCGAACGGCATTGGATTTACATCCGGCTGCAATCTAGGATCTGCCATCAGTTTTTCCATTGCCTCATCTCTAAATGATTTAGAAGGCCAAGTAACCCAAGAAAAACATACCGTTTCATTTGGTTGGCATTTTACCGCCATCGGGAACGAGGTTAACTGACCTTCTGGCACGTCATCGCCCCAACATTCAACAAGTGAAAGCGCACCATATTCCATAAACACATCCGCTGCGTCGCTGGCATGTTTTATATAATCTTGCTTTTTATCACTTGGCACCGCTAAAACAAAACCGTCAACGTACGTCATATTTCACACCTCACAGCCTTATCAATAAAACATTTGCTAAAATAACCACCCGCTATTGCGTTAACCATCTCGCCGCATTACTGATCGTTTTTTGAAAACCACTCATAGGCTCAATAATAAAGTCGTTGAATATGATCTTAGTCGGTTCTTTGTAGATCTGTAATTGCTGGTTTAAGTTATTCATGCTCTGCACACTTAAATCAAGTTGTGCTTCATTAGGCTGATACGTTGCGCCGATCGGATAATACGCACCTGGCTGATGTTTCATTTCTATATGAGCGCCCATAATTGCTGACACCTCATGATTATTCGCAAAGGTCACCAGTTTGGCAATGCTGTTACGATACGATTGCCAGTTTTTCACGTAAATATAACCGGGATAAAGAGTATCACCGGTAAGCAGCCATTTTGTTTGCTCATCATAAACAGTGATGGCCTCTTCCTGATGACCAGGTGTTGGTAGTATGGTGACTTTTCTGTCGCCCAAATCAATGGTTTTCTCGCCATCGGGCCAATTGGTGAACTCAAAAGCTTGTTGCACATCAGACCGTGACGGTTTGACAATATGAACGTTTGAAAGCGTCGACAATGACGAATCACCTTGATAATGATCACTGTGACTATGGCTATGCACAACCAATAATTCTCTATCGGATAATACTGCTTTACCAACAATATCTGTAAGTTGTTGTTGAAATGAAAACTCAACGTTATCGGTTAATGCGCCTGTATCTAACAGTAAGATTTTTTCTTTGCCAACCAGAATATACATAAACGGGGCTTCAAAATTCAGGCATTTATTTTGACGTACAATAATTGTTGTCTCGTTATGCTTATAAACATCTTGGGAGGGTTCTATATTGGTGTCACAATCAGCTGAACCGCGCATCCAGTTTTGTTTCCCTAGCATCGATTCAACCGGCATAATTCGCGTTTGTTCACTTGCATCAATGGCCTGTTGGCTTGCACAACCAGATAACAGCAACAGCAACGCTTTTGTCATATGAGATTTTAATCCAACTGCAATTGTCATTGTTATTACCTTTTGTCTAGGTGAGTCTCGTGATTCCAGCCTATCATACGCTCAATTTAAACCATATTGTTTGTTAAATATTTTCAGAATGCGGTTGTTTATGATTTGAGATAAGTTCCAATTAAGTAATTCAGAATCGGTTGTACTGTAAAATAGAATAACCACGGTATCTTGGTCTTGGTGATAGATTGCGAAACTTTGATACCCAGGAACCCAACCAGTATGTTCGTATTCATACAAGCCCGAGTAAATCTCTCGTTCGTTCCCTTCAAACACCGAGCCATTATTTAGTACTCGAATGAAAATACCAACATCATCAGCTGTAGCAACCATACCACGGTCTGCAGTTTTATTCGGTACATGTTGCCAAAACTAACCAAGAATATAAATAGCCCAACTAACAACTAAATATATAACGCATATTAGAATTAGCTTATTGATGACTTTATACTTTTTGGAAAAGCCTACCATCAATATACACCAGCTTATAATTGAAGCTAAAGCTAACGGCAGATTTGAATAATATAGAGCCGTTACACCCAATATCACTCCGATAACAATTGAAAATATAGTGATTAGTAAATTAGTTTGGTTATTACTCAAGTCCATTTTATTAATGCTATTCCCAAGGTAACCATAACGCCTCAATAAGAGGCTAAAAATTGTTGGCGAAAATAGTGAGGCACGAACAAAGCCAACTGTAAATTGTCCGTTTGAATGTATTGTTATGTGCTTACACTTTGAACAGTTGTATTCCGTGAACCAGAAGTACGTTTATTCGGATCATTGAATGTTTCTACTAGCTCAAATCCAGCTTTTCTCATCATGCCTGCTGATGCTAGGTTTTCTTCATGACGTTCAATATACACCTTGCTGCATTTTTCAACACTTGCCAGTCGAATAGATTCTTTCAGCAATTTGGTTCCCAAACCTTTACCACTTTGGCTTGCAGCAATAACTACATCATTTATGTATGCAATAGTTGCTAATCGATCATACTTACTTAGTTTACTGGGGCATGACTCCTTCAATATAACAACGGCAAAACCTAAAATTTCATTTTCTTCCGCAAGAACAGCTAATGCGTTTCCATTTTGTATAAGATTAAACTGATGTTCAATACTTTCATCAGTTATATAATTCCACTCATTAGGACCTTCTTTAAGTAAAAGTTTTTTCATTATTTGAAAATCGACGTCATTAAGATGTCGAGAATGAATTTTCATGCGATGAAACTCCCATGCACTTAACGCCGTTTTAAGCGGCAAATTGCAGTTAGCTAAAATAAGTGAGGTACGAACAAAAAACCAACTGTAATTTGTCCGACTTGAAAACCCTTGTTAGGTGCTATTTATCCAATAACTCTGATGATTTAATTTTTTCTTTTGCATTTTCATTTTGAGGGTTTAGCTTAAGTGATTTCTTATATGACTCTAATGCCAATTTATTTTCACCTTTTACAGAATAAGCCTCACCTAAACTATCCCATGCATTCGCTGATAAAGGGTAATATTCAGTATTTAAAAGAAAAAACTCTATCGCTCTATCAATATCAATACCAAACTGAGCATTATAAAGGCGCTCGTAACCAAACCAATTGATGATATCTTCATAAAGGTAAAAGTCAGCTCCTAATTTCTCTGATATTTTTTCAAAATGCAATTTGAGTTCAGATGCAGGGCGGAACCTCGCGTGATCATCAATCATATAACCATCAAAAATTGAACGTAACCCCTTGTAAAAACTTAAAATAGGCATCGTGTGATGATTTTCATCTAATCCAAATGTAATTGAATCAAAGTAAAGCTCCTGTTTTGGCTTTGTATTTAACTTTTCAATCAGTTGCTTCACATAGTTATTTTTAGGGTAAATATCGCTAACTCGATCTGAAGTAGCAACAAACAATCGACGTTTGTTTAATGAAGGTTTTTGATAAAAGGGTTCTAACTGCTTAAGCATGAATTGATTATCCCACCACATACTAGGATCTATAGCGATATAAGCATTAAAAGTATCTGGTGTAGTGAATAAACTTTGAATTACCGGTAGACCGGTAAATGAATAACCTGTGAGCAACCTATAATCTGATGTTCTGTAATTTGAATCAATCGTTGGAATGAGCTCGTTTTTAATAAAGTTAATAAACTTACCTGCTCCACCAGTTACATTTAGAGCTTGGTTTTTAGTTCCGCCATATTGGGTCAATGAGTTTGTTGGAGAGCTATCCCTCACTCTATTTTGACTCACTATGCCAACAACAATCATTTCAGGTATCGTTGGACTAGCATCAACACTCATTTGATTGACCATGCCAGAAAACGTTTGAAAAAAGCTATGCATATCACCATCTAGCAAATAAAGTACGGGATATTTTGTATAGTTATTATTGTTGTAGGATTTTGGGAGTGAAACCCAGTACTCTCTTTTTTCTTTCAAGATATTAGATTGTAGGGTATTTTTCTCGCCTATCTTAATATCGTTAGCATCAACATTAAAAGATAATAATATAAACAAGATAAACGGTGTAAAAACCTTAACCATAAATACTCCATTCTGATGAAACTGCATAAGCACCTAACGCCCGCATAAGGGGCTGATAATGCTTGGCTAAAATTAGCGACGAAGGAGCGTAAGCCAAGCGTTTTGCGTCCTGTTGAGTAACTTGTTATAAGCCTTTTAACCCATACTTTGTTTCTAGCATTTCTTTAGTATCTTTTACGTATGCAATGTTATGCAGCGAGCCTATGTATAGTGGGAAACTGCCATCATTTTCGGATCTTTCAAATGCGATCCTAAACTCATGTTGCCAACTATACTCTTTAAATTTATGAAAAACAGTTAGTTCTTTGTGATGAAGAATCCTGTCAACATACTCAACCAAACCATTAGTTTTGAACGTTGAATCGATTGCAAATACTGATTGGTCATCTTTTACGCTGTTTCTAAGCATTTTGAAAAATGAAACCAAACCTTGCCCTTCGATTACTATTGCTTTATCGCCAAACTTTGAAAAGCGCGGATCTAAAACAAGTCCATCTTTTAATATGTCATCAGTTAGAGCTGTCATACAAAAAAGTTTTATTTCATCGACATGAAGTGGCCGAGAGTCTACTTTTCCAATTATTCCTTCAATTTTAGTTCCGTTGACCGTCATTTGTATTTCTTCTGGTAAGAAACTCGCAGACAATCCTTCATGTTCATCGCCTCTTAATGCTTCATCACTATCCTCATAAGTTCTGAAGTATTTAAGAGTGTTCATATAAAGCAAGCCTTCATCCATGACGCTTTTTACGTACTTTTCTGGAAGAAACTTAATTAGGCAACGAATATTTTCGATAGATGGCTTCATTTTCGACTGGCTTATAACGCCCCATTAAGAGGCAAATGATAGTTGGCTAAAATAAGCGACGAAGGAGCAAATAGCCAGCTGTTATTTGTCCAATTGAGCGCCTTGTTATAAATTATTTACTAACTTTTTATAAATACCATACCAATAACAAAGATATAAGGTAAACATACTACTAAGCATAACACCCTCAAAAACCATCTTTTCCAAGGTTTATTTTCTCGTCGTGCTTCAGCTCTTTCTCGCAAAAATCTCTTATATGTGAAGTAACAGATCGTAGATATGACAACTGCATAGAAGGCATTAAGAAGGTTTTCTCGAGTATTGGCGCTTACATTAAAGTAATCAAGCACTGCAACTACAATACCGTTGATAGCGCCATCTAAATCTATATAACCAGCACGCCCAACGGCACTTACTATAATCCCTAATACTCCAATGAGCATGATAATTTCTATGCGAGTCAACCTACTACCCATAATTTATAACGCCGCAATAAGCGGAAAATTATAGTTGGCTAAAATGTTGAGGAACGAAAACAGCCAACTGTTTTTTGTCCTTATTTATTAGCTTGTTATATACCGTTTACACGATCATCGATAATATCTCTGACCATTGCGAGTTGATACCTTTTAGTACTAATTAAATAATCTGATAGTGCTTGGCTAAGTTCTGTTTCTATAGATGACAGTTTGGCTTTTTTTAAATCACTTTTGAGTGATTTAAGCAGTCCTTCTGGACTTTGAAAATGCTCGATACGATCTTTAAACATAGGGTATGCTTTGTCGGTTATAGCATTGCCTTTTTTAGTTTTACCAAATACTTCTGCTTTTTCAGCAGAATCATCTTCAAGCGAATAGTCAGAATTAATTTTAGCCATTTGATCTGTCATTTTTTCGCTATCTTTAATATTTGAGTAATCCCGTTCAATTTGCTTGCAAATACTCCATGCTGAAAATTGAACGGCTAGTTTAAATTTTTTCTCTTTTTGGAGGAATACTCTCATTTGATTTGCTATATCTGCTTGAGAGAATACATCCGTATATTTAACATTTAACTCGTTTAGTACCCGCCAACCTTCGTCATTTTTTCCAGCTAGCTGTAAATACATAGGCAAGCGAAGAAAATCTTTCATCATTAAATCTTCACTTCCGCTAGCAGAGTACGCCTCATTTAATTTATTGCACGCTTCATCATATCTTTTTTCTTTTTTTAATTGAGTCGCTTCCTTTAAAAGTTCCCTTGCGCTTAAGGGAGCTTTAGCGGATTTGAACAGAGAAAAAATTTTTGAAAACACGCCGATTCTCCTTGAGGTATATAACGCCGCAATAAACGGCTAAATAATAGTTGGCTAAAATTTGTGAGCTTGCGAACACAGCCAACTGTTAAGTCCCGCTTGATTTGCTTGTTAGCTGCCCTTTGCAGACTCATGATCATACCAAATACCGTATTTATCACCTTGGTATTTGAGCCAATGGTATAAATAAGCTGTTGAAAGCATTATTAAGCCACCAACTAAGGCTGCTTCATTTATAAGCCCTAAGCAACAAAAAGCAAAACCACTTATATGTCCTATAACCTCAATTCGAGATGCTGACTTCCTACTGGGGCGAGTTTGTAAAAAGTTAAACACAAACCAACATTTTAATATGAAAGGTAAGGCCTTCCAGTTATCTGATTTTTTATCCATTATAAATTTCTCCTGATTCAAAGTTGATACATCAACCTCAAGTGCAGAGGCTAGGCATTTAAGAGATTCCAAGCTTGCATTATTTCCACTTTCAATCCGTTGAATTGTTCGAACATTTAATCCAGACATTTGAGCTAATTGCTCTTGTGAAAGATGATTGCTAATACGTAGCTCTTTAAGAATCATTAAATTTACCTCTGTACCTAAGAATCACGAGTATTCACTGATTTCCTTACTGTCGGTTACGAATTTTACCCGACATTCACCCGACAGTTCAGGGTTAACCGATCCTATGGGCTGCTAACGCCCGCATAAAACGAGCCGAATACGGAAGTTGCTTTGTGTTATGTTGGAGCGAAGCGGAAACACAAAGCAACTGGAGTGTTTGGCGTCGTTTTTAATGCGTTTGTTAGCTGTTTACTCACCATCAAAACCTAGACCGTCTCTTGCTTCACAGGTTTCGTAAGATAAAACCCCCTCATTCTCCCACCGATAAAGCCAATTACAGACTTCGCCATAGTCACCTTCTGGTTCTACGTCGATAGCGAATAACGTGCCATTTGCATTCTCATGGTACGCCTTGAATTTATTGAGTTGAGATAAGCGGGAAGCACGTTCTTGCGCGGATGCTTGATCTAAAAATATAACCCGTAAGGTTTTATGACCGCAATACTCATGTACTTTAAGTATGGATGGTTTTAAGTCGTCACCTTCTGATTTTGCTAATACGATATCGTAGAAGTTTATGCCGAATGCGTGGAAAGGTGTATTACGCAAGCGATACAAATTATCTCCGAGGTCTTCAGCCCAGAATGATTCTCCACCTACCTCTGTATTTCTCGGTAGATCTAAATGGATTTTCGTCAAATTTTCTTCGGACATTTGATCATACAGCGAACACTGAGTTCACCCCTAAAATTTGCTAAGACAGCTAACGCTTCAATATGGGGCAAATACGGAGCGGCTACACTGCGCGAAGCGCCAGCCGCTGAGTATTTGTCCCAGTGAACTTGTGAACGACATGATTGACTTGTTATATGCACATACTCAGAAATTATCTCGAGCCCAATCACTTAGTTCTTCTGTTGATTTTGGAAAACCGAGTGAATATACAAATCGATTCTCATCGTCATTAAAAATATTGTTGCCAACGGCGAGCAAAACAAAACCTTCACTTAACAGAGTGCTGGCATCTTTTGCACATTCAGTTTCAACAATTTTTGTGATTTGAAAAAGTATATTTTGTGATGCAGTTTCTTCTAAATCGCCCATGCTGAGCCTCGTGCATATAACGCCAAGCTAAGCGGAAAAATACAGTTAGGCTAAACTGCGCGAAGCGCGAGCCGACTGTAATTTTTCCGTTTGAGCGCCTTGTTATACGCATATTAATTTTAAATCTCAAGAATTAAGATAAACTAAATTCTTTATTAAACTGACGCTGGAACATCTGTTTAAACTGCGGGGATGCATTAATTACTGTAACCCCTGTTACTTTTGATATCTCATTAATTTCATTGACTATTTCAGTACCACTACATTTGCTCCAGGATACTTTTGTCAAAAGCTCCAAATTCTCATTTCTATCTGCAATTTCCATAGCTATAGATAAAGAAAGCCCATCAGCAGCATTCTCAACCTCAATTACAGCAACGTAAAGCTCTATAGACAGTAAATTGCTATATACTTTATTTTTAGCAAAAAACAATGCACCAAAACTTGATTCAATTGATTGATAAGACAACTTTTGTTTCCAATAACAAGTTGCTAATGCAATAAGTGGGATTGAGAATCCCCCACCTATCAATAAAGCTTTTATAGTAATATCATCCCTAGAATAAAGTGTTGAAATTACGACAAGTATGAAAAAATAACCGACTCCATTAATAATCCCTAAAGATTCTTTATTTGTGATGCTCAATTAATTTCTCCTTAAATTAACATTTATCTCATGGCCATTTTTTGCTGAAGCTAGCTGAAATACTCAGTGCGTATAACGCCCTATTAACAGGCAAAAAATTGTTTGCTAAAATGTTGAGGAACGAAAACAGCAAACTGTTTTTTGTCCTTGTTTAATAGCTTGTTATGTTTCATCTGCTTGATTAGACACCCAAATTGTTTTGTTTTGAAATGCGTAAAGTCCAAGTACTAAAAATATAGTTAAAAAGATCGGTACACTTTCAATATCAATTCCGTTTTCGTAAACTCCAAAAAGCTCATCAAAGATTGCGATAACAAATAACGATTGCCAAAATACTCTCGTATAAAATTTAATACCGATAGAATAAAAGATACAACCAATCATTACTGATGTTGTGATTGAGCTACTTAAGAATTGTAGGGCGTCTGGTGATTCAACAAAAAAAGAATAATAAACGTACGGGAAAATAACAAACAGGAACCATGGGAACCATATTAGCCTTAGAGACTTCCATTCTACAATTTTTATTAAAACTCCTTTGAAACATAACGCCCGCCTAACACGCAATGTGTTGGCATGGCTTTTTGCGTTGTTTGCCAAAACCATGACAACTTTACATTGTCGGAGTTTAGGCGCTTGTTAGCTGAGTTTTCAAACACTAAAGGTTAACTTTAATAAATGAATAAAACTCTTTTTCACCTGAAACATATTTATATTTCTCTTTTGCTTCACTTTCAAAGCAATCAAGAAAATCACTACTTTTAGTTTTCCAAGTTTCGGTAACATTACCTTGAGCATTAAATTTCACAACAAGCGAAAATGACTTAGGTTTCTCACCTGTATCGTTAATGCAGCTAATAACACTTTTAACTAAAAACTCACCTTGTGACTTTGTTAGCGTGTCTTTGGAATCATCTGACATGTTACTTTCTGTAGTTTCTGCAATTTTATAGGCTTCTGGAAAAGTCATATTTTCAACTGCAAATACAGAGTTAACTAATAAGAATAAAGTTAGTAGTGTCAAATTGCATTTACTAGAAGGTAAGTTAATCATCATTTTTGGCTATTCCATTATTGCAAAGTAGAGAAAGTAAAGTCAGCTAACAGTTTATTAGAAGGAAAAATTCCATGTTTGCACAGGGCTAAGTTCCATCTATTCAATAAAAGAAAATAGGATAACTGTTTTAGTACAACTAAATCAACATGATAGAGAGTCTTGGAGTGGTCTGTAATGCGCAAATGCGGAAAAATGCCATATTTCACGCATTGTTGGTAAATGAGATGTTTTTTTGGTCGGTTACAAAATAAATTCGCTGAATTTAGATTGTTTTTTAAATAGCAAAAGAAAAAGCCCAGCTAACGCTGGGCTTATCTTATATGGCGGTGAGATAGGGATTTGAACCCTAGATGGGCTACAAACCCATGCCGGTTTTCAAGACCGGTGCTTTCGACCACTCAGCCATCTCACCTGAAGTTGATGCGCATATTAAGGAGTCTTATTACGCTTGTAAAGCATTAATTTGAAAAAATAATTTGATTGCAAATATTTTGCGCACATCGCTTATTATTTCTGCTAAATTAACACCTAAATACATAAACTTAGCGGTATAAGGTGATTTTATGAGCGATGCCATTTGTCGTTGCCCTTGGCTCGATTTAAGCAAACCCGACTATGTTGAATACCACGATAAAGAATGGGGCGTACCGGTGTATGACGATCAAACCATGTTTGAGTACTTAACCTTAGAATCCGCGCAAGCGGGATTGAGTTGGTATACGGTATTAAAAAAGCGTGACAATTACCGTCGTTTGTTCGCCAACTTTGACGTCCAAGCTGTAGCAACGTTTGATAAGCAAAAAATTGAGCAACTGTTGACAGATCCAGGCATCATTCGCAATCGTTTAAAAGTACAAGCGGCGGTAAATAACGCGCAGCGCTTTATTGAAGTACAGCAGGAGTTTGGTAGCTTTTGTGATTATATATGGGGCTTTGTTGATCATAAGCCTATCGTCAATACGTTAAACAGCGTCGACGACTACCCTGCTACCTCAGATATTTCAGATGCGCTAAGTAAAGATTTAAAAAAGCGCGGCTTTAAGTTTGTTGGCTCAACCATTGTGTATGCACACATGCAAGCGTGCGGTATGGTTAATGACCACAGCGAAGATTGTTTTCGTCGACAACCTATCATCGAGCAATATTCGTAACAAAATGCGACCAACTCTACCTTTTTGGTGAGAGTATGTCATAATATGTCAAGGTTAGATGTTTACGCCATAGCAAATTTACGCTATAAAACGGTAAGTCAGGTTGGATTTAACAGCAATAATAACAATTGTCATTGAATTTTTTCGATTCAACCCCATCTAATAATTAGTAATTTACAAGTACGAAGGAAACTTTATGCAATCACAAATGGGTTTTTCAACAGCGACTCAAAGCTCTGCTATTGAAATTAACAAAGTATTACGTAACACCTATACACTACTGGGTATGACCTTGGTGTTTAGTGCGGCTGTTGCCATGCTTACCATCATGTTAAACCTACCGAGCCCTGGTTTAATCGTTACGCTTATCGGTGTATATGGTTTGATGTTCTTAACCTACAAAACCGCTAACTCAAGCATGGGTATTTTATCGGTATTCGCCTTTACAGGCTTTTTGGGTTACACCATTGCGCCACTTGTAGGTTATGCCGTCGGCGCAGGCGCTGGTGACTTGGTTGTATTTTCTTTAGGTGCGACGGGTCTGATCTTCTTTGGTTTGTCAGCGTACGTGTTGACCACTAAAAAAGACATGTCATTCTTAACGGGTATGCTTAACGTTGGTTTTTGGTTCTTATTAATCGCTATTGTTGCGAATTTATTCTTCCAAATCCCAGCAATGTCGCTAGCCATTAGCGCCCTGTTTATTTTGTTTTCGTCAGCGATTATTTTGTACCAAACCAGTGAAATCATTCACGGTGGTGAGCGCAATTACATTCTAGCAACAGTGACGTTGTTTGTGTCTCTTTACAATATTTTCAGTAGCTTACTACACATCTTGTTAGCATTTGCTGGCGGAGACGATTAATTTTTTAAGCAAAATATTTTATACTATAAAGGCTCCGCATCTCGGAGCCTTTTTTATGCGTTAGTTTTTATGATAGTTTTTATGTGTTAGAGGTTGCATTGAGTACATTTGCTTTGGTTGTCAGTACCGGCCCCACGGATAATAAAACCGTGAGCGCTCTGAATTTTGCCCGAACCTTGTTGACCATGGGTCATCAAGTCAATGGCATATTCTTTTATCAAGACGGAGTGTTGAATGCGAACACTTTTGTGCAAACGCCAAGTGATGAAACAAACCTAACTAAAGAATGGCAACTGTTTAACCAGCAAACCGCAACGCCATTGCACTTGTGTATCTCTGCTGCCGAACGCCGTGGCTTAACCGACAGTAACGATGAGGACTTCTACCATAACATTGTTGCTGAATTTACTATTTCAGGATTAGGCGAATTGGCGGTATTAACGGCAAAAGCCGATAAGGTCGTGCAATTATGAGCCATGCCAAAAAGCGCTATCTGATCGTCAATACCAGCGCCAGTTTTGATAAATTGCATGCCCGTGAGTCATTAGATGCGGCACTGATTTTAGCCAGTTATGATCTGCCTGTGAGCCTTTGTTTTATCGGCGATGGCGTATATCAGACTCAAGCGGCACAAAATCCCGAATTAATTCACGCAAAAGATTTCATTGCATCGTTTAAAGCGGTACACTTCTACGATATAGAAGATATCTATGTTAGTGAGCCTTGCCTTGCAGAACGTAGCTTATCGGATAGTTTTGCCTTTGCCGATGTCTCGGTTATATCGCAACAACAAATATCGCAGCTTATTGAAGCTGCTGACGTCGTCCTTACTTTCTAAATAGATTTATGGCTGTATTACATATCGTGCGCAACAGCGCATTTAATGACAATAAATTGAACTTATGTTTGGGTTTATTAAGCGCAAAAGACACTTTGTTTCTAATGGACGATGGTGTGTATAACGTAGCGCACCCAAAACTTATCAGACGACTTCATGAATTTAAAGTGTTCGCGGTACAAGATCACCTTGCTGCTCGTGGCGTGCGCAGCGAAGAACAAGCTATCGTTATGGCCGAGCTTAAAGACTTGGTTGAGCAGTCTGAAAAAGCAGATAAAGTGATCACATGGCAATAGAGTTTAATAATCAAACCTTTGAAACCGACAAAGAAGGTTACTTACTCGATTTTACCCTGTGGTCTGAAGAATTAGCGCCAGAGCTTGCCAAGTTCGACAACATAGAGCTCACAGACGATCATTGGGATGTGGTACGTTTTGTGCGCAACTTCTATTTAACCTACAAAACCTCCCCTGCTATTCGTGCGCTAATCAAAGCGATGAAAGAAGAGTTCGGTGAGGAAAAAGCCAACAGTCGTTATCTACATCGGTTATTCCCTAAAGGCGCAGCTAAACAAGCTACTAAGATTGCCGGCTTACCTAAACCTAAGCGTTGTTTATAGTTACTGCGACTACCTGTCTATCCATACCAGCAGAACATTAATCTGGTTAACGATTTAGGCCAGCATTTGGTTATATTTTCTTACAGTTTTTAGTTACCTGCCAATCGCTTACTGTCAATTTTAAGTGCGTTTTAACGCCCATCATGTATATTATTTGTTAACAACAATCATTGTGATGGGATACTTATGGCCAAATCCATAACAATCAACGGCGAAAAAATTGCCATTGATGTCGATGAAAACATGCCACTATTGTGGTTTCTACGTGACCGTTTAGAGTTTACTGGTACCAAGTTTGGTTGCGGTAGCGGTTTGTGCGGCGCCTGTACCGTTCATGTTGACGGCAATGCTACACGCTCATGTATTACGCCTGTAGGCAGCCTTGAAGGCAAACAGATAACCACCATTGAAGGGTTATCGGCAAACGGCGATCATGCCCTACAAAAAGCCTGGGTTGATAATAAAGTACCGCAATGCGGCTACTGCCAAGCGGGTCAAATCATGAACGCGGCAAGCTTGTTAAAAGCCAACCCTACACCCAGTGATGATGACATAGTCAATGCCATGCAAGGCAACATCTGTCGTTGCGGTACCTATCAGCGCATCAAAAAAGCGATTCGCCAAGCCGCAGACGATCTTGCCAAGGAGGTGTCATAATGCATCCTCATATTAAAAAAGAGCTCGAGCAGTTCTACCAATCACAACAATCGTCAACAACGCCGACAAAAGATGAGAATTCAGGAATCAGTCGACGTAGTTTTCTAAAATTATCAAGTGTCGCCGGTGGCGGTTTATTAATTGGCGTAAATGTGCCGGCATTGGCATTTTCTGACAGCAAAACAGACACCTTTAATCCAAACGCATTCATTCATTTGCATCGTAATGGTGACTTAACCATTTACTGTGGTCGTTGTGAAATGGGACAAGGCATTTCTACCGCGTTACCGTCGGCAGTTGCCGATGAAATGGAGGCAGACTGGTCACGCGTAACCGTCAAACAAGCCGACGGAGACCAAGATAAATACGGCCCTCAGGCAACCGGTGGGTCTGCCAGTATTCGAGTGATGTATGAACCGATGCGTAAAGCCGGTGCTGCTGCAAAAGAGATGTTAATGCTCGCTGCTGCGAAAGTTTGGTCAACCGATGTCGCCAATGTTAAAGCCGATAACCACTTTATTGTCAACAAAGACAATGGTGAAAAACTTGCCTATGGCGACTTAGTCGACGTAGCGCAAAATATTGACGTACCGCAAGAGCCAACCTTAAAAAGCAAAGATCAGTACCGTTATATTGGCAGTGACTTACAACGCCACGACTTAGACATGGTGGTGACCGGTCAACGTACGTACGGCGCTGATACAAAGGTTGCTGGTTTAAAATATGCGGCTATCATCCACTGCCCGGTATTAGGCGGCAAGCTCAAACGATTAGATAAGAGCAAAGCCATGGCAGTTAAAGGGGTTGTTGATGTTGTCGAGATAAAACCGATTCAACACCCATACAGCTCTGTCGGTGGTGTAGCCGTTGTAGCTGATAATTCATGGACCGCACAGCAAGCGGTTAAACAACTAGATATTGAATGGGATCTGGGCCCTAATAAAGTCTATAACACTGAACAATACCGCCAAGATTTGGTGAATAACGTTGAAAAAACCGCTGAGAAAATGGGAGAGCGTGGCGATCTGCAAACCGCATTCAACAACGCTAAGACCATGGTAAAAGCAACGTACACAGGCGGTCATCTAAGTCATGCGCCAATGGAGCCGAACGCAAGCGTGGTTTCGGTCACCGATAATAGCTGCGAAGTATGGGCATCTACCCAAGCACCAGACGATATCCAAACAGTCCTTGCCAGTGTGTTAGGTCGAGAGAAAAAGGATATCGTCGTTCATGTCATGATCAGTGGCGGCGCATTCGGTCGTAAATTTAAGTGTGATTACGTTCATGAAGCAGCAGTGATCTCAAATCAAGTTCAAGCACCTGTGCAGCTTATCTGGAGCCGTGAAGAAGATATGCGAACCGGTTTTTATCATTCGATAAGTGCGCAACACCTTGAAGCCTCTATCAATAAAGACGGTGATGTCGATGGTTGGTTACAACGTGTCGCCTTCCCTTCAATAAGCTCATTATTCCAACCAGGGCTTGAACGAGCACCTGAGCGCGCCTTTGGCGATGTAAATAGTCATCCGTTCAATATCAGTAACTTTCGCAGTGAATCAGGCTTAGCACCTGCCCATACACGCATTGGCTGGTATCGCGCTGTTTATGCGATATTTTATGGTTTTGCTTATGGCAGTTTTGCCGATGAGCTTGCCATAGCTAAAGGTATCGATACCGTTGCTATGTTGCATCAATTATACGATGCCAACAAAAACCCGGAGCAAGAGGAACAAGTTAAACGCTCTAAAGGCGTATTAGATCTGGTCGCCAAGCAAGCTGGCTGGGGCAAACAATTGCCAGAAGGCGAAGGTTTGGGTATCGCTGTGCATTACAGCTTCCAAAGTTATGTTGCTATGGCGGTACATGTCAAAGTCGATGGCGATAACATCAAGGTCTTGAATGTCGACTGCGGTATCGATTGTGGTCAAATTCTTAATACCGATGGCGCCACCGCGCAAATGGAAGGTGCTGTGGTAATGGGCATGTCATTGTCGTTATATACCGAGATAAGCTTTAAAGATGGCGCTGTGGTTAACTCAAATTTCCACGACTACCCAGTACTGCGCATTAACGAAATGCCTAATGTGCGTGTGCATATTGTCGATTCAGATGCAAATCCGACAGGGTTAGGTGAGCCAGGTGTGGCACCGTTTGCACCTGCATTAACCAACGCCATTTACGCAGCCTCAGGTAAACGCTACCGTGATTTACCAATCAAGCCAATAAATGCCTAAAGATTAAGCCGTGAACGCCCTGATGATATAACATACAGGGCGTTTTTATGGTTATTGCAGGTCAGTATCTGGCGTTTGTTGTGTGTCCGCTTTATCCTTGTCTGCCTCAACCAACCATGCATACGTAAGCGATAAAATGCACAGTTCAATGACCGAAAATACTAAACCTAACGCACTTCCAACAAGGTGTGTTAACGTCGGCGAGACGATAAAACTTAATATTAACTTGGCGAGCAGTGCTAAACCTACCGGCACAATACCAATCAATACAAACACTGATAACGCATGATGCTGTGTTAACGACCACGCCCAACCACTACCACGTTTTTCACCCACAGCCGCATCCGGTAAAATCATCGCCCAGCGCGAAGAAAAATAAGCGACTGGCAGCATCATGATATAAAACAAGTAATTGCCCTGCTCTAAAGGCTCATTCATGGCGCTAGCATGACCATCGCCCAATGCTGCGCTACTGATCATAATAAACGGTACGCTTAACAAACCCGACATAATCGCAAACACCAGCGCCGCGTAAGCGAATTTAACATGGCTTTTATTTAACGAAAAAGGCGATAAGGTATCTAGTTGTTGATCTGACAGTAGAAACACCTTATGACAATTAACCGCTGCTAACAGCAAAAGCACCACCGAAATGGCAATATATAACATCATATTTGCCGAATAAGTCTGAGCCGCTAAATCGCCAATAAAAAATGGCGCAACAAAGGAAAACGCAATGTATGGTGCACACAGGGTCAATAGCAATTTAAAATGAAACAACGGAAGAAGAATCGATTTCGCCAGAATATTGCCTAGCGGCAGTGTTCGAAATACCATGTTCTATGCGCCTTTATTATTATTGGTTTGGGGTTCAGCGATGAAGCATTAATATACTGAAAAGCATGACCTGGTACAATACGGCTGCGCTTAGATCTGGCCTTTTAAATAGCCTTGCCGTAGCTCTTCATCAAATTTTTCGATTGCATAGCGCAACATGGTTCGGGGCATAGATTGGTAATGGTTGTTTAGAAATTCTATTTCTGTTTGCCTATCGCGATTGCCAATTTCTCTTAGCATCCAACCTACCGCCTTTTGGATCAGATCATGCTTGTCGTGTACCAGTAACTCACAGATTTCTAACGCGATAGTAAATTGCCCTTGGCGAATAAAATGATAACAACTAACCATGGCAATTCGACGTTGCCACAAGTGCCCTGTCTTCGCCCAATAAAGCAAAGGTTGGCAATCGCTGCCGTGTAAATATGGTCCAACGATCCAATAGGCTGAACAATCCACCAGATCCCAATTGTTGATGTGATCACAATATTGCATGTAGGCTGAATAAATCGCTTTTCGCTGCTGTTGATTATAGTTGCGTTTACCGCTGGCACGCTTAAATTGCTGAACCATCGCCAGTAAGGCAAACATGCGTACTTCATGATACGAATTCGCTAACAAGCAACACAAATCGTCTAAACTGACCGCATTAAAATGTTTCACTTGTTGTCGCAATATCGGCATAGAAATGCCAAGAAACTTATCCCCTTCACCGTACTCGCCTTTGGCGGTTTTAAAAAAACGCATTGCCTGTTGCGCTTTTTGATGATCGGACAAGTTAATTAGGCTTGTTAAAATAACATCAGCATTCATCCCCATAGTATATGCTCATAAAGCGACAAGATGTAAGTATGCGACGGCAAAATAAAATAAGTCGAACTTAATCGAACTCCATAGCCGGAAAACAAAAAGGCCGGTATCAATACCAGCCTTTTAAATGACATGTCCGTTTCTTAAGTTCGTTATCTATGGCTTGGAGGCCATTTAGAGAACTTAGACTAGAAACTTAGCCCGGGTGAAAGTTAACCAATCTTGGTTAAGCCACCCATATACGGTTGCAATACCTTTGGCACTTGAACAGTACCATCGGCTTGTTGATAGTTCTCTAAGATAGCCACTAAGGTGCGACCAACCGCCAAACCTGAACCATTTAGGGTATGTAATAATTCTGGTTTCTTGCTGCCTGCAGGACGAAAACGACCTTGCATACGACGCGCCTGGAAATCGCCCATATTTGAACATGACGAAATTTCACGGTAGGTGTCTTGCGCTGGTAACCAAACTTCTAAATCGTAAGTCTTAGTTGCACTAAAGCCCATATCGCCCGTACAAAGCGTAACTTTGCGGTATGGCAGTTCTAATAACTGCAATACTTTTTCGGCATGACCGGTTAGCTCTTCCAACGCTTCAAATGACTTCTCAGGATGAACCAACTGTACTAATTCAACCTTGTCGAATTGGTGTTGACGGATCAATCCGCGAATATCACGGCCAGAAGAGCCGGCTTCTGAGCGGAAACAGCTCGATAGCGCGGTTAATTTAATTGGCAACGCATCTTCATCAAGAATTTCATCACGCGCTAAGTTAGTCAGCGGCACTTCTGCGGTTGGGATCAAAGAAAACTTTTTGCTACCTAAATCGGTATGGAATAAGTCTTCACCAAACTTAGGAAGTTGACCTGTGCCATATAGCGAGTCGTGATTAACTAATAATGGGACATTGGCTTCGGTGTAGCCATGTTGATCAGCGTGCAGATCCAACATGAATTGGCCAATCGCACGGTTAAGTCGCGCCATTTGGCCTTTAATAACAACAAAACGTGTACCACTTAATTTAGCGCCGCTTTCAAAGTCCAAACCTTTATCTAACGCGGTGGCGATATCAACGTGATCTTTCACTTCAAAGTCAAACTCACGAGGCGTACCCCAACGAGTAACTTCAACGTTATCATCTTCATCGTTACCACTTGGCACATCGTCGGCTGGTAAGTTTGGAATGGCCGAAACGATATGGTCAATTTTTGCCAATAACGTCGCCAACTCGTCTTTCGCTAAATCCAGTCGAGCGCCTAATTGGCTAACTTCGTCCAGTAAAGGCTTGATGTCTTCGCCGCGTGCTTTAGCCTGGCCAATTGATTTCGAACGAACGTTACGCTCGTTTTGAAGTTCTTGTGTGCGAACTTGTAGTTCTTTACGCTCTTCTTCGAGCGCATTAAAGGTAGCGACATCCAATTTAAAGCCACGCTCAGCCAATTTAGCGGCTACAGCGTTGATGTCGGCTCTTAACAATTTTGAATCTAGCATGAGTTATCACGTACTATTTATTGGTTACCAAAATAAGACCAATGGCGGCTGCACTTACGCATAACACAACGTTAAGCAATACATTTGCCATGGCTTTCACCAGAAATCCTTGCTGTAATAACAACACAGTATCCAGCGAGAATGTTGAAAAGGTCGTAAAAGCGCCTAAAAAGCCTATGCCTACTAAGGTGCGGTAGATAGCCACTTCAATTACGCCCTGTTCTATTAATCCGTACAACACGCCCATGATGAGCGAGCCCGTTATATTAACGATCAAGGTCGCAAAAGGGAATCCTTTTCCAAGCCAAATTAGCACTATTTCTGAAATAAAGAAGCGCAAACTGGCACCAAGGGCACCACCAGCGGCGACAAACAAGTACATTTGCACACTACTCATAGCGTCTTCTCACTGCCATTAAGTCTAAGCTGTGTAAATAATCTTGTTTTTCTTTCAGTTTTTTCTCTAAGCCTCTGTCTGAAGGCTGATAAAAATTAGCGTGTTGGATCTCTTGCGGAAAATAATTTTCGCCTGCCGCATAGGCGCCGACTTCGTCGTGAGCATAACGATACTCAGCGCCGTGTCCAAGCGACTCGGTCAGTTTTGACGTGGCATTTCTTAAATGCAATGGTACCGGCAATTGTCCGGTATCTTTTGCCATCTGCCTAGCCGCTTTAAACGCGCTATACACGGCGTTACTTTTTGGTGCCAAGGCCATATAAATCGTAGCTTGAGCTATTGCGCGTTCGCCTTCAGCTGGTCCAATTTTATGGTATGTGTCAAAGGCATTGACTGCCAATTGCATGGCGCGAGGATCGGCATTTCCAATATCTTCACTGGCGATAGCCAATAATCGTCGTGCTACATACAGTGGATCGCCACCGCCTTCGAGAATTCGGCAATACCAATACAGCGCCGCGTCAGCATTCGAGCCTCGCACAGATTTATGAAAGGCGCTTATTAAATCATAAAAATGATCGCCGCTTTTATCATACAGCGCTTGTTTTTCACCTGCGACCATATTAACGATATCGAGGCTGATCCGTGTTCCGGCATCATCGCCATCGGCAATATCAACGCAATTTTCCAACAAATTCAATAAACGTCGGGCATCACCGTTAGCCAATGTTAACAATGACTCGCGGGCTTTATCGGCAAAGGTTATATTGGCGCTCGCCAAACCATATTCGGTATCCGTTAGCGCGCGGTCTAAAACCAGTTGCAGTTCTTGTTCACTATGGTTTTTTAGTAAATAAACACGGGCTCTCGATAACAACGCCTGATTTAATTCAAACGCTGGGTTTTCGGTGGTTGCGCCAATAAAGGTGATTGTGCCATCTTCAATATGCGGTAAAAATGCATCTTGCTGAGATTTGTTAAAGCGATGCACTTCATCGACAAATAAGATGGTACGGCGATTGTGTGCTTGGCTGGTTAACTTAGCTTGATCTATAGCTGCGCGAATGTCTTTAACGCCTGAGGTCACCGCAGAGATGCGTTGAATGTCGGCATCGGCATAGGTGGCAATTAATTCAGCCAGGGTCGTTTTACCGGTTCCAGGCGGTCCCCAAAATATCAATGAATGACATAAGCCCTGCTCTATTGCCAGGCGCAATGGTTTGCCCTTGGCAAGCAAGTGTTGCTGGCCAATGTATTGTTCTAATGTTTTTGGTCGTAATCTCGCCGCAAGCGGCGCAAATTGTTGCTGATGTTCAAAATCGAGCGACAAAGAACCGTTATCTTTGGTCATCTAAATCAACACCGTCCGGCAAGGTAAATTGAAACAAACTGGCATCTGGTAATGGTGACGTTGTGACATCATCAAGATCAAAGTGACTTAACTGACCGGTCGCATCCAATACGGTAAATTTTTCAATGCTATCGCCGTCAAACAATAAATGCAGTGATTTCACCTGCGCATCTTGCTGTTTGGCAACAATGGTATAATCGCTGTCGCTGGCTTTGTTAACGGTATAGTCTTGCCACGCCTGTTTATTTAAGCCGCTGAGCAACAAAATTGGTGTATTGGCAACGGCATTGTCAACACGAAACGCCGAGACTTGCTCAACGAATGGGTTGTAAAACCATAAGGTTTCGCCATCACTGACCACTAAGGTTTCATCCGGCGCAAATGTTTGCCAATGGATAAAGTTAGGACGTTTCACCGCTAAGTTGCCCGATGACTCCTGAATTTTATTGCCATCTGCGTCTATGACATCTTGCTTAAAACTGGCTTTAAATCCGGCTACTTTAGCCAATTTCGCCTGCAATTCTAGACTGTTTTGCGGATTAGCATGGGCCAAATTGGCACTTGCTATAAAGGATAACGCCAGCATGGATGCTGGCATTAGTGTTTTATTAACGAGTTTTTTAATCATAATCCTATCAAACTTTTACTGGAGGTGGTGCCAGTACTTCGCGCTGACCGTTATGTGCCGGTGAGCTAACAATACCCGCCATTTCCATATCCTCTACGATACGTGCTGAGCGGTTATACCCTATTCTAAACTTTCGTTGTACACTTGAAATTGATACCCGTCTGCTTTCAGTGACAAACGCAACAACCTCGTCAAATAACGGGTCGGACTCTGTTTCTTCTGAATCAGACGCTTCACCCGGTAACATATTATCTTCGGTGGTCTCACCTGATAAGATGTCGTCAACGTAATTTGGTTCCCCGCGGGATTTCCAGTCAGCCACCACGGCATGTACTTCGTGGTCGTCAATAAACGCCCCTTGTGCACGTAGTGGAATACTTGTGCCCTGAGGTAAGTAAAGCATATCACCGTGGCCAAGCAACTGCTCCGCACCTTGTTGATCTAAAATGGTACGTGAGTCAATGCGTGATTGAACCGTCAATGCCATACGGGTTGGAATATTGGCTTTAATTAAACCGGTGATCACATCCACTGACGGTCGTTGTGTTGCTAATATCAAATGAATACCAGCAGCACGGGCTTTTTGTGCAATACGGGCAATAAGCTCTTCAACCTTTTTACCGACGATCATCATCATGTCAGCAAATTCATCGACGACAACCACAATCGACGGCAGTTTTTCTAATAATGGCGGTGTTTGATCTAAACCATCTGTTGGCTGCCATAATGGGTCAATCAACGGCTCACCTTCTTCAATGGCCTTGCACACCTTTTGGTTGTAGCCTTTTAAGTTACGTACGCCAACCGCCGACATCAATTTGTAACGACGCTCCATCTCACCAACACACCAACGCAATGCATTGGCAGCATCTTTCATGTCCGTCACAACTTCCGATAATAAATGCGGAATACCTTCATAGATTGAAAGCTCCAACATTTTCGGGTCAATCATAATAAAGCGCACATCTTCTGGTGTTGATTTATACAACATAGAGACGATCATCACGTTAACCACAACCGACTTACCTGAGCCCGTAGTACCGGCAACAAGAATATGTGGCATTTTGCCCAAATCTGCGACCACAGGATCACCGGCGATATCTTTACCGATAACCATGGCTAATGAGGATTTGGCTTTATTAAACTCTTCACAACTGATGATTTCAGACAAACGCACCATTTCGCGGTGCTTATTTGGAATTTCTAAACCAATAACCGACTTACCAGGGATCACTTCCACTACGCGGACACTGGCTGCCGATAACGCACGTGCTAAATCTTTAGATAAGTTACTGATCTTGCTGACCTTAACGCCAGGTGCTAGATCCAATTCGAAACGCGTGATAACCGGTCCAGGGAACACATCAGTGACCTGCACTTCAACGCCGTAGTCTAACAAACGCGCTTCAACTAAGCGGCTGACTTGATCGAGCTCTTCCTGACTGATTGGATTTTTTGCTTTATCGGCTCTATCCAACAATTCAATAGTTGGCATACTCTCGTATTTTTCAGCTAATAATTCAGATGGCAATTTCTCTTTTGCAGGTTTGGCTGTCGCGGTTGATAAAGGTATGGACTGGGATGGCGCATCAAAATCGATAACATTGTCATCGCTTAGCTCTGGGTTTAGCCCTGGATTTAGCTCTGGGTTTAAATCAGAATCATTAAAATCACCAAACACAGGTTCATCGATATCATCGTCTATTGACGCTAAACCATGGTTAAATTCATCGTTAGCTTGGTCACTGCTTTGTGAGTAAGCATCGGTTGTGTCACTGTGTTTTTTGCTGCTAAACATGCCAAACAAGCTGCTTACCAAATCCGCCTCTTTATCAGATTTAGATTCAGCGACAATCTCATCAGTGGCGTCTTCGTCGTGCAATTCGTCGCCAACGTCACCATGAATCGATGCATCAACATCGTCTATATCAACATTACTCAGTACCGGTTGTTTAATCGCTTTTGCTCGTTTGCTGGTTTTTTTCGAATCATCAGCAACGCTATCGACATCGTTTTGAGCAATATCTGTTCCTACATCTTTGTAGTGCGATGTTGCCTTAGAGAACATACTCTTCACCAACAAATAGGCATTAATTGCCAGCTCACCTATGCTATCGATGATGCGAAACAGTGATACGCCACTGGTAAGCACAAAGCCTGTGCTCGCCATTATAATGTACAACAAAGAACTACCGGTGTAGTTCAAATACGGCATCAAGCTGTATGAGACATAATTACCAATCAAACCACCAGATGAAAAGCCGTAAAGGTCATCAACATTCATGCTAAAGATGGCGGTAAAACCAACCACCATCAACATCGCTCCGACCAACTTTAATGCTAAGGTGAAAAAGTCGATGTCGAGCAATAGATGGACGCGTTGAAACAATAACCAACCGGTAAAGGCCAGACCAAACGGCAACGCATACGCTACTAAGCCAAAGGTAAACAATAAAATATCTGACAGGTATGCACCTAACGCGCCGGCTTTATTATTGACTGTGGCGTGATAAGCGGTTTGTGACCAACCGGGATCCGATGCATCAAACGAGAATAAGGCAACGATTAGGTATAAGGAAAAAATGCTGGTAAAAATTAAACCGGCTTCCAACAAACGTTGGCTGCCTGTCAATTTATGACCAGTTACAGGTGAAGACTCTTTAGCGCTCAAACTCGAATCCATTATTATTATCTTGGTGTTAACTAAATTTTAAATTAGTTTTAATTTGGTTTTATTGAGTTAATGTCGTTATCGACATTCTCTTTATATTATATACGATTTAAATTAGCAGAAATACTGGCGCGGTTAAACCATTTGTAAGGCTTTAACTGCGTTAATCAAACTGAATGGGTAATTTATTATCAGTTTTCACTTCTTCCATCACCACATAGGTACGACTTTCGGCTACCGCTGGTAACTTTAATAAGGTATCACCCAATAAGTTGCGATAGGCTTGCATATCTGACACGCGAGTTTTCAATAAGAAATCAAAATTACCTGACACCAGATGACATTCTTGGATGACATCAACCTTCATCACCGCGTTGGAAAACTCTTCAAATACATCCGAAGAGGTACGGGTAAGCGTTATCTCAACAAATACCAATAACGCAGCGTCTAGGAATTTAGGGTCAAGATTAGCACTGTATCCCGTGATCACCCCTTCAGTCTCGAGTTTTTTAACCCGCTCTAAACACGGTGTCGGGCTTAAGCCAACACGCTTTGACAACTCTACGTTAGACAACCGGCCATTAATTTGTAACTCCTTTAGGATGTTTCTATCGATACGATCAAGTTTTTTTTCTTGGTTCCACATGTCAAAGAATATTTATCTGTTTTAATGGGCTTTAACGATATTTTCTACTAGCTATCGATAAAATACAACAAGTAACTCTAATAAAAGCCAACTATAATTGGCACAAAATAAAAAACAGTATCGGTTTGAATCATCTTAACCGTCATACCGACTTACTAAATTTAACCATGTCGAGAGATAAATTATGATTATTGGTGTACCTAAAGAAATTAAAAACCACGAGTACCGCGTTGGTATGGTTCCAGCAAGTGTTCGTGAGTTAATTAACCACGGTCACGAAGTATTTGTTGAAACAAACGCTGGTATTGGTATCGGTTTTACCGACCAAGACTACGTTGAAGTAGGCGCGGAGATCCTAAATACCGCGGCAGAAGTTTTTGCTAAAGCAGAAATGATCGTTAAGGTTAAAGAGCCGCAAGCCGTTGAACGTGCCATGTTACGTGAAGGTCAAATCCTATTCACTTACCTTCACCTTGCCCCAGACCTGCCACAAACTGAAGACCTAGTTAAATCAAAAGCTATCTGTATTGCCTACGAAACCGTTACTGACCGTACCGGCGGCCTACCATTATTAGCGCCTATGTCTGAAGTTGCTGGTCGTATGTCAATTCAAGCCGGTGCACAGGCACTTGAAAAATCAAACGCAGGTCGCGGTATGTTACTTGGTGGCGTACCAGGTGTTGAGCCAGCGAAAGTGGTTGTTATCGGTGGTGGTATGGTTGGTAACAACGCCGCACAAATGGCCGTTGGTATGGGTGCAGATGTTGTCATCCTAGACCGCAACATTAATGTATTACGTAAGCTAGACGCGCAATTTGGTAACAAAGTTAAAGCGATTTACTCAACGGCTGATGCCTTAGAGAAACACGTTCTTGATGCTGACTTGGTTATCGGTGGTGTCTTGATCCCAGGGGCTGCTGCACCAAAACTTGTTACTGCAGAGCACATCAAAAACATGAAGCCTGGTTCAGCTATCGTTGATGTTGCCATTGACCAAGGTGGTTGTATTGCGACATCTAAGGCGACAACCCATGCAGAGCCAACCTTTATTGTTGATGACGTAGTTCATTACTGTGTTGCTAACATGCCTGGCGCTGTGCCACGCACATCAACGTTTGCTCTAAATAACGCGACATTGCCGTTCATCATTAACCTTGCGAACAAAGGTTACAAAGATGCGTTGTTATCAGATGATAACTTCCTTAACGGTTTGAACGTGATCAATGGTCAGGTAACCGTACGTGAAGTTGCTGAAAACCTAGGTTTTGATTACGTTGACCCGAAACAAGCTTTAGCCAACGCATAGGCGTCAGTATAAGTTAGTTTACAAATCCTCCTTTTTTAAGAACGCAGTCGCATAAGACTGCGTTTTTTTATTCTTGTTACCCTTGTTTTATTGCCTTATCATCCCAATCATTGTTTTTAACGTAATCAATTGGTATTGATGCAATCATTGAAGCGCTTGAACGGTCGTAACTGACACCATGCTTTCGATTGCCATTATTATATTTTTGGAGTAATTCATGAGTGATGTAAGACACTGCCCTCTTCTTATCCTTGGCTCAGGCCCGGCAGGCTACACCGCAGCAGTATATGCTGCACGCGCAAACCTAAAACCAGTTCTCATTACCGGTATGCAACAAGGTGGTCAATTAACCACAACGACGGAAGTTGAAAACTGGCCTGGTGATGCCAATGACTTAACCGGTCCAGACCTTATGGTTCGTATGCAACAACATGCGGAGAAATTTGATACTGAGATTGTATTCGATCACATTGACGACGTTGACTTCTCACAAAAGCCATACCGCTTAAAAGGCAGCTCTGGTGAGTACACTTGTGATGCGTTGATCATTTGTACGGGTGCATCAGCACAATACCTAGGTCTAGAATCTGAAACCGCATTTATGGGTAAAGGTATCTCGGCTTGTGCAACGTGTGACGGTTTCTTTTATCGTAACCAAAAAGTTGCGGTTGTTGGTGGTGGTAACACCGCTGTTGAAGAAGCGTTGTACTTGGCGAACATCGCCTCAGAAGTACACCTAATTCACCGTCGTGATACGTTCCGTAGTGAAAAGATCCTAACCAAGCGCCTAATGGATAAAGTTGAAAACGGTAATATCGTTTTACACCTTGATCGTACCCTAGACGAAGTTCTTGGTGACAACATGGGTGTTACCGGTTTACGTCTTAAAGACGCGAAATCTGATGCCACAGAAGAAATCGATGTTGCAGGTTGTTTCATCGCCATCGGTCACAAACCAAATACTGACCTATTTAAAGATCAGTTGGATATGAAAGATGGTTACTTGACCATCAATAGCGGTACCAATGGTAACGCAACACAAACCAGCAAAGAAGGTGTTTTTGCTGCCGGTGATGTGGCTGACCATATCTACCGCCAAGCTATCACTTCTGCAGGCTCGGGTTGTATGGCCGCGCTAGACGCTGAACGTTACCTTGATGCCTTGCCATCGAGCAAGTAAGCAGCCCAGGTACGTAAAAATATGAGCCAGCAACTGTATGCATTAGACGACAGCTTGCTGGCTTTTCCTCCTACTGAATTCGCCTTAACCGATCCAAACGGTTTACTCGCTGTCGGCGGCGACTTAAGTCCTGAACGCCTAGTGGTTGCCTACCAAAATGGCATATTTCCTTGGTATAGCGACCACGACCCTATCCTGTGGTGGTCCCCTAACCCACGCGCTATCATCGAAACCAATGCGGTTAAAATCAATCGTAGCTTGGCAAAGTTTATCCGCAAATGTGACTATAAAGTTACCGTCAACCATGCCTTTGAAGACGTCATCGACTTGTGTGCTGACGCGCCGTTTCGTGACGACGACACTTGGATACTGCCAGAGATGTTAGAGGCATACGTCAGGTTGCATCATCAAGGCCATGCGCATTCGGTGGAAGTATGGCAACACGGCGAACTTATTGGTGGCTTGTATGGTGTGGCTGTTAATGGTTTTTTCAGCGGTGAATCTATGTTCTATCGCAAAGACAACGCCTCTAAAATTGCGCTTATCGCCTTAGCCAACAAACTGCGTTCAATAGGTGTTGGTTTGATTGACTGTCAGATCCAAAATCCTTTTTTGCAATCCATGGGGGCGGTTGAAATACCTCGCGAGCGTTTTATGCAAATGAAACATAGCGCATTAAACATTATTCCTGATCATAAATTTTGGCTTGCAACCGAGATCGCTGTTTCGTAAGCTGACATGGCTAGCGTCAAATTAACGACGAGCATCAAGTAACCAACTCTTCTAAAAAAACCTAATAAGGTAGGCACTATACTTAAGCTATGACCGAGTCCAAAAAGTATTTCCAATTTGGCTTAACCCGCTCGTTCGATTGTAACTATTTAGCTGAGCAGCAAGAGCGTTTAATCGTTATCACCAACAGTGAAGACGTTAATGCCGAAAACTACCAACGTTTGATGATGGCAGGCTTTAGACGCAGTGGCGATCAAGTCTATCGCCCTCATTGCGAAACGTGCCAAGCCTGTGAGTCATTGCGCATCCCTGTTAGGTTATTTAAATCGAGTAAAAGCCAAAAGCGACTGCTTAATGCCAATAAAGACTTCACGGTACGCATTGCTCAGACCGAAAAAGCAGAATACTTTGCCTTATATCAAAAATACATCGACACCAATCATCGTGATGGTTCAATGTATCCTGCAAACCAAGAGCAATACCGCGCGTTTATATTTTCTAAACAGGTACCGCAACTGTTTCTTGAGCTCTATGACAAGGATAAACTGATATCGGTGGCGGTGTGCGATAACCTTCCGCGAGCCCTATCAGCGCTATATACCTTCTACGATCCGGATTATCAAAAACGTTCGTTAGGACGCTATTCAATCTTGCAGCAAATAGAGTTAGCAGTGAAGCTTAATAAGCATTACTTATATTTGGGATATCAAATAGATGCTTGTAAGAAAATGAACTATAAGAGTCAATATTACCCGCATGAGCGCCTAGTAAACGATAATTGGCAACGAATCGAAAGAAAAAGCTAAAATTGCTTAAATAAATCACGCATTTTCTTTACAAAGCCAACCGTTTTCGGCATTATCTCGTCAGCAAATTTTTATCACTTGCCAAATTGACTAAACGATAGCAAACACTATCATATGATTTGGTACTTTAATTAATGTTTAGAGGTTTAACAGCCAAATGGCGAAAGAAGAAAATATTGAAATGCAAGGTACGGTGTTGGATACGTTACCAAACACCATGTTCCGCGTAGAGTTAGAAAACGGTCACGTTGTTACGGCTCACATCTCAGGTAAAATGCGTAAAAACTACATCCGTATTCTTACTGGTGATAAAGTAACTGTAGAACTAACGCCATACGACTTGTCTAAAGGTCGCATTATTTTCCGCGCCAGATAATCTGTTAAATGGCTGTTTGGTGATAGCCAAACAGGTTCCAGTCTTATTAAGCCTCGTTATAACGAGGCTTTTTTGTGTCTGTTATTAGTGTCGGGATTTGTATCTATTTGAATAGAGAGGCTATCTAAATATAACGCCTGTCCTGATGTCACTACTAGGCTTCAGCGACGGCACGCACTCTTGAGCCAGGCCAAAACCAAATCAGCGCAAACACCACAAACGACAACATCAACAACGCCACTTGCATAGGTACCGACACGGGGATCTGTTGAACAATTCCAACCAACACCGCACTACCTGCCATCTGCAAAAAACCCAATAGTGCCGATGCTGTACCCGCTTTTTCACCAAACGGCGCTAACGCTTGACCGGCACAGGTCCCCATCAACAATGAAAAACCAATAGAACTGAGCATAATTGGCAGCATAAACGCGACGGGGGTGTGTAAATCTTGCATTGCTACCATAAGCAAGCCACCGGCTAACAAGGTAATAAAGCCAGCACTGATGGTATTGACGACACCAAACACTTTTAAACACTTTGGTGCCAACACGCATGCGGCGATATTAAAAATGGCATTCAAGCTAAACCAAAAAATGAACATTTGGCTGCTTAGACCAAGTTCAACCATTAGCCAAGCAGGTGCACTGCTGACATAAGCGATGATCACCGCCATTGCGACCAATACCGCCAACGAATGAAATTGAAACACACGATTTAAGGCAATACTGGTGTAACGATTAAAATGCAGTAACTTCACCGAGCTGGCATCTTTGGTTGTATTGGTTTCTTTTAAAAACACCGCCACTAACGTACCTGCACCTACAGCGTACGCTGCCATAAACATAAAGGTACTTTGCCAACCGTACTCACTGGCTAACCAACCGCCCAAAATAGGCGCTAGCGCGGGGATGCAACAAATCACACCATTAAGGTAGCTGTACATCATACCGCTTTGTCTGGCATCATACTTGTCGCGTACAATGGCAAACGCACTGACCACAATCGCGCAGGTACCCAAGCCGTGTATAAAGCGAGAAAGCAAGTGCAACTCTATGGTGTTGGCAACGACACAGGCTAAACAGGCGAGAAAATAAATAACGATGCCAAACAACGCCACAGGTTTACGGCCATATTTATCGGCAACAGGACCAGCAAATAACTGCCCTATACCCATGGCTAAAAGAAAACCGCTAATTGACCATTGCAATAACGTCAGATCGGATTGAAAGTCATTTGCCATGTCGGGTAACGACGGCAAAAAGATGTCGATGGCCAGTGGACTAAACACCACCATCAACATCAAAATTGGTAAAAATGACCACATCGTATAATCAACTACTCGGTTAAAAAAGGGTCGCACATTCTACAGGGCTTTCAGCACTTAACAAAGACATTAAATGTTATCTAAATGTAATCATCGAGTTAGCATACGCCCTAGCAACGCATATTTTCATGCCGTTAAGGTAATAGCTGACTTTGCTTACTCAGTGCATTGTCGACTCACTCCTAACGTATTCTCTCGACATTCTTTAAGCAATAGCATGGCATACGTTTTGCGCAACTCTAATGCGTCTATGACAACAATCTTCGCCGAAACATTATGCTTTTTTCACGTTTTTAGCGAAAAATTGGCAGTTTATTGCTGCCTTCCCAGGCACTATCGCTGAAATCCTTAGACCCTAGTTTATTCAAACAGTTATTTTAGGATTGCAGTGTGATTTCAGCTGTTGTCGTGGCTTACAGCACCGTTTCGTTGTACGTCAGACCAACGAGTGAATTGCGATAACGGCAATCGCTTACTACAATATTTTGAACTGCTTATAATATGGTGGATAGCAATGACACTTATACTTAAGGGCCTAACATTGGGTACGGTAACTGTTTTAACAGTCACTGGATTCAATGTATTTCAAGACAATGAAACACAACAAGCAGAAATCTGTTTAGAGCAAGCTAAGCGCTTAATTAAACATCCTGAGTCAGTTCATTTTCAAGAGCATAAAGCCGTTGATGTTAAAGATGGTAGCTTGCGCATCCAGGTGATCTACACCGTTAAAAAAGACAATGGTAAACGCTATAAAGAAAATTCGGTGTGTGGTTTTATAAATCGTGACTCGCTTGAACTAAACCCTAACGACAAATTTAATCAATCACGAGAACTAGCCTTAGCTGAGCGTTGAGCATATTATCGTTTACAAGGGCTAACAACTAAGTGCTAAGAGTTAAGGGCCAAGTACTTTGAGCCAATAAAAAACGGAGCCTAAGTTCCGTTTTATCTGAATTGCGAATAAAAAAGCTATGCAGGTACTAAGTACTATGACACCAACTCTTCTTTCTCTTCGTAGCAGAACGTCAATTGCTCACTGTCTTCATCCAAATCAACTCGGGCAATACCGCCTTGCATTAACTCACCAAACAATAGCTCGTTGGCCAACTGTTTTTTCACTTGCTCTTGAATCAAGCGCGCCATTGGTCTTGCGCCCATGGTTTTATCATAACCACGACTCGCCAACCACTTACGGGCTTTTTCACTAATTTCCAGTGACACGCCTTTGCTGTCGAGTTGCGCTTGAAGTTCAACGATGAACTTATCAACCACTTGTTCGATAACCTCTTCAGGTAGGTGGTTAAACCAAATAATCGAATCAAGGCGGTTTCTAAACTCCGGTGAAAACACGCGGTTAATTTCTGACATCGCATCATGCGAATGATCTTGCTGCTTGAAACCAATCGATTTACGGGTAGTTTCCTGTACACCCGCATTGGTTGTTAGCACCAGAATAATGTTACGGAAATCCGCTTTACGTCCATTATTATCGGTTAGTGTACCGTGATCCATAACCTGCAATAAGATGTTGTAAATATCGCTATGAGCCTTTTCAATCTCATCCAGTAACACCACTGAATGCGGGTGTTTAATTACCGAATCGGTCAGCAAACCACCCTGCTCATAACCTACATAACCAGGAGGCGCACCAATTAGACGACTTACCGCGTGTTTCTCCATGTATTCGGACATATCAAAACGCAGTAATTCAACACCCAATTGATTGGCTAACTGCTTGGTTACCTCGGTTTTACCGACACCGGTAGGACCAGAAAATAAGAAAGAGCCAACTGGCTTCTCTTCCTGACCAAGGCCTGCACGAGACAAACGAATCACTGAAGTTAAACTATCAATAGCCTCATCTTGGCCGAACACCACCATTTTTAAATTGCGGTCAATGTTCATTAAGTTGTCTTTCTCAGTAGACGAAACCGATTTCTCAGGAATGCGAGCAATATTCGCTACCACAGATTCAATATCGCCAATGTTGATCACCTTTTTACGTTTGGAAGGCACAACCAACTGTTGTTTAGCACCGGCTTCGTCAATTACATCAATCGCCTTATCTGGCAAAAATCGATCATTGATGTATTTGCTTGATAACTCTGCCGCCGCTCTTAACGCTTTATTGGTATATTTAACGCTGTGATGCTCTTCGTACTTATCTTTCAAGCCGATAAGAATCTTGGTGGTCTCATCAATCGTCGGCTCTTTAATGTCTATTTTTTGGAAACGACGTGCTAGTGCGCGATCTTTCTCGAAAATGGTTGAAAATTCTTGATACGTGGTCGAGCCCATGCAACGTAACTTGCCAGACGATAACAAAGGCTTAATTAGGTTCGACGCATCCATCATACCGCCGGATGCTGCACCAGCACCAATGATGGTATGAATTTCATCAATAAATAAAATCGCGTGTTTGTCTTTTTCCAAATCTTTAAGCAGTGATTTAAAGCGTTTCTCAAAATCACCACGATATTTGGTACCGGCCAGTAACGCGCCCATATCTAAAGAGTAAATGGTTGCATCCGATAAAACCTCAGGCGCATCACCATCAACAATTTTCTTGGCTAATCCTTCAGCAATAGCGGTTTTACCTACCCCCGCTTCACCGACAAACAATGGATTGTTTTTACGACGACGGGATAGTACTTGAACGGTTCGTTCTAATTCGCGGGTTCGACCTATCATAGGGTCGATTTCACCTTTTTGCGCCAATACATTTAAATTGCTGGCATAGGTATCGACGGTTTTTGCCTCTTCTGGCGCAACGGTTTGTTGCTCTAAACTAGCAGCCGCATCATTTTGAGAGGCTGTTTTGGCAATACCATGAGAAATATAATTAACAATATCAAGGCGGGTGATGTCTGATTTTTTCAGAAAATAGGCTGCCTGAGATTCTTGCTCAGAAAATATCGCAACCAATACGTTGGCACCGTTAACTTCGGTTTTACCAGACGACTGCACATGAAATACCGCGCGTTGTAATACGCGTTGAAACCCTAATGTCGGTTGTGTCTCACGTTCCTCATCGCCCTGAGGGATAACTGGCGTTGTTTCGCCAATAAAGTTTAGTAATTCCATTTTTAACTTTGGAATATCGCCGCCACAGGCATTGATCGCTTCCACTGCTTCTGGATTTTCCAGTAGTGCGAGCAACAAATGTTCGACCGTCATAAACTCATGACGCGAATCTTTCGCCTGACGAAACGCCAAATTTAACGAAATTTCTAAATCTTTATTCAACATAGGCGTACTCCTGATACTACTTACTTATAAATCTGAGAACTGTTATTTCTCATTCTTGTATCGCAAACTCTATACCTTTTCCATGGTACACATGAGTGGGTGTTGATGTTTGCGTGCATATTTGCAAACTTGATCAACCTTGGTTTCTGCAACATCGACGGTAAAAATTCCGCAACTGCCTTTACCCTTATAATGTATTGTAAGCATAATCTGCGTTGCTTGATCACTATCCATGTTAAAAAATCGAGATAATATTTCTACCACAAAGTCCATTGGGGTGTAATCGTCGTTTAAAAGAATAACACGGTACATCGGCGGACGTTTGACCTTTTCCTTGTCCTCTTTTAGGGCTTCTTGACCAGTTCCGATCTCTTCTTTTACCTTACCCATAAAGTAATAATAGCCTCATAGTTGATTAATGGAGAACTGTTTTAAAAAAAAATTTATTAAAAAAAACCAATAATTTACCTTGACTAATCGCTCAAATTATCTAAATTTTTAAAAGTGACTAAATTTTAGACACGCAATTTATTTAAGAAGTTTCAACGCCTCTTAATTTGAATTTGTCTAATCAAGTTTATATGTGGCTATATTAACGCTGATACAGTGAAAATAACAGTGCCAAAATAAACGCAAGGTTGGTCACTTATTATAACAAGATACCGAATCAGAAAGAAGGAAGTAGGAAGTATGGCACACGGCACAGTAAAATGGTTTAACAATGCCAAGGGTTTCGGTTTTATTCGTCCAGAAGAAGGTGGTGAAGACATTTTTGCTCATTACTCTACCATTCAAATGGAAGGCTATCGAACTCTAAAAGCGGGTCAGTCAGTTGATTACGAACTAAATCAAGGACCAAAAGGCCAACATGCAGCAAGTATTAAACCAGTAGAAGACGAATAATTCGTTTAATACAGTGGGCATAGCAAATTAGATATCGTTATACGATGTGTGATTTGCGCCCTCGCGTTTACCTCCTACATCTTATTTTCTGGTGATTTTTTAATTGCCGGGTTGTTTTGTCATCTATTAAATCTGACGAGTCGCACTGGTGCGCTGAGCGTTAGATGGAAAAACTGGATGCATTAGAATAGAAAAAAGCTGAAAGCACTACGCTTTCAGCTTTTTTTATGGTTCTAAAATCAAGTCAGAAAATTATAGAGACTCGATTGCAGAATTTAATGTCGCACTTGGACGCATTGCTACCGCAGTCGCCTCATTACTTGGCATGTAGTAACCGCCAATTTGATTGGCTACGCCCTGGGCTGAATTTAATTCATTGACAATTGCCGCTTCGTTAGACGTTAACGCGTCAGCTAAAGGAGCAAAACGCGCCTTCAATTGTGCATCTTTATCTTGTGCCGCCAATTCCTGTGCCCAGTACATGGTTAGATAGAAGTGTGAACCACGGTTATCAATTTGACCTAGCTTACGTGCAGGAGACTTATTTTCCGCAAGGAATGTCGCAGTCGCTGCATCTAAGGTATCCGCTAAGATTTGTGCTTTAGCATTACCCGCAAAATTACCTAAGTGCTCAAATGACGCCGCAAGCGCTAAGAACTCACCTAGTGAATCCCAGCGTAAGTAGTTTTCTTTTTCAAACTGTTGAACGTGCTTAGGTGCAGAACCACCAGCACCGGTTTCGAACAAACCACCGCCATTCATTAATGGTACGATTGATAGCATTTTCGCTGATGTACCCAACTCTAAGATTGGGAACAAGTCTGTAAGGTAATCACGTAATACGTTACCGGTAACAGAAATCGTATCTTCACCATTTTTCATGCGCTCAAGTGAGAACTCAGTTGCTTCTAATGGTGCCAAAATACGAATATCTAAACCATCAGTGTCATGGTTAGGTAAGTATGCTTCAACTTTGTTGATAAGTTGAGCATCGTGAGCACGTTCTGAATTTAACCAGAATACCGCTGGTGTATTGCTCAAACGAGCGCGGTTAACGGCTAGCTTAACCCAGTCTTGAACAGGTGCATCTTTCACCTGACACATACGCCAGATATCGCCTTGCTCAACATCGTGTTGCATTAACACGGTGCCGTCTTTGTCTTCTACACGCATGGTTCCGTTAGCTGCAACTTCAAACGTCTTGTCGTGTGAACCGTACTCTTCAGCTTTTTTCGCCATTAGACCAACGTTAGGGATGGTACCCATAGTACGAGGATCAAAGGCACCGTGTTTCTTACAAAAATCGATAGTGGCTTGGTAAACACCGGCATAACAACGATCAGGAATAACCGCAATGGTATCTTGCAACTCGTCTTTTTTATTCCACATGCAACCAGATGAACGAATCATGGCAGGCATTGACGCGTCAATGATTACGTCAGACGGCACGTGAAGGTTGGTAATACCTTTGTGTGAGTTAACCATCGCCATGTCTGGGCGCTCTTGGTATAGAGCAACGAAATCAGCTTCGATTTCAGCTTGCTTGTCAGCAGGAAGGCTGGCGATTTTAGCGTAAACGTCACCGATACCGTTGTTTACATCAACACCTAACTCAGCGAATAGCTCAGCGTGTTTTTCTAATACGTCTTGGTAGAATACCGACACACAGTGACCGAAAATGATTGGGTCAGAAACCTTCATCATGGTTGCTTTCATGTGTAATGAGAACAAAATGCCCTGCTCTTTAGCTGCAGCGATTTGCTCAACTAAGAAAGTACGTAATTTGTTTTTGTTCATGCTTGATGAATCAATGATCTCACCAGACTCTAGTGCTAAACCTGATTTTAATACGGTGTCATTACCATCGGCATCACGATGAATGATGTTCACAGATGTGGCATCAGCAATTGTTACTGATTGCTCTGAACCGAAGAAATCACCGTCAGTCATGCTGGCAACGTATGATTTAGAGTCTGCTGACCACTCACCCATTGAGTGTGGGTTGTTTCTAGCGTACTGCTTAACTGACGCTGGCGCACGACGGTCTGAGTTACCTTCACGCAATACTGGGTTAACAGCTGAGCCCAATACTTTAGCGTACTGTGCCTTAATAGCTGCTTCTTCATCATTCTTTGCTTCCTCAGGGAAATCAGGTAACGCGTAACCTTTTTCTTGCAATTCTTTAATCGCTGCTTGTAATTGTGGAATCGATGCACTGATGTTCGGCAGTTTAATGATGTTCGCTTCTGGCGTTTTTGCCAATTCACCTAACTCAGCTAGAGCATCACCGATGCGTTGCTCTTCGGTAAGGTATTCTGGAAAGTGCGCTAAAATACGACCTGCTAAAGAAATATCTTTCGTTGTTACGTTGATGCCAGCGGTTGCAGCATACGCTTGAACGATAGGTAAAAATGAGTACGTTGCTAACGCTGGCGCCTCATCAGTGATGGTGTAAATGATGTTAGAATTATCAGTTGTCATGTGATTTCCTATTTTATGCGTTGGCCATCTGTTGTGACCGGAATTCTTTTTGCCGACTTTGCCGAAACGAATTGAACCACGCCATAATATAGTGGCATGTAGACTGGCAAAACGACGAGTCTGTCATTGTCTGAGGGCCGATTGATAACCGCCGATTTAGGCCCATCTGAGTAGGCGTAAATAGTCAGACATAAAGCGTCTAAAGAGTCATTATTTTAATCGGGCGCTAGTATAGCAATATGCGATAGATTAAAATAGTACTCTTATTTATATAGGGTATTCATCAGGCTTATATTGGTCATTGACCAAAGTCATTCAACTGAACCTTAATCAATACTGACATGGACCAGATAATTGACTGATTCAACACATAAAACGCGTTCAAACAAGAGACTAAATAAATCTCAGTTTACTGCTGCAGGCAGTCAAACCAAGCATCGAGATACAAACAAACCTGGTCAAAAAACGCCGTACAATAAGGTTCGCAAAAAAACAGCTGCTACACCTAGGCCGTTAAAGCAAGTCGTCGTTTTATTTAATAAGCCTTTTGATGTCTTAACACAATTTACCGATGACGCGAATCGTGCCACGTTAAAAGACTACATCACGGTCAAAGATGTCTACGCTGCCGGACGATTAGATAAAGACTCTGAAGGCCTCTTGGTTTTGACCAATGACGGCCAATTGCAACACAAGCTCGCCAGCCCCAAATACAACAAACGCAAAACCTATTGGGTGCAAGTCGAAGGTGACGTAACTGAGCAGGCTATTGCCCAGTTATGCAAAGGCGTTGAACTCAAAGACGGCTTAACCAAACCTGCAACCGTCAAGCTATTATCTGAACCAGATTTATGGCCAAGGACGCCACCGATAAGAGAACGTAAGAATATTCCAACCAGTTGGTTAGAAATAATACTAACCGAGGGCAAAAATCGTCAGGTACGCCGAATGACTGCGCATGTTGGCTTTCCAACCTTGCGCTTAATACGAGTGAGTCTAGGCCCCTATCAACTTGGTGATATAAAACCCGGCGAGTTTCGTATAATCGAAAACACATAATAAAGAGTCCCTATATGAGCCAGTTTAAACCCAATACAACCGTCGCCGGCATTATTCATTGCCAAGGTAAGTTTTTGATGGTGGAAGAGATAGACAGTGATCAGCTTGTCTACAACCAGCCAGCAGGACACATCGAAGCCAATGAAACCATCTATGACGCGTTTGTACGCGAAGTAAAAGAAGAAACAGGCTTAAGTGTTACCCCGTCAGGGCTAAGCGGTATTTACTATAACCACCGCGCCGATCTCGACATTTACTATGTCCGTTTCTGTTTTATTGTCGAATTAGATCAGTACCTTAGCGCGACGCCAGAAGACGACGATATTATTGCGTGTCATTGGCTGAGCTATCAACAAATCATCGACAAACAAGCGCAACTGCGCAGCGTTATGGTAAAAAAATGTTTAGATGATTACGTTAATGGCGCCAGATTCAGTCTCGATATTCTTCAAGAAGACATCAGCTAATCGATGATTGGCGCTAACTCGCTTGATTCATTGACAATAAAGCAACGAAAATTAACCAAATAGTCGCTAATATTTAATGTTGTTTTAGGGTTTTCATGTTAAAATGCGCGCCATTTTTAACAGCTGTGGAAATTTACATCCTTGAACATCGAATCCAACACAGATAACAGTAACATCAAAGTCATCGTCGGCATGTCCGGTGGTGTTGACTCTTCTGTATCCGCTTACTTGCTACAACAGCAAGGTTATCAAGTGGAAGGCCTGTTTATGAAAAACTGGGAAGAAGACGATGATGATGAATATTGCGCTGCTGCTGAAGATTTAAAAGATGCACAACAAGTGTGTGAAAAACTCGGCATAGAACTGCATACCATAAACTTTGCTGCAGAATACTGGGACAATGTCTTTGAATACTTCCTTGAAGAGTATAAAGCCGGTCGCACACCTAACCCAGATATCATGTGCAACAAAGAAATCAAGTTCAAAGCATTTTTAGAATTTGCCTGTGAAGACTTAGGTGCAGATTACATTGCAACCGGTCATTACGTTGATCGTCGACTCAATGACAATGGCAAATATGAAATGCTACGTGGTCTTGATGCCAATAAAGATCAAAGCTATTTCTTATACACCTTAAGCCATGAGCAAGTTGGGCGTACCCTATTTCCCGTTGGTGGCATCGAAAAGCCAGAAGTACGCGCTATCGCTGAACGTGAAGGTTTAGTCACTCACGATAAAAAAGACTCTACTGGTATCTGCTTTATCGGTGAGCGTAAGTTTCGTGATTTTCTTGGCCGTTACCTGCCAGCACAACCTGGTAAGATTGAAACCGCTGAAGGTAAAATCATCGGAGAGCATCAAGGATTGATGTATCACACGCTAGGGCAGCGCAAAGGTTTGCATATCGGTGGTATGGCCGACGCTGGCGAAGAGCCATGGTATGTGGTCGAAAAAGATCTAAAACGTAATGTCTTGATCGTAGGCCAAGGTAAAAATCACCCTCGCCTGTTTTCAAACGGATTACTTGCTTCACAATTGCATTGGGTCGACCGTCATGATGTTGCCGTGGGTGACACATTCAATTGCACGGTTAAAACCCGTTATCGCCAAAACGATGTGCCGTGTCAGGTAACACGACTTGATAAAGATAACTATCAGATCCTATTTAACAACGCACAAAGCTCCGTCACGCCAGGTCAGTCTGTGGTGTTTTATCAAGACGAAGTTTGTTTAGGCGGCGGTATTATAGATACCCTTATTCGAGATTAAACGGTTAATTAGCAGCGTATGAGTATTGAACAACAATCACTAACCTTTGCAGGCATATGCCAATCTGCGGCGATGGTGCAAGGTATCGCTCGTAAAAACCAATTGGATGAGCAACAGTTCGTTGTGATGTTGCAAAGCATTATCAATACCAATCCAAGCGATGCCATTGACGTCTATGGCGGACAATTTGATAACATACAACAAGGTTTATCGCTTATCGTCACGCAACTGGGGGATGGTTCGGTACAAAAAGACCCAGAAATAACACGCTACATCGTCAGCTTGTTAAATCTAGAGCGCCGACTTCAAGGTAAGCCTAAGATTATGGCCGAGCTCGGTAATCGTATTGAACAATGCCAACGCCAATTGCAACACTACGATATCAATAGCGATACCATGCTGAACGCATTTGCCAGCATCTATTCAGATCTTATCAGCCCGTTGGCAACGCGCATTCAAATAGCCGGTGAGCCCAACATATTAAAACAAGTGGGTAATCAACACCGCATTCGCGCCCTACTATTATCCGGCATTCGCAGTGCCGTGCTTTGGCGTCAAGTTGGCGGAAAACGCCGCAACATATTATTTGGTCGACGCAAATTCGTCAGCGCCGCCCAGCAATTATTAAAAAATGAACCTTAACTTTTTGGGAAAACCTATGGAACTTTCAAGCATCAGTGCTATTTCACCAGTAGATGGTCGTTACGGCAGTAAAGTAAAAGCTTTGCGTCCTATCTTTAGTGAGTTTGGTCTAATCAAATACCGCGTAACTGTTGAAGTTCGCTGGTTACAAAAACTGGCTGAAACTGACGGCATTAATGAAGTACCTGCTTTTTCAGCAGACGCTAACGCAGTGCTTAACGCTATCGTTGATAACTTCTCTGAACAAGACGCAGCTCGCGTTAAAGAAATTGAAGCAACGACCAACCACGATGTTAAAGCCGTGGAATACCTATTGAAAGAAAAAGTTGCTGGCAATGAAGAACTTGCAGCAGTTTCTGAATTCATTCACTTCGCTTGTACATCAGAAGATATCAATAACCTATCGCACGCGCTAATGCTAAAAGAAGCCCGTGAACAGGTTATTTTACCGGCTATGGATGACGTTCTAGCAGCAATCAAAAACTTGGCCGTAGAGTATCAAACCATTCCAATGATGGCGCGCACCCACGGTCAGCCAGCTAGCCCATCTACCATGGGTAAAGAAATGGCCAATGTTTATGTACGTTTGCGTCGTCAACGTGATCAAATCGCCAATGTTGAGTTGTTAGGTAAAATCAATGGTGCTGTTGGTAACTACAATGCACACCTATCGGCATACCCTGAAGTAAACTGGCATGAGTTTTCAGAAACCTTCGTTACCTCGTTAGGTGTAACTTGGAACGCGTTTACAACGCAAATTGAACCACATGACTACATTGCCGAGTTGTTTGATGCGGTTGCCCGTTTCAACACCATCTTGATTGACTTTGATCGTGATGTTTGGGGTTATATTGCCATGGGTCACTTTAAGCAAAAGACTATTGCTGGTGAAATTGGTTCGTCGACAATGCCGCACAAAGTTAACCCAATCGACTTTGAAAACTCTGAAGGTAACTTAGGTATTGCCAACGCTATCATGGCTCACTTGGCGCAAAAACTACCGGTTTCTCGCTGGCAACGTGATCTAACCGACTCAACCGTACTACGTAACTTAGGCGTTGGTTTTGCCCACTCATTGATTTCATATCAAGCCACCTTAAAAGGTATCAGCAAGTTAGAAGTAAATGAGCAATCATTACTTAATGAGTTAGACGCAAACTGGGAACTATTGGCAGAGCCAATTCAAACAGTAATGCGCCGTTACGGTATCGAAAAGCCATACGAGAAACTTAAAGAGTTAACTCGTGGTAAGCGAGTTGATGCAGAATCTATGCGTGCCTTTATCGATGGTCTTGATATGCCACAAGAAGCACGAGACGAATTGAAAAAAATGACACCAGCGAGCTATATCGGTCGTGCTATTGAGTTCATCAACGAATTATAAGTAAGCGACGTTTACCCTGTTGCAGTGCGGCAGACTATTAGCTTTATAGCCACCGTTACCAACATTTAACGACACTGCTTAATGCAAACCTGTAAAAGCCCAACATCCGTTGGGCTTTTTTGTGCCTTATCAAACATTATCCGAGTGCTTTGTGTTGTTCACTCTATAGTTCTTACTCCGCTGTGATTTTAACGCTATAATAGCCGACAACAACCTCTAATCGTTTTAAACTCATACCATGCAAATACAATTTAACGAACTTACCCCTGAGTTATTCCTCAAAAAGTATTGGCAAAAGCAGCCATTGATCATCAAAAACGCTTTTAAAGAGTTCACCGATCCGATTGATGCGAATGAACTAGCAGGCCTTGCTATGGAAGAGTTTATAGAGTCTCGCATCGTATCCTGCCATAATGACACATGGGATGTAAAACATGGGCCGTTTGAAGATTTTAGTGAATTCGGTGATGCTAATTGGACATTATTAGTACAGGCCGTGAATAATTGGTTTGCCGGCGTTAATCAATTAATTGAGCCATTTACGTTTATTCCAAACTGGCGAATAGACGATGTTATGGTCAGTTTTTCCACACCTGGTGGCGGTGTTGGCCCACACCTAGATCAATACGATGTATTCATAATTCAAGGTGAAGGTAAACGACGCTGGCGCGTTGGCAATCCGGATGCCAGTTTACAACAATTACTACCCCATGAAGATTTAAAGCAAGTCAGTGATTTTAAGGCTGTAATTGACGAAATTACCGAGCCTGGTGACTTGCTGTACATTCCACCAAATCACCCTCATGATGGCGTAGCAATCGATCATTCGGTCAATTACTCGGTTGGTTTTCAGGCACCGAACCCGCAGGAGTTAATTTCTGGTTTGGCTGACTATCTTATTGATAATCAATTACTTGAAGACAGGTTTGATGACAGTCAACGAAAGACAACCAGCGCACCCAATATACTAGCTGACGACGATGTGACTTTGTTGCAACAGGTGATGCAAACCGCCATCAGCGATAAGCATGTATTGCAAGACTTTCTCGGTAAGCAACTTACTCAAGTACATCATACCTTGAACCTATTAGTGCCAACAGAAGAGTTAACTTGGACGGTGATCGAGTCGATATTTTCCGAGGGTGAAACCCTACAACCAGTGCTTGGTTTAAAATGCTTATTGATTAACGAAAATGACCATCAAGCGATGTATGCAAATGGCGAAGCTTTTGCTCTAGACGAGGACACCCTTGCGCTTGCGCACAAATTGACAAGCAAGCACCCTTTGACATCCGATGACTTAGAAAGTTCCTTTGACTGTTTGAAAAATACTCAATTGTTAACTAGCCTTATAAATAAGGGGCTCTGGACATTTGAGTAGGCGAGTTAGTGTTATTTATTAGCGCACGTTAATAGCAAACACTACAACCTGTGTTTTCAATCTGTCCAGAGTGTGCGTCGATGTTTTGCATTGACGCCTCTGCTCTTAGGTTAATGATGCGGAACAGGTTATGTCTTACCAAATTAATATCGTCAATTGGCAGGATGCGGAACAGCAATTAAAAGCTGTTCGTGAGAAGGTGTTCGTATTTGAACGTCGTATACCAAGAAATGTTGAATTTGATCGTCATGATCGCCGAGCATTTCACGTATTAGTCGTAGATAAGAGCACCGCAGAGCCAATCGCCACAGGACGTATTACCAGTCAAGGCGAGATATCGAGAATATGTGTAGTTATCTCGAAGCGAAAGACCCCCGTAGGTAAAGACGTTATCAACACCCTCCTCAACATTGCCCGCCGCAAAAAGTTAAAAGAAGTTTTCATCAACAGTTCATTAGACGCCGTCACTTATTTTGCGAAACACAATTTTAGGCCGATAGGCGGTGTATTTATGGAGGCTGGCGTGCCAAGGCAGAGGATGATATGCGGTCTTTCGGATGTAAGTCTTAAGCGCTTTTACTTATCTCACTAAGAGTTGTCATGTTAGCTCAAAGTGATAAAAGCGCTTATTATCGCAGTGGCTATTATTGTTCTTCTTTCCAGAAGTGATCATTTTCAAATAATTGATATAAGCCTTCCGCTCTAGATACCAAGTATGAAGCAAATACCAAATGACTTTTGTCTTTTGCTGTATGACGAATGTTTTCCGCTTGTACTTGCCACTTCATCGAGAAATTACGCAACACGTCACGTACGCTGCTCTCGGCGTCTGCGGTTATATGATCGCAAGGAACATCACCACTGATCACCCACACTTTTTCATTGTTAATGGTTTGCAATTTCCAAACCGCAACCACAGGTGGTAAATAACGACTTGATTCAGGTGCAACACTATTGGTTACCACACCTTTTTGTGCCAGGTATTTGGTTGCTTTTTGATATTGTTCTCTAACCCATGCAGAGCGTTGCTCTTCGCTCATAGGCGGTTGTTGGTTTGTTTCTGTCATAGTACTTCTCTGAGAATCTGAATTTGCTCAATTTCGCAGAATTGCAACATAAAAACAAGCATTATTGATACAGATGCTGAAAAATTACACTGTAATTTTATCTGAACAATTATAGACGTTGAAATTGCCATTAATTACGGTAGAAAAGATAGAGTCTTGCGCACGAAAATGCTATGTTTGCCCATTATTTTCATCTGTGCACAACAGTCTTCAATATTAAGCACACAAATAACAAACATCGGGAGAATATTGTGGCTCTATTTAACTTAACCGACTTTGATCACCACGAGCAGGTTGTTTACTGTTCTGATGAACAAACCGGATTGAAAGCCATCATTGCAGTACACAATACCAACCTAGGCCCTGCGGCTGGCGGTTGTCGTTTTTGGGATTATGAAAACGAAGAGAACGCCTTAAAAGACGTATTGCGTCTTTCAAAAGGTATGACGTATAAAAATGCTATGGCGGGTTTAAGACTTGGCGGTGGTAAAGCGGTTATCATTGGTAACCCAAAACAACTTAAATCAGACGCTTTATTTAAGGCGTTTGGTCGCGCGGTAAACCGTGTCGGTGGTCGTTATATCACTGCCGAAGATGTTAATATCACTACCTCAGACATGGCCATGGTTAATACCGAAACAGAGTTTGTTTCTGGTCTAGAAGGCAAAAGTGGTAACCCTGGTCCATTTACCGCACTTGGTACTTTCTTAGGTATTAAAGCTGCGGTTAAACATAAACTGGGTAAAGATGACTTAAACGGCATTCGTGTCGCTGTGCAAGGCTTAGGCAGTGTTGGTTACTCTTTGTGTGAAAAGCTTCATGCAGCCGGTGCAAGCCTGATCGTTACCGACATCAATGAACAAACATTACAAAGAGCGGCTAGCGAACTGAACGCGACCGTCGTTGGTCTTGACGAGATATACAGCCAAGATGTTGATGTGTTTTCACCATGTGCGTTAGGTTCAAGCATTAACGATGATTCCATTGCTCAATTAAAAGCCGTGATTATCGCCGGTTGTGCCAATAATCAGCTTGCCGAATACCGTCACGATCAAATCGTTAAAGACAAAGGCATTTTGTATGCACCAGATTATGTGATAAACGCTGGCGGCATTATTAACGTTGCCTTAGAGATCTATCCAGAACCTTACTGTGCCGACGAAGCGACACGTTTGGTAGAAAATATTTATCATACATTGATGACGGTGTTTACTAAGGCAGACGAGTTGGATTTACCAACGGGACAGGTTGCCGATAAAATGGCACGTGAGATCATCGCCAACGGTCATAAATAGAAAGTAAATGCAAAAAGACATAAAAGGTAAGCCAATGGCTTACCTTTTTTATTGTTGTAACGAAAATTAATTTACCTTGATCAAATAACGGTTAATGACAGCGCCAGATGCATCTTCAACGACTGAGTCAAGTTGCCCCTGACAGGCACGGATCATATTATTTGATGCTAAATTGTGTTGATAACAATGCAGGTGAACACAGCTGATACCGAGTTGCTCTGCTTTGTCTAGGGTCAATTGCAGTAATCGTTTTGATAATCCTTGGCCACGTAATTCAGGGCTGATACCAAGGCCAATATGGCCACCAACCTCGCGAATACTGTCATCGAGATAATGGCGTAAGTTACTCACCCCAAGGATCTGCTTACCATGCATAAGCCAAAATGTTGAGCTGGCAACTTTACCCGTTACCTTACCGTCTTTTAAGTCTTGCATTAACGCAATGTATTGAGCAAAGTCAGTTGAGTCATAATCGAGCACAAATGGGTAGCGCTCTTCATCACCTAAACGCTCAATATAATGCTGATAAGCCTGCTGGCATTGCAGGTTGGGCTCTATAATTTTCACGGCATTGTGGCAAATAATCATAATTACTGTTATCTAATATTAAATGTGGCTAAGCAACGCTTGAACTGGGTGTCGTAGTCGTTTTTGGCCAAAACGCTTTACTTGTGAACGACAAGAAAAGCCTGTGGCGAGTTGGTAATTGGTGTCACCTGAGGCAACCGGTTGTTGCCAACTTAATTTATACAAGGCTTTCGAGTTATCGTAATGACTCGCTTCATGTCCATAAGTGCCTGCCATTCCACAACAGCCGACCGCCATAGGTTGCAGTTTTAAACCAAAGAATTCAAAAATGGTCTGCCAATGTTGCTCACTCGCAGGTAAAGCAGTTTTCTCAGTACAATGGCTAAACAATTGATAAATAGGTAGATATTTCTGTTCCGGCTGGTCCATATCGGCAATGATCTGAGTGAGCCACTCGTGTGCCAACAGCACCTCAAAATCCCCCCGTTCATCCGCCAGGATTTGCTTGTACTCATCGCGATAACATAACACTAATGAGGCATCTGAGCCGACCATGGTAATATCAAGTTGAGCAATCTGATTCAGTAAATCGCTGCTGGTTTTTGCGGTTTTAGCAAATTTCTCTAAAAAGCCTTTCACGTGTTGCGGCTTACCATTTGGCATAAACGGTAATAACACTGGATCAAAGCCCAGCCCTTTAATAAGAGCCATAAAGTCACTAACCACTTCAGCATCATAAAAACTGGTGAATGGGTCTTGCACCACTACAACCAGTTTTTCACGTTCCTCATCGGTTAATTTGGCAAAGCCAGCAAGATCAAATTTACGATAGTCATGACTTTTAATGTTGTTTTTCAAATTCGGAACCGACAGCAAAGGCGTATCAACATAGCCTAGAACCTGTTTGGAGAATATTGAAAACAGCTTATTATCGACGGTTAGATTTACCAACGTTGGCAACATAGCCATCTTCGGTGCCATAGATTCGATGTTACTGACAAAGTGATCTTTTAAAGGGCGCAAATAACGTGAATAATAAACTTCACTGAATCTGGCTTTAAACTCTGGCACATCAACTTTAACCGGACATTGACTGGCACACGCTTTACAAGCGAGACAACCACTCATCGCCTCCATCACTTCGTTGGAAAAGTCGTATTGCCCCACCTTGCCCTTAACACTATTGACTGTTTTTAACGCCAATGATTTGATGCTAAAGCCTTTTGCTTGACGGCTTAGATCATTAAAATCAGCGCCTTTATCTGCCAGCAATCGTAACCATTCACGCATTAATCCGGCGCGACCTTTAGGAGAATGTCGTCTATCACCGGTGATTTTGCTCGATGGGCACATTGGCGATTTCGGATCAAAATTAAAGCACAGGCCATTGCCATTACAGTTGGTAACTGATGGCAGTGACTCTCGAACTCGAACGGGTATTTGTCTATCATAAAATCCACGTTTCACACCATCGACACTGACCAATTGCTCTGTTGAGTCTAACGGCGTACAAATTTTACCGGGATTCATCTTGTTTAACGGGTCAAACGCGCTTTTGATGCGACGTAATTGCATAAACAATTCATCACCAAAGAATTCAGGTCCATACTCACTGCGATAGCCTTTGCCATGCTCACCCCACATTAAGCCACCATATTTGACCGTCAATGCGACTACCTGATCGGAGATTTCTCGCATGGTTTGCTCTTGTTGCGGATCGCACATGTCTAACGCAGGTCGAACGTGCAATACACCGGCATCGATGTGGCCAAACATGCCGTAATCTAACTGGTAGCTGTCAAGTAGTTGCCTGAACTCAAGTATAAAGTCAGCTAAGTTTTCCGGTGGTACCGCAGTATCTTCGGCAAATGCGATAGGTTTGGCTTTGCCTTCGGTATTGCCAAGCAAACCAACTGCCTTTTTGCGCATACCATACAAACGATTAATAGAGGCTAGATCGTAGGTTACTTGATAGCCAATAACACCTTGTTGTTGCTGTTCAATATTGTCATTTAGGCGCAATTGTAATTGCTCTATCAGTTCAACAACTTCCTGCTCACTGTCGCCGGCAAATTCAACTATGTTCAGGCCATCCATAACCTTGCCTGCAACATCGGTGATCAAATCTGAAACCGAATACCAAACCACATCCGATTTAGCGAGATTAAGCACCCGACTGTCAACGGTTTCCACCGATAGCGCGTTGGCTTTAACCAAGTCAGGCGCATGACGCAACGCCGACTCAAAACTGTCGTATTTGATGTTCAGCAAGGCGCGGATTTTGGGAATGGGGGTAATATTTAACTTGGCCTCGGTGACCATAGCCAACGAGCCTTCGGAGCCGGTGATCAAACGACCAATATCAAACCTAGATAAATCTTCGTTAAACACATTTTCAAGATCATAGCCCGTTAAGAAACGATTCAAGCGAGGAAATTTTGCCAAGATTTTTTCACGATTATCAAAACACGCTGAAAATGCGGTTTGATATAGCTTAGATTCACTGTCTTGGCGGGCAATTATCGCCTCAACTTCTTCACGAGACTTACTTTCGGTATGCATCTCATCGCCGTTGGCGAGCACGCAACGTAATGACAATACATGATCAGAGGTTTTGCCATAAAGCAGTGATCCCTGGCCTGATGCGTCGGTATTGACCATACCGCCAATGGTTGCTCTGTTACTGGTCGACAAGTCTGGAGAAAAGAAAAACCCCAAAGGTTTAAGAAATTCGTTCAGCTGATCTTTAACCACACCAGCTTGAACCTTGACCCAATGCTGTTCGGTATTTACTTCTAGGATTTGCTTCATATGGCGCGACATGTCAACAACGATACCCGGTGTCAATGACTGGCCATTTGTGCCCGTACCACCACCACGTGCACTGAATTTTATCTCATGAAACTTATCGCTTGTTGCCACCGCATTGATGATTTTGACATCTTCCACGGTTTTTGGGTGGATCACCGCTTGCGGGACTTGTTGATAGACACTGTTATCGGTCGCCACCGCTAATCGTGACGAATAACTGGTTTCAATATCACCTTTAAAACCGGCTTTCTTTAACGCTTTAGCGTAGGCTTGATACAAAGGTAAGGTTATATCTGTGCTATCTAAACGAGGCAACATATCCTAGATTCATTCTATTTATTACGGCAGGCCTTAATAATGCTAAAAATTTGTTATAAAAACAATGGCTTTATCCAGTAATTTAGCGACATTGAGCGAATTGTATAAGCAGATGACTATTAATTCATAATTGGCGTATATTAACCATTAAAAAAGGGCCCGAAGGCCCTTTTACACATTATTCGCCGTTAAGCAGATAACTATTTGCTGTTTTGCTCGGCAAGATACAACCAAGTATCAAGAACAGTATCAGGGTTTAAAGAAACCGAATCGATACCTTGCTCTACCAACCAGTGGGCAAAATCTTTATGGTCAGATGGGCCTTGGCCACAAATACCAACGTATTTACCGCGTGCTTTACAAGCGTTAATGGCCATCTCAAGTAATGCCTTGATGGCTGGGTTGCGCTCATCGAATAAGTGAGCAATCAAACCAGAGTCGCGGTCAAGCCCTAGGGTTAGCTGGGTCAAATCATTTGAGCCAATGGAGAAACCGTCAAAATGTTCGAGGAACTGGTCCGCTAAAATGGCGTTAGATGGCAACTCGCACATCATGATAACTTTCAATCCATCTTGGCCACGCTCTAGACCATTTTCAGCGAGAATCGCAATCACTTGCTCAGCTTCTTCTAAAGTACGCACAAATGGGATCATGATTTCAACGTTGGTCAAGCCCATGTCATTGCGAACCCGTTTAATGGCTTCACATTCCATCGCGAAACATTCACGGAAATCTTCAGAGATATAACGAGACGCACCACGGTAGCCGATCATTGGGTTTTCTTCTTCCGGCTCGTAGATATCGCCACCAACTAAATTGGCGTATTCATTAGACTTAAAGTCAGACATACGAACGATAACACGCTCTGGAGCGAACGCCGCTGCTAAGGTTGAAACACCTTCGGTAAGCTTTGTGATGTAGAATTCACGCGGCGACTCATAGCCTGCCATGATTTCTTTGATCTCTTGCTGCAAATCCGCTGATTCGTTATCAAAATTCAATAACGCTTTAGGGTGCACGCCGATCATTTTGTTAATAACAAATTCTACACGAGCTAAGCCGATACCAGCATGAGGTAGTCGGGCAAAGCTAAACGCTCGGTCTGGGTTACCAACGTTCATCATGACTTTCATTGGAATACTTGGCATGTTGTCGATTTCAGACGTTGACACAGAGTACTCAAGTTGACCTTCATAGATAAAACCGGTATCGCCTTCCGCACACGATACGGTGACATCACTGCCGTCACTGATTTTAGCAGTAGCATCACCACAACCAACAACCGCTGGAATACCCATTTCACGGGCGATAATCGCCGCGTGACAAGTACGACCGCCACGGTTAGTGACAATCGCTGATGCGCGTTTCATGATAGGTTCCCAATCAGGATCAGTCATATCGGTAACCAGAACATCGCCTTCTTGAACCTTATCCATTTCATCAATTGAGCCCAGTACTTTTACTTTACCTTTACCAATTTTGTTACCAATCGCACGTCCTTCACAAACAACTTTAGACTTGTCTTGCAGTTGGAATTGCTCAATTATGTTAGCACTTTCACGGCTACGAACAGTTTCAGGACGCGCCTGTACAATGTATAACTTACCGTCTAGGCCATCTTTGGCCCATTCGATGTCCATAGGACGACCGTAATGCTTTTCAATGATTACCGCTTGCTTTGCTAGCTCTTCAATCTCGGCATCATTAATCGAGAAGGTATCAGATACAGCTTCGTCGATATCAACGATTTCAACTTGCTTGCCGTGCTCTTGCGTGTCAGCGTAAATCATCTTAATGGCTTTTGAACCGATATTACGGCGCAATACCGCAGGACGACCAGCAGCTAGAGTTTGTTTGTGTACGTAGAACTCGTCCGGGTTAACCGCACCTTGTACAACCATTTCACCCAAACCAAAGCTAGAGGTAATAAACACCACATCTTCAAAGCCAGATTCGGTATCAATACTGAACATAACACCACTTGAAGCGATATCTGAACGAACCATGCGTTGAATACCAGCAGATAAAGCAACACCGCGATGGTCGTAACCAGAATGCACACGATAAGAGATCGCACGGTCGTTAAATAAAGAGGCAAAGACATGTTTGATGGCTGTCATCACCGCATCTAAGCCACGTACATTTAAGAAAGTTTCCTGCTGACCGGCAAATGACGCGTCAGGCATATCTTCGGCGGTTGCAGACGAGCGTACTGCGAATGACGCTTCTGCGCTAAACTCACCGGCTAGTTGCGCGTAAGCATTTTCGATATCTTTTTGCATTTCAGGAAGAAACGGCGTATCGATAATCCATTGACGAATTTTCGCGCCACACTTGGTTAGAGCACTGATGTCATCAACGTCTAAATTATCTAATTCAGCATAGATTTTTTCATTGATACCTGATTGCTCAAGAAAGTGATTAAATGCAAAGGAAGTGGTAGCGAAACCACCTGGTACTTGAACCCCGACGTTAGCCAGGTTTGAAATCATTTCACCTAATGATGCGTTTTTACCGCCAACGCGGTCCACATCGCCCATACCCAGGTCTTGGTACCAAAGTACATTTTCTTGCACGTCGTTCTCCTAACAAGAATTAAGCTTATTGTAATAATGGGGGCTGACTTATATTTTCAGCCGCCCTTAAAATTCATCGACATTTTACACATTAACAAGATAAACTAAAACCCAACATGTAAGTTTTTAGATGACATTTCACAAGAGTTACCAAATGCGCACAGCTTTTTACATTTCCGACGGTACCGCAATCACTTCTGAAGTCTTTGGACACGCCCTACTTTCATTGTTCCCTATGGAATTTGAGCATGTCACCATTCCCTTTGTAGAGACCGTGGATAAAGCCGAAGAGGTCAAAAAACAGATCAATTTGACCGCCAAACGCAGCGGCGAAAAACCGTTCGTTTTTCACACCTTTGTCACGCCCGAAACCCGTGAGATTATTGACTCTAGCGATGCCGTTATCTATAACTTTCTCGAGCATTTTGTAAACCCTGTTGAACAAGAACTGGGAATTACCGCAAAACCTAAATCACACCGTACCCATTCTATCCACGAAAATAGCTACGATTATCGAATCGATGCCGTGAATTTTGCCTTAGCAAATGACGACGGCAGCAAAGTAACAGATTACGAACACGCTGATGTAATTCTAGTCGGAGTATCTCGTTCAGGCAAAACCCCAACCTCGTTGTACCTTGCGTTGCAATATGGCATTAAAGCCGCAAACTACCCATTTACCGACGATGATATGGACGACGTAGCTCTGCCTGAGTTTCTAAAAAAACATAAGAAAAAATTATTTGGTTTAACCATAGAACCGCTGCGATTGCGGGAGATCAGAGACGGTCGCATGGCGAACTCAAAATATTCTTCGTCGCGCCAGTGTCGCATGGAGGTTCGCGAAGTTGAAAAGCTATATAAGAAGGAACGCATTCCTTACATCAATACCACCAGTTTTTCGGTAGAAGAGATCTCGGCGAAAATCATCTCTGAAGCGGGTTTACAACGCTACAAATACTAGTAACGACGTTATTACATACTACAATAGTGTAATTAATCCTTTAATAGTCGTTATTTATATAAGCAAAACGGTTCCAAAGAGAGCCGTTTTTGATATAGTTAGCGCCTTTATTTTTTGTAAGCTCAAGAATTTACATGACAATTAAAACCGATGAGTTTCGCACCTCGCTGATCGATCACTTGATCTCACCAGCGCAATTGGCTCGCGATATTCCTTTGTCTGATGAAAATGCGCAATTTATCATCAACTCTCGTTCTGTCATTGAAGATATCATCAGTGGTAAAGACAAACGTTTGTTAGTGATAATCGGCCCGTGTTCTATTCATGACACTGAAGCCGCCTTGGATTACGCTCGCAAACTTAAGACGTTACACGATAAATACATTAATGAAATGTATATCGTTATGCGCGTTTATTTTGAAAAACCACGCACTACGGTTGGCTGGAAAGGCCTTATTTCAGATCCTGATTTAGATAAATCGTTTAATGTTGAGAAAGGCTTGCACCTGGCTCGCAACCTGTTGATGCAAATCAACGATATGGGATTGCCTACTGCCACTGAATTCTTAGACATGGTTACCGGTCAATATATTTCCGATCTGATCAGTTGGGGTGCCATTGGCGCTCGAACGACTGAATCACAGGTTCACCGAGAACTTGCCTCGGCATTGTCTTGCCCTGTTGGCTTTAAAAACGGTACCGATGGTAATGTTAAAATCGCTATGGACGCCATTAAAGCGTCTAGTGTTCCACATGTTTTGTATTCACCTGATAAAACCGGACAAATGTGTATCTACCGCACCGCGGGCAATCCATATGCGCACGTTATATTGCGTGGTGGCAAACAGCCAAATTATGGTGAACAGCACATCGATGCGGCATGTGAACAATTAACCAGCGCCGGCATTACCGCCAGTGTAATGGTCGATTGCAGTCACGGTAATTCAAGTAAAGATCATAATCGTCAAATCAATGTAGCCGAAGATATTGCGACCCAAATCAGCAATGGATCTGATAAAATTTTTGGTGTAATGATTGAAAGTTTTTTGGTTGCTGGAAACCAAAAAGTCATCGAGGGTGAAGAAGACAAGCTTGTTTATGGACAAAGCATCACCGATGCATGTGTCAACCTAGAACAAAGCGAAACCATTCTCGATATATTACAAGCCGCCAAGCAATAAACGCGACGCGCTGACTTTATACCGAAAAAGCCTTGTCTGATGACAAGGCTTTTTTATGGTCAATGGCTGGCGGTTATTAAATTATATGCTTGTTAATATGCTCCCCTATGCGCTTAATAACCACTTTACGTTTGTCATCAAAAGCATGCTGAAAGCTTAGGCGCAGGCATTGCTGATAGTCGTTTTTATGGGAGAACAACATCCCAGGGGTGATCACGATATCGTCAGCGAGTAATTGTTGATACAAGGTTTGGGTATTGAATGATTGAGCCAACTCAACCCACAAACAAATACCGCCATCTGGATTGGTATAACGACTTTCATTCGGCCAATACTGCTCCAACAAAGATAGTAACTGCCGTTTTTGCTGCGCTAACTGCAGGCACGTTATGTTGATATGTTTACGGTAATCACCAGATTGCATAAATGCAGCAACTCCAGCTTGAATGGAACTACTGCAAGCCAATAAACTGCTCAGCTTTAACTGCTCTACTTGTTTTTGCCAACGCCCTGCCACGATCCAACCGACACGTATATCCCGAGAAAGGCTTTTAGAAACTGACGAGGACAAAATCACCCGATGCTGGCTGTCTAACGCTTTTAATGCACTGACCGAGTCATTAAACGCCAACTCGCCATAGATGTCGTCTTCAATTACCGCAATATCGTGCTTATTCGCAAGCTCGATCAATGCTTGCCTGTGGTGATCTGGCATCAAGCTGCCCGTAGGTGTAGCAAAATTAGGCGTGACCACACACGCTTTCACTGGCCATGTCTGCAACGCTTGTTGTAATTGAGCTATGTCTAATCCAGTAACAGGGTTGGTCGATACTTCTATCACATTGAGTTTTAGTTGCGCTAACAGCTGCAATACGCCATAAAAGGCAGGACTTTCAACAATAACCGTGTCGTCTGCTTGGCACACGGCCATTAGCGCCAACATAAGACCGTGTTGACAACCAGCGGTGATACACAAGTCATCGGCATTAATGCTTACACCACGTAAACGGTATCTTAAACTGATTTGCTCACGTAGCGTTTGATTGCCTTTGGGCGTGTCGTAGTGACTGGTGCGATAATGCAGATCTTCTCTAAACGCTCGACGAATATGTTTGTTTAGTGAGAGTATGGCGTTACTTGGCGTATGGTGTTTATCAGTCGGTAAAATATCGAATGCCGCCTCTTTAGCCATTACCTTATGAAATACATCAGACAACGAGATACTTTGTCGGCTAAGTTCTGGGAAATGTTGTTTAGGCACATTGTTATTAGCATGCTCTGGCTGTTTAACAAAATAGCCAATCTTCGTTTTCGCCTCGATAACCCCAGCGGTCTCTAGATCATGGAGTGCGCTAATCACAGTATTTTTAGCCAGCTGATGCTCTGCCATCAATGCTCTAATCGACGGCAGTTTTTCACCGGGCTGAATCAAACCAGATTCGATTTGCTCTGTTAGTTTACGACTCAATTGTTGATACAAGGTTGCCATTACATACTCTATTCAATAAACACGCTACCCAATAAACATACGACTCCATAAATATGCCAAGCACACACTTAAAGGTTCTCTACATTTATTAAAAACCCATCTGTACCCATAGTAATACAATTATCTGTACCTGTAACCATCGATGCGTAATAAATAAAATATGCCCCAACACAGCGCCATAATTTGCACGCCATTACACAGAGGTTCAGCTATGAGTCGAGGCCCCCAACCTAGCCAAGTTATTTTCCAAACCGCCAACATTGATGACAAAATATATATCAAGGAACAAACCGGTAAGTTTCAAAAAATAAGACGTTATTTGGCAAGCATATTAACCATCATTTTTATCGGCCTACCGTTTGTGCCATACCAAGGTCAACAAGCGATTCTATTTGATGTCGGTGCGCAAAAACTGCACCTATTTGCTTGGATTTTGTACCCTCACGATCTGCTGATTTTCGTTTATCTCTTTATCATTGCTGCATTCGCGTTGTTTTATATTGCCAACCGATACGGGCGCATTTGGTGTGGTTATTTATGCCCGCAAACAATTTGGAGTATGTTGTTCTTTTGGTTGCAGTTTCGAGTCGAAGGTAATGCTCAAGCGCAAAAACGCCTTGATAAGTTGCCGTTTGGTGCCGCTAAAGTGATCCGCAAAGGCATCAAACATGGCTTGTGGTTGCTTGTTTCGTTGTTTACAGCAACCACATTTATGTCTTACTTTTTGCCCGTCTCACAGCTTTACAGTGAGTTATTCACTGGCCAATTAGAAGGTTTATATTGGGGTTGGATCCTGACCTTTATGGCCTGTACCTATATTAATGCTGGCTGGATCAAAGAGAAGATGTGCGAACATATGTGCCCTTATTCTCGTTTTCAATCTGCCATGGTAAATGAAGCTACCAAACAAATAACCTACAACAACAGTCGAGGTGAACCAAGAGGCCCGCGTAAACTATCTAAACCTAGCGCTCAGGTTCAAATTCATGATGAAGTGCACAAGCAGTCTCAAATTAAGCAACAAACTAATTCTCTGGGTGATTGCGTCGATTGTAATTTGTGCGTGCAAGTTTGTCCGGTTGGTATCGATATAAGAGACGGTTTTCAGTATGAATGTATAAGTTGCGGTTTGTGCATTGATGCTTGTGACCAAGTCATGAGTCGCTTTAACTATGCCAAAGGCTTGATTCGTTATCATGGCAAAGTTCAAGGCAAACGTTCTCACTCACTGGCCTATGTCGGTTTGATTGGCATCTTCTCGGTACTCTTTATCATCTGGATGGCAAACCGACCTATGTTTGAGTTGAACATCATCAAAGATCGTAATGTCTTATACCGTGTGGTTGATGAGCAACGAATCGAAAATACCTTTGAGCTAAAACTGATCAATAAAACCCAACTCAAAGAAACCTTCACGGTATCACTTAAAGGTGTGCAAGGCTTTGAGCTTGTCAGTAATAAACCGATAGAAATTGATGCAGACTCAAGGGCGTCGGTGTTGGTCAATGTGTTGTCACCTATCGATCATAAGGCAAAGTTTGTACCGTTTGAGTTTGTCTTACGCTCCGACAATCACGCCATTAGCAGTAAATCTGTTTTTCATGGGAAATAGCTATCATCCGCTAATAAATTCATTTATTAAACAGCGAAAAGGCAGACTATGATCTGCCTTTTTTAATCACCCTAAACAGCCAGTAGCCCAGTGCGGCACCGACAGCAAGCGAGATCGCAAGTGGCATAAACCAACTGAAAAAGGTTTGCCAAATCATTTGCCATTCGATACCTGCTTCACTGACAAACAATTGATTAGGGTTTAGATACGCATCATAGACTGTCATTAACAACGCCATAACCAGGGCAATGAGCAAGGCGTAGTTGATCATATGGCGCATGACAAGGACCTGGTTATCGCATTATCTTATTGAGTAGGCCATCGCTGGCGTCTTCGATAAGATCAAGCACCAATTCAAAGCCACGGCTGCCACCGTAATATGGGTCTGGAACTTCTCGATGCTCATAATTGTCAGCATAATCGAGAAACAGTTTTACTTTATGTTGATGCTCTTGTGGAGCAAGTTTCATCAAGCCACGAAGGTTATCGTTATCCATGGCTAAGATCAGAGAGAATTGTTGAAAGTCATCAACAACGACTTTGCGGGCTCGAATACCTGTAAAATCATAGCCCCTTGCTTGACCGGCTTTTTGTGAGCGAGGATCAGGGTACTCGCCAACATGATTGGCTATGGTGCCTGCTGATTCAATCTCTATATCAAAGCCATAAGCACGGGCTTTTTGCCGAAAAACAGCTTCTGCAGAGGGTGAACGACATATATTGCCCATACAGACAAACAATACCGAACTTACTTCATTGTGATTCATTGACGCTCCTGAAAATGTAATAACCGAACAACTAGACTACTACTAGACTCTTAATAGTGACATCTAATCCCAACTCTCGCCAACCTACATTGGTAATCGTTTTAAGTGAGAAAACGTCAACCGTTACAATTACATGCTAGCATGAATTAAATCAATTGCTTATTCGTCTTGGCAAGTATCGGCTGCAATGACTATTTATGATTTGGCTTTTATTTCAGCCAGCTTGGTCACGTGTATTTGCAACAAATAATAGCTCACTCTTTGCAAATTATTGAGCAGTCTCGACAAGTCTCTAACCGACTCTAATGTCGTGCTACCCTGGGGCACATCCTTTTCCCCTTTGGCAATTTGATTCATAACGTTATCACGGTACTGCTCGAGTACGCCGACATTATGTTCTTTGCATGCTAGCAACAACACATTGGCCTGTGTAAAGTTTTTAAGCTCAATGGCATCAATCACTAAATCAATGGTATAAGTAATTTCTGCGGCGACGCTGATCAAGGTTTTATCTTTGCTGCTATTGATGCTGACGATGTCTTTGTCTAGACAACGATCGTGCAACCTTTGCATGTGATCAAGCAAGTGAATAAGCGATACCAGTGTCGGCCAATTTCGCTTGTCTTGTTTGTTAAGGTGGATCAGATCCAAATACTCATGGGTTTGATCTAGCGCCATTTCTAACTGACTAAATTCAACCTTTGCGTCTTTGTCTGCCGGGTTAAAGAGGTATTTTATATAATCAAGTAAGTCCACCAATTGCGGTAACAAAGCGGCGTTGGTGGCGGTCAATGCAACATCTGGATGGCGCACCAAAGATTTATCTAAAGTGTCGGTATATCTAGGTGCTTTGCCCCCCACCAAAGTCATCATCATTAAGGCAAATTGCTTGGTAAACGGCAATACAATAAACACACCAAGGCAGTTAAACACAGTATGAAATACCACTAATGCTATTTCACCATTTGCTTGTAATTGGCCGGGAAAAAAATACTGATAGGCTTGGGTAAATGGTGTCAGTAAGATTAACGCCCCAATGGCGGTACACAAGTTATACACGACGTGGGAATATCCCGTGCGCCGTGCACCTAACGAGCCGCCAACGGTGACCATTAAGGCGGTTATTGTTGTACCTACGTCCATGCCAATAACTAAAGCTGCGGCTTGGTTAAAATTGATTGCTCCGGCATAAAGAGCAGTGATTGCCGTTGCAACGCCGGCACTCGATGACTGGGTGACGAGCGTTATGGCAATACCTATGGCAACAAGCTGTAATCGGCCAAGCAGATCGTCATCAGGAAATTGTTGCGGCGTAATATATTGCTCAAGCTCGGCCATACCAAACTGCATTTGCCCAATACCAACAAAGATCAAACCAAAACCGGCTAGTACCAAACCAGCGCTGGCCAAGCGGCGTTTACCAAACAGTTTCATCAGCGCACCGATAAAAATCACCGGTAACAGCACAGTCCCAAGTTTAAGCTTGAAGCCAAGCAAAGCCACCATCCACCCAGTAATGGTGGTACCAATATTGGCACCAAAGATAATACCTAAACTTTCGGAAAAACTAATGATACCGGCACCAACAAACCCCACCGCGGCAACGGTCGTCGCACTAGACGATTGCAGCACAGCGGTGCTTATAGCGCCGGTGATAGCACCACTTGTTGGGCTTTTGGTAAAACGAATTAACGCGGTTCGCAAAGCACTGCCGGCAAGTTGCTGCAAGGCATTGGTCATAATGATCATGCCAAGTAAAAATATGCCAAGACCACCGATAGCGTTAATTAAGGTAAAGTTATCAATAATGGTAACACTTTTATGAGCTTAGTTAGTATTAGAATAGTTTGTTCATCGCCAAAATACAGGGCATGAGCCATTTAGTAAAAAAATACTAAGTGACGATTTTGGTTAATCAAAAATCTATGTAATGTCTAAAGATAAATAAGCCTATCGCGCTAACATTTAACACTATGGTGATATAAAAGATCACAACGAAAGGTTGTTTTTGAGTTTTGTGTCGAAACAACTGTCTTGCCAACATTGCCCCAGGCCAACCTCCTAGTAACGCCAACAAATGCAGCGAGGCTTCATTGGTGCGCCACTTACCCGTTTTGGCTTTATATTTGTCATGCCAATAAACCAAGAAAGTAACCAAGGAGATGATTAAAAAATAACTAATAATAATGCGAGTATTCAATATGTTAACTTAATCGTTAGGTTGCTATTAAAATAACACTGAAATGTCATCAATGGTACCTATCGCGCCAGCATTAATGGCCTGCTGTCTTTCTTGTTCATTTAGAATACCAACAAACGGTGTCTTGCGACGCATACGGCGCATTTTGGCATCATCACGAGTCATCTCTTTGATAAACACATCGGGTTGATGATACATCTCCAAAATGCTGACCCATGTAATGTACGCACCATAGCCTATACGCCCTGTTTCACGACGCTGCTCCAAAGTCTGCTGTACCTGTTCAAGTAATTGCGGTTCAGACAATAGTTTATGCGCCATCGCAGCATGCAGCACAATGATTTGCTTATCGATATATTCGTCTTTAATACCGGTTTTTTTTACCTGGTAAGGACGATGTTTTTTGTTTCGATTATGCTGACTTGTCACTTTACTCTCTTTGCTTTATGTTCTCTTCGCTTTGTCTGCTCTCGACGCCTTGGCTAATGAAAATCTCGAGATTTACTGTCCAGCTCCAATAAGCAGTCGCTAAGATCAATAAGCTTACCCGCGATGACATGCACCACATCACCCTCGCGCTCTAATATGCCCTTAACCTTTAATATTTTACCACGCATGTAGGCTTTTTTCTGAGCTCGAGCCGTTGCTGCCCAAACAACCACATTGATATTACCGCTGTCATCTTCCAAAGTCACAAAGGTCACACCGCCTGCGGTTCCTGGAGATTGTTTGCCCGTGACTAAGCCCACCACAGTGACAAACGACTTATGATTTTTGCTAGCCAGATCTTGCATACGGGTAAAATCACCAAGCAACCCTGATTGTGCTAACAAAGTAATAGGATGCTTATTTAAGGTCAGCCCTAGTGCCTGATAATCTTCATTTAACGTATCAAACTCAGACGGACTAATCAGGAACTCCGGCGACGGCGTGTCAGCAACCTGCGCGGCAGCAAATAGTGGTAAGTCGCTATCCTTATCCATCATTAACCAACGGCTTTGATAACGATCACCAGCAATAGATTTAAACGCATCACTGCTGGCCAACTGTTGTAAGTCTTTTTGGTTAATCGCTAACGCTCTGATTTGCTGCATATGCTGATAACCATGCTCAGGGCGCTCAGCAAGTAAAGTCATCGCCGCTTGCTTTGATAAACCTTTCACCAAGCGAAATCCCAGTCGTATGGCCAGATTATGTGGTTTGTTTTGTGGCTTGTTGCGTTGTTCATCTTGTTGTTCGTTTGGTTGGCAGTTTTGTTGATCGGGTAGCAAAACATGTTCGTATTCTGACTGATTCACACACACAGGCAACACCGTTATGCCATGGCGTTTGGCATCCTGAACTAACTGTGAGGCACTGTAAAACCCCATCGGTAAGCTGTTTAAAATTGACGCATAAAAGGCGTGCGGGTAATGATACTTTAACCATGCCGAGACATAAGCCAGCACTGCAAATGACGCAGAATGGCTTTCCGGGAACCCATACTCACCAAAGCCACAAATTTGTTCAAAAATACGCTCTGCAAAGTCCGTTTTATAGCCACGCTGTTGCATGCCATTGATCAGCTTCTCCTTAAACTGCATTAATTTGCCATTTTTCTTCCAGCTTGCCATCGCTCGTCGCAATTGGTCGGCTTCACCACCGCTAAAGCCAGCAGCAACCATCGCCAGTTTAATCACCTGCTCTTGAAAAATAGGGACGCCTAATGTGCGTTGCAGCACCTCTTTTACAGCATCAGAAGGATACTCAATGCGCTCCTCGCCATTGCGGCGCTTTAAAAATGGGTGCACCATATCCCCTTGAATAGGCCCTGGACGAACAATGGCGATTTGAATAACCAAGTCATAGTAGCTGTTTGGCTTTAACCTTGGCAGCATACTCATTTGCGCGCGTGATTCAATTTGAAAGACGCCAACAGTATCGGCACGTTGGATCATGTTATACACCTGTGCATCATCTGGCATACGAGTGATATCGGCAATGGATAAATGGCGCTGATAATGCTTGCTGATCATGGCAAAGCACTTACGAATAGCGCTGAGCATCCCCAACGCCAGTACATCGACTTTTAATAAACCAAGAGATTCTAGATCGTCTTTGTCCCATTGAATAACCGTTCGATCCTGCATCGCCGCGTTCTCTACCGGCACAAGTTCATATAAGGGTCCTCGAGAGATCACAAAACCGCCGACGTGTTGCGACAAATGACGCGGAAAGCCGAGAATCTCCTGCACCAAAGCAATGAAATTCTGCCCTTGTCGTGAGCCCGGCTCCAATCCAAGTTCAACAATTTGCGCTTGCCAAGGCAACGACTTATCCCGACGATTAATGTTCTTAATAAAAAACTCTAATTGCGTCACATTAATGCCTAATGCCTTACCCACCTCTCGAATCGCACTTTTCAGGCGGTAACTTATCACCGTTGCAGCGATGGCGGTACGCTCTCGACCGTACTTGTTATAAATGTACTGGATCACTTCCTCACGGCGCTGGTGTTCAAAATCAACATCAATATCTGGTGGCTCGTTACGCTCCTTGGAAATAAAACGCTCAAATAATACCGATATTTGTCGAGGATCAACCGAGGTGATTTCAAGGCAATAACAGACAATAGAATTGGCCGCAGAGCCGCGGCCTTGATAAAGAATTTTTTGTTGCTGAGCAAACTGCACCACATCAAAGATGGTTAAAAAGTAATAGGCATAATCTAACTCTTCTATCAACCTCAACTCTTTATCTATGGTTTGTTGTATGGTTTTGGGCACCCCTTCCTTAAAGCGTTTTTTACTGCCAACAACAACCAGCTCCTTAAGGTAGTTAATCGCCGATTTGCCTTTGGGCACCAACTCTTGAGGGTATTCATAACGAAGACTGGCCAAATCAAATTGACAGCGGCGGGCGATATGCTCTGACTCCGCCAACCATTCTAGGGGAAACAGCTTGGCCAACTTTTTGATTGGACGCAGGCAGCGTTCGGCATTCACCAACAAATCACGACCAAGTTGGTTAACCGCTTTGCCGTGTTCAATTGCCGTTAAAGTATGCTGCAGGCGCAAACGTGAGGAGACGTGCATTAACGCACCACCGCAGGCGGTGATGGGTATAGCCAGATCTGCCGCCAATGTTTGACAGTAATGACGGTAACTGCTGTCATCGGCAGCCAAATAACGGGTATAGCCTAACCATAAGCGAGAACGGTGATATTTATACAACCATCGCCCCCATTCGCTGTCATTCTTGTCAAAGTTGCCACTGACAACACCTTGCCCTTGTGGTAGCCAAATCAACAAACAATGCTTTATGGACATCAGATCCCAATCTGACAATTGATAACTGCCCTTTTCACTGCGTCGTCTGGCATTACTGATAATACGGCACAGCTCAGCGTAACCGCGGCGTTCAGGGCACAGTAGAATCAGTTTTAAGCCTTGATATTGAAATAAACTGCCAACAATCAACTCTACCGATAAGCTGTTGGCTTTTATTTCACTAAAGGCTCGAACAACACCAGCAACCGAACATTCATCGGTAATCGCCAACGAACGATAACCAAGAAACTCCGCCTGATTAACCAACTCTTCAGGGTGAGATGCGCCTTTGAGAAAGGAAAAATTGCTTTGACAATAAAGCTCAGCGTAAGCCACTTAGCCTCTCCTGATAGGTTTGAATGAGTTTATGACGCTCATATCAACTGAACAAACCATGCACAAACCATTCTTGCTCAGGGGTGCGAAACAACCATAACCAACGCCCTTGTTCAGAGCAGGCAATAAAATAATCTCGCGCCATATATTGCTCATCCCACCAGCCGCTAATAATGCGCTCGGGACCATGCTGTAATGTGACCTGTTCATCGAGTGGTAATGGTTGCGGTAATAACACACTGGGTCGATGACTTAACCCGCTGTTCTTCGTAATCTGTTGATTGCCTCGCTTAGTATTGCCGTCTTGGCTGCGATTTAACAAAGGCTGGCAACAACGTACCGCCCGCTCAGGACGATGTTCATTGATGCTTTGCACTCCAACAATGGCATTTTCTCCTAACTTGGCCTGTAACCTAGATACCAACTCATTAGCCGACACCACGCCTTGCTTACCTGAGAATAAATCAGCCTTTTGGTAATCATTGCCGTGCACTTGTTTGGCATCTACGGTTAAGGCAACGATAGGCGCTTCAATGCGCAGTGACTCTAACGTTAATTGACTTAACTCCAACCAGCTTTGCGCCCGGTACTCACCATAAGCACTGCTAATCGATACGACTTTCGGTTCGACGTCATCATCACGAAAATGCAGTGTCAGTAATACTTGCTGACAACGTTTATCCCGTAACGATAAAAATCGTTCCAATAGCTCATATACCTTCAATAACGGTTTTTGCAGATACTGTAAATTACGGATTTCAAACAAGAGTTCAAGGAAATGACTGAATTGTTCACTGGGGTGAAAAAAACTCACCGGATGTTGTAACTGTGCCGTAAAGCGGCCCACATAGTTGACCAAGTCAATATCAAACCGTTTGGCAATCTCTGTTAAAGGCAACGCCAGTAGTTGATGCAACTGTTCAATACCAACGCGTTTAAGGTTCTCTATGTTTTTTTTGCTAAGCCCGGTTTGGGCTAATGTGAGGGGTCGTAATGCCCGCTCAAGATACGGTTTATCCGCACTGATAATATCGCCATGATTTTTTGCCAATAGCATCGAACTGTATACGGAAAAACCTGTGCCATAGTGATAATCCACATCCAATTGTGCCAAATGGCTTGATAGCGCCAACCAATAATTATCCAGACCATGATAAAGCGTGAGCATATTGCTGACTTTCAGCAATAAACCGTTTGGCGGATATAAACAAATATCCGCGCTTAGCAGATATAACCAACGCGCTATGTGTTGCAAACGCCGTTGTTCAATGGTTTGATCATAAGGGTAGACTTTTAAATCTTGACACAAAGAGGCCGCGCTGCCGAGCCCCATACCGATATCGATGCCCTGCTGTAACGCACTGTGATTAACTTGCACTGTCGCATGAGTTTTCTCATCGACAATAATAATCGGGGTGCTGTCGTCATCAGCATACAACGAATTAAGCTGTAATTTAGGAAAGTGTAAATACAACCATAACGGCGGGCCACTATTGGCCACGGTATTCTCCATTAATGAGCTCATGAAACGACGCGAACATCAGGGAACATAACGACATTATCGGCTTCAGGCACCGTAACTAACCATGGCCAAAATCGCCCTAAATGCACCACAAATGCTGCCGATGGCCAACCACGTTTACGTTTATTAATGGTCACTTCAAGGCCCTGCTGATGCGACGCTAAGGACAAGCTTAAATCAACAGGCAAGGCGATATCATCCGCTTTTTGTTGGCGCAATAAAAATTGCCGACAATCCCCGGTTTGAGCGGCCAACTGCAATCGTTTGACTTGATGCACTTGTAACGGCTCGTCGAACCACAACAAGACATCACTGCAGCAACCGCTTTGTAAACATTGCTCAGCAGCCCACAAAGCCTGATGCGCCTGCTCAGGATAAAGACACAGTAAGCGACTTTCATCAACATTGGCATATTGCAATGAAGGGCTATTTATAAGCCCTGGAGGGTTTATAAACACCAGCAATTGCTGTGCATCAGCATTCGCCATTAATGGCATCAGCAAGCGCAACTCACCAATACCGGGCTGAGTCAGTAATTCAATAACCCCGGATTTAGGGAAGCCGCCGCCTAATTTGCTATCCAGCGGCTCATAGCCTGATGCACTAAACCCCTGGTTGTCATGATGTTCATCATTGCCATGCCATACTAGCTGTTTGTGCTTTAGAAGATCGATTAATTCATTCATAACTTTAAACCTGTATATTTATACAGTATAGTTGCTGTGTAAACAGGGATCAAGAGCATTACAACAAATTAAAATGCATTACAGGTTAAGCAACAACCAAGTAAATTAAGGTAAGCATATGAATTTTAAATGTTAAAATTTATATTAAGGTAAGTATTAACATTATCTAAAGACAGATTATAAAGACGTCATGCAACATTTCAGCTAACGGCTATCGACACCAATAGCCTCATAACCATGACGTTAGCTTGTAAACTAAACTGAAATAGCCAAACCACAGGAACCATAGCGACATGTGTGGACGATTAAATATAAGCGACGATCCTTTTGTAGAGCAGTTATTGCTAGAGTTGGGAATTGAAAACCCAAGGCAAAGAATGAATTTTTCGCGCTTTAAGCGTGCCACAGACAGCATATCAATTGTACGTGAGCACAACGGTAAACGACGTCTGGATGATGCCACTTGGTGGTTACTATTGGATAAAGACGACCAAGGTTTTAAGCCATCTAAGTACACGTCGTTTAATACCCGTTACGATAAACTCAACGTGCCCCGTAGCGCCGGTTTTAAAGCATTTAGAGAGTCACGCTGCGTCGTAGTGGCCAAAGGTTTCGGCGAAACAGAGTTTGTTAATCGCAAACCCATTCATTACTTTGATATGACCGCTGAAGATGGAAGCGCTCTAGCCCTTGGTGGATTATACCGACAGTGGTATCACCCAAAAACCGGACAAACGGCACTCAGTTGCTCGGTTATTACCTTACCGCCGCACCCTAAGCTCAGTCATATCCACTCTAAAGCCATGCCATTAATTTTGCCTCAAGACGATGACAGTATTGCCATGTGGTTAAATGCTAACTTGCATAACGTCGAGGTATTTAACGATTTATTAAAGGCCAGGTTGCCGCAAAACTTACTCGCTTGGCCTATCGACAAGCCCAGCCTGCATAACGCTATAGGTGCGCAACAGTTACTTGTCGCCGATTAAGTCGCTTCCCTGATCATCAAGACAGCGCTTGGTTTTGCTAATTGATATCGGCCAATAATAATTGTGCAGCACGAATCACGGCTTTTATTGACCGCGACTCGACCAGCTTATGGGTTTCTGCATTAGGGATTTCACTCTTATGTCGGTTGACTATCACCCCTGCCAAACAACCGGCTTGCAAGCCAGAGCTGGCGCACATGGTCAATAACGTCGCCGATTCCATTTCAAAGTTCAGCACCCCCATGTCTTGCCACTCTTTGGCGGAACCAACAAAGCGTCTGACGACACGGCCGGTATAGGTGTCATAGCGCTCCTGCCCTGGATAAAAGGTATCGCTTGAGGCAGTGACACCAGTATATACACCACAATCTTGCTCTTTCGCAGCATTAACCATGGCATGACTGATTTGAAAATCGGCAACCGCTGGGAACTCCATTGGTGCAAAATGTAAACTGGCACCATCGAGTCTGACAGAACCTGTAGTGACAATAATATCACCGACATTAATGTCCGGTTGGATCGCCCCCGTAGTACCAATACGTAAAAAGTAACGCACGCCAATTTGCGCTAATTCTTCTACGGCAATAGACGTTGATGGGCCACCAATACCCGTAGAACAGATCACCACTTGGTGCCCGTCAATAGTCCCTGTGTATAAGGTATATTCGCGTTGTGAGATAAGAAATTTTGGATTATCAAGATATTCGGCGATGCGCTCTACTCTATTTGGATCGCCGGGTAAAATGGCCAACACAGCCGAGTCGATATCTTCTTTGTTAACCCCTAAATGAAAAACAGCGTCTGACATAAAACCACCTTTAAATGAACCATGGTTTTAGTCTAGACGCTGCTTTGAAAAACGCTTGTGAAAAACTAATTTTTACGCGCTAATTTCGCTAATTTTTTATCGATAATATCGGCAAATTGCCAAGGGTAAAAGATTTGCCCTGTGAGATTCTGATTTGGAAAGATAATCAAGCAAAGATCATCCTCTTCCATACCAGGCAACCATCGCTCGCGAATTTCATCCAAGGTCAGCTTTACCGGCTTACAATGATCCCATTCATCGGTAGCCCAGCATGCCGCGGTTTCTTCATTTGGCCAAAAGGGCACAAAATCTTCTTCATTTTCAGTCAACATAACGGCACCATGTTCATCGGTTAAGATCCATGCTTCCCGTTGCGACATCAACTGTTGAATAAATAATTCATAGCGTTGAGTGTCGGTTAAATGCAAACTGTTTTTATCTATAGTCACCATAATAAAACAACCTTTACTGTGCCTATTACATTAAGCCAACAAGCACGTGAACCTACGAGGCATTTGCGCCGCGAGTTGCTGATGCTTGAGCTAGTTTTTCCAATAATACCTCAGTATCTTGCCAGCCAATACAGGCATCGGTGATACTTTGGCCATAAGTTTCTGCTTTATTGTCTACCAAATCTTGACGACCTTCAACTAAATGACTTTCGACCATAACGCCAAAGATAGACTCATTACCGCCTTTCATTTGCTCACACACGTCATCACAGACCAGCATTTGATTTTCAAATTTCTTGCTTGAATTGGCATGCGAGAAATCAACCATAACCTTAGCGGCTACATTAGCCCCTTGTAATTGCTCAGTGATCGCATCAACGTGTTTTTTCGAGTAATTTGGCTCTTTCCCGCCACGTAATATGATATGGCAGTCTGGGTTACCTTTGGTTTCGACGATTGCCGAGTGACCTAATTTGGTTACCGATAAAAAGTGATGTGGTGCGCTCGCCGCACCTACCGCATCAATAGCAACTTTAATGGTGCCATCGGTGCCATTCTTAAAGCCGACCGGACAAGATAAACCCGATGCCAATTCGCGGTGAACTTGCGACTCAGTGGTACGTGCGCCAATCGCGCCCCAACACATAAGATCCGCCATATATTGCGGCGTGATCATATCCAGATATTCGCCCGCTGTTGGTAAACCCATATCATTTAAATCAAGTAACAGTTTACGACCAATGCGCAAACCTTCGTTTATTTTAAAGCTGCCATCGAGATCAGGGTCATTGATTAAGCCTTTCCAGCCTACGGTGGTACGTGGTTTTTCAAAATACACGCGCATGACAATTTCTAAGCTGTCTTTGTATTTGTTTCGCAGTTTATTTAGACGCGAACCGTATTCCAATGCGGCAATAGGATCATGAATAGAACATGGGCCAATAACCACTAATAAACGGTCGTCTTTTCCGTTAAAAATGTCACTGATAGCTTGTCTTGCTTCAAATACATTACGCGATATTTTTTCATTGTTGCGGTAACGTTCTAATAACGCAACCGGAGGAAGAAGTTGTTTTAATTGATTTATTCTGACGTCGTCAGTTTGATACAGCATTGCGAACTCTAGCTTGGATTAAACAAAAAGATAAAGATAATCTAGCAGTGTTTTTACATGTTGCCAATGATATTCCAGTAAATACTCTAATAAATTACAGTTAGTTACGTAACAAAGCCAAGATCAGCTGCCTCACGATAACTTTTCTTACTTTTGTGGTAAAAAATATCAAATTTTAACCTATATTTATAAACACCAGAAATTGAATGAAAACCCTATGCCTGCAATCGATCTACCACTGATAGACCTGCATCGTCATCTTGATGGCAATATACGTCCAGCAACGATTTGGCGTCTTGCACAACACTACGGTATAGCCTTGCCGTGTGATTCTTTTGATGATTTTATCCCCCACGTCACCATTGAAGATAAAGCCAGCGATTTGATGGAGTTTTTACAAAAGCTCGATTGGGGCGTAAAAGTTCTTAAAAGCCTTGATGATATAAAGCAAGTGGCTTACGAAAATGTTGAAGACATGAAAATCGCAGGTATCGATTACGCCGAGCTGCGTTTTTCGCCCTATTATATGGGCATGACCCATCATCTCAACACCACAGAGGTGGTGGCTGCGGTAATTGATGGCGTACACAACGGTGTTAAAGACTTTGACGTCAAAGCCAATCTTATCGGCATTATGTCTCGAACCTTTGGCGTGCAGACCTGCCAACATGAATTAGACGCCCTGCTTGCACATAAGGAGCAATTAGTTGCCATCGATTTGGCCGGCGATGAACTTGGTAAACCCGCCGACTTGTTTGTTGATCATTTTAAACAAGTCCACCAAGCAGATTTACAAGTCACCGTTCATGCCGGTGAAGCAGATGGCCCGCAAAGCATGTGGAACGCGATTAAGTTATTAGGAGCTAAACGCATTGGTCATGGTGTGAATTGTTATAAAGATCCTGAATTAATGGCGTACTTAGCGAAACACGATATTTTTCTAGAAACCTGCCTTACGTCTAATTATCAAACCGGTACCATCAATAACATCAGCGAACACCCTATTCATACTTTTATCGAAAACGGCGTTAGGGCGTGCTTAAACACTGACGATCCAGCGGTTGAAGCGATTGAACTAAAACATGAGTTTGCTATCGCTCGCGAGCAACTCGGTTTAGATGATAAGCAATTAAGACAATTACAACTAAATGCGCTTGATGCGGCTTTTATAAGCGACAGTGAGCGTAGTGATTTGAAAAACTCGAAACTAACAGCAAACCAATAAACTACAGGAATATTGATTATGGCTACTCCTCATATAGAAGCGAAAGAAGGTGAAATCGCTGAGACCGTCCTTTTACCTGGTGACCCACTGCGCGCCAAGTTTATCGCCGATAACTTTCTTGATGACCCGGTGCAATTTAACGCTGTACGTAACATGTTTGGCTTTACCGGTAGCTATAAAGGGCAAAGAGTATCGGTAATGGGTTCAGGTATGGGTATTCCATCTGCCTCTATTTACGCCACTGAGCTGTATAAAGATTACGGCGTTGAAAACATCATTCGTATTGGTAGTTGTGGAGCCGTGCGTGAAGACATCAATGTAATGGACGTGGTTATCGGTATGGGTGCCTGTACCGATTCAAAATGTAATCGCATGCGCTTTAATGACCACGACTTTTCTGCCATCGCCGACTACGGCTTATTAAAAAATGTTGTTACTGCGGCTGAAAATCTAAATATAGATGTCAAAGTAGGTAATATTTTTAGCGCCGACTTGTTTTATACGCCTGATTTTGAATTTTTCCATACCATGGCCAAACTGGGTATTCTTGGTGTCGAAATGGAAGCTGCCGGTCTTTATGGTGCTGCCGCTGAATACAACAAAAAGGCGTTATGTGTGGCGACGGTAAGTGACCATATTATTCGTGGTGAAGCGTTATCAGCAGAAGATCGTCAAACCAGTTTTAAAGATATGATGATCATGACACTCGATTCGCTGTTGTTATAACAGCTGGTCATTGAATACACCAATACTAAGCAAATGCTGATAAAGCCAGATATACGACGGTTTTGACTCGCGCTTTAACTGCGAATAAAAGAAAATCTTTCAGATAAAAAAAGGGTTCTGAATATTCAGAACCCTTTTTTAATGAAAACATTTAACTGGACCAGCTTACCACGTTAACTATGTCTTTAACGTCCAACGTTTGCCGTGTGAACGCGAGTGACAAAGCAAGTGCAAAGCTTCCTACTCTGCACGATGCTTTACTCGGTGCTTTACACTGTACTTTACTCGATGCCTTAATCTGTCCTTCATTATCGTTGCAACTCTAGCCCAGTTTAGCGGCTAAGGATTTACCGTAATCCGGAGCACTTACGCCAAAGATATCCGCTACAGTCGCTCCAATATCGGCAAAGGTGTCACTCTCACCTAAATTAATCGATGGCATATCGCGCTTGTAAAATATTACCGGCACGTACTCTCGGGTGTGATCACTGCCATGCCATGTTGGGTCACAGCCATGATCTGCGGTCAATACAACGTAATCATCATCTTTTAATTCTGGACCAATATCCGTCAATCGCTGATCAAGATACTCTAACGCTTTACCATAACCGACAGGGTCACGACGATGGCCGTAATCTTGGTCAAAGTTAACCAAGTTGGTAAAGATTAAGGTATTATCAGGTTGCTTCTGCAATTGCTCAATACTAGTATCAACCAAGGCTTCTAGACCTGTCGCCTTGTATTTTTCACTGATCCCTTGATGAGCAAATATATCTGCTATTTTGCCGACACTGACAACCTTACCGCCGGCATCAACGATTTTGTCTAATACCGTAGGTGCAGGTGGTAATATAGAGTAATCACGACGATTACCGGTACGCTCAAAATCATCCGGGCCACTGCCAATAAACGGTCTGGCAATCACTCGACCAATATTTAAATCCATTTCATTTAAAAGTTCGCGAACTTGTTCGCAATACTTGTGTAAGTTATCCAATCCGAACGTTTCTTCATGAGCGGCTACCTGAAACACACTGTCGGCTGATGTATAACAAATCGGAATACCAGTCTTCATATGCTCTTCGCCAAGCTCTGCGATAATTGTGGTACCGGAAGAATGGCAATTACCTAAACTGCCTTGAATTCCGGTTTTCTTATAAACATTGGTCAGAAGCTCTTCGGAGAATGAGTGTTCTTTATCTGCAAAATAGCCCCAATCAAATAGCACAGGTACGCCCATCATTTCCCAATGGCCACTAGGGGTATCTTTCCCGGAACTAATTTCAGCTGCATAACCGTATGCACCGGTTAACGGCGCCACCGCATTAACTGCTGGTGACTTATTACCGGCTGCGGTTGCAGCGCTTATTAAACCTAATTTAGATAAGGTAGGTAAATCCAATTTTCGCCCACTTTGCGCATAAAATTCATCTGCCAAATTAGCAAATGTATTCGCACCAATATCGCCAAAATCCTTAGCATCTGGTGCTGCGCCTAAACCAAAACCATCTATAACTAAAATCAATACACGCGCCATATCACTACCTTTGTTCGGGGTTTGTAACCCGCCTGTAAACCAGAGAATCGAAGTTTGTAACTTTATTATAGAATGAATTAGTAAATTGTACGGAAAAAGACTTTTTACTCCACAGTGACTAGTTTTTGAGCAAAAATAAGCAATACTATTTACAAGTAAAACCAGTTTGGGATACGTTTTGTCTATCAATAGCCTTACAATAATTGCGGTAGTTGGTGCCTCAGCCTCAGGTAAGTCGTTATTCGCTCAAACCATTTATGATGAGCTTGTCGAAGAATTAGGTCAGCAATCGATGACCATAATTAAAGAAGACTCCTACTATCGATGTCAGGATCATCTTGAATTCGAAGATAGAACGAAAACAAACTATGATCATCCTAAGGCCTTTGAGCATGAATTACTCGCTCATCACCTGTTTCAATTAAGTGAAGGCCATCCTATTGAAGTTCCCGTCTATAATTATAAAGAACATACACGTAGTAAAGAAGTTGAAGTCGTAAAACCAGCGAAAGTTGTCTTGGTTGAAGGTATTTTATTGTTGACCGATAAACAATTGCGTCAGCGTTTTGATATCAATATCTTTATGGATACTGCTCTTGATATCTGTCTTATCCGCCGAATAAAGCGTGACCTTGAAGAACGAGGTCGCGATCTCGATTCTGTCGTCCATCAGTACCAAACGACAGTGAGACCCATGTATTACCGATTCATCGAGCCCTCTAGAGAGCACGCTGATATCGTTATAACTAAAGGGGGTCGTAACCGTATGGCTCTCGAACTAATCAAAGCAAAGGTTCGCGAATTAGCGAACTAAAAAGCACAACTTTAACAAACCATAGGTGTAATGATGGATTTTAATATGTTACGTGGTGTGTTGGGTATATTTGTTATATTAGGCGTCGCCTATTTAGCGAGCTCACACAAAAAAAGTATAAATTGGCGGACCGTTGGCGGTGCCTTCGCAATTCAAATCACACTCGCAGCGTTAGTTCTGTACAGCGATACAGGTCGAATTGCTCTTGAAGGTATATCTGCTGCCGTTGGCAGTGTTATCGACTACTCTGCTGCGGGTATTGCCTTTTTGTTTGGTGGCTTAGGTACAGATGCCATGTTTGCAAATGGCGTTGGCTTTGTTTTTGCCATTCGCGTTCTGCCCGTCATCGTATTCTTCTCTTCATTAATTGCGGTACTCTACTATCTCGGAATCATGGATAAAATCGTTACCTTCCTAGGTGGCGCATTAGCAAAGTTTCTCAAAACTTCGGATCCGGAATCATTATCGGCGACAGCAAATATATTTGTTGGTCAAACTGAAGCACCGTTGGTTGTGCGCCCGTTCCTACCAACCATGACCCGTTCTGAGCTATTTGCAGTAATGACCGGTGGCCTAGCATCTGTTGCTGGTGCGGTATTGGTCGGCTATGCCGGTATGGGTATTGAACTTAAATACCTTATTGCGGCATCGTTCATGGCAGCACCGGGTGGTTTATTGATGGCTAAATTTATTATGCCAGAGGTCGATGAACCGAAAAACGACATCTCTGAGCTCGAAGAGCCTGAAGAAGATAAAAAACCCGTTAACGTTATTGACGCCGCAGCAGAAGGTGCCTCTAAAGGTATGATGCTGGCGCTCAATGTTGGTGCTATGTTAATGGCATTCGTTGCATTAATCGCATTACTTAACGGCCTAATTGGTTGGGTTGGTGGCTTTTTTGGCGCAGAGAACCTTACTCTCGAGATGATTCTTGGCTTTGTGTTACAACCTGTTGCTTGGATACTCGGTGTACCATGGGAAGAAGCATTCCGTGCAGGTAGCTTCCTTGGCCAAAAGGTTGTGGTTAATGAATTTGTCGCCTATGTCGACTTTATTAAGTACAAAGACGAATTAAGTGCAGGTACTCAAGCTATCATCACTTTTGCCTTATGTGGTTTTGCAAACCTTTCTTCTATCGCGATTTTATTGGGTGGTTTAGGTACCTTGGCTCCAAACCGTCGACACGATATAGCGCAGATGGGTATGAAAGCGGTATTTGCGGCAACACTAGCAAACTTAATGAGTGCTGCGATAGCAGGTGTATTTATTTCACTTGCAAGTTAATTAACCAGCCCGCAAACGCGGGCTTTTGATTCAAATGGGTATGTTTATGACTGAACAAGATTTACAAGCTGTCGCAAAAGAAGCCATCAGTTATATGGATTTGACGACGCTAAATGATACCGACACCGATGAGATTGTCGCTAAACTCTGCGACCAAGCCAGTTCGCCTGGTGGTAACACTGCGGCCATTTGCATTTATCCTCGTTTTATTCCCGCAGCGAAAAAGCGTTTAGCTGGCACTGGCATCAAGATTGCCACTGTCACTAACTTTCCGCACGGTAATGACGATGTCGATATAGCCGTCGCTGAAACCAAAGCATCGGTGGAATACGGTGCCGATGAAGTCGATGTGGTATTCCCTTACCGTGCGTTAATGGCGGGTAATGAACAAATCGGTTTTGACTTGGTTAAAGCCTGTAAACAAGCATTACCAGACAGCGTACAGTTAAAAGTTATCATTGAAACCGGTGAACTTAAAACCGAAGAGTTGATCCGTAAAGCGAGTGAAATCTCAATTAAAGCGGGTGCGGATTTTATTAAAACATCAACCGGTAAAGTTGCGGTTAATGCCACCCCAGAGTCTGCTCGTATCATGATGGAAGTCATACGTGATATGGATAAAAACGTTGGTTTTAAACCCGCTGGTGGTGTGCGCACTACAGAAGATGCGAAACACTACTTGGATATGGCACGGGATATTTTAGGCGATGACTGGTTGTCTCCTGCTAAGTTTCGCTTTGGTGCGAGTGGCTTACTTGGTAACTTACTAGCAACACTGGGCCACGGTGAAGTGAAAAAAAGCAGCGGCTACTAATCATACTGCTTGTTAATCCCAATTCGATTTGAATCAAAGCCCGCTTATGCGGGCTTTTCTATACTTGACTCATCAACTCAGCTAAAGAATTCAGATACTCACTATGGCACAACTATATTTTTATTACTCAGCAATGAACGCCGGAAAATCAACGTCGTTACTGCAGTCATCATACAATTACCTAGAACGCGGTATGAAAACGGTGATCTTCACCGCACAACTTGATGACCGTTTTGGCCAGGGCAAAGTCACCTCTCGTATCGGTTTAAGCAGTGATGCACGCCAATTTAGTAAAGACAGCAATCTATACCAGGAGATCAATCAACTGTTAGCCGCTGAGACCATCGATTGCATACTGATTGATGAATCGCAATTTTTAAGTGAAGAGCAAGTCAAACAATTGACCGATGTCGTCGACTATTTAAGCATTCCGGTGCTTGCCTATGGAATTCGTACCGACTTTCTTGGCCAAACCTTTAGCGGCAGTGCTGCACTAATGGCCTGGGCCGACAAGCTTATTGAGTTAAAAACAGTATGCCATTGTGGCCGTAAAGCGAACTTCATAATCCGCTTTAATGAGCAAGGCAAACCGGTTACCAGTGGGTCACAAGTTCAAATTGGAGGCAATGACATGTATGAATCGGTTTGCCGAAAACATTTTAAAGCCGCGGTTTGGGATAAATCGTAATAAAAGGTTCTAACAGCTTTAACTTAAGGACTCGATTAAGGGCTGGATTAAGCGCCAATTCAAGATCCAAATTAAGAGCTAAATGAAGCGCTAACGCATGTCATTGGAGTGCTTAGCCCTGGGGTTTATGAATAGCCAATTCTTTGTGCTAACATCATGGCTCTTCAGATTAGAGAAAGATGAGTAAAGTAAGTTGAAATACCTATTATCTGGCTTAGCCCTTTGCGTCGCTACTGCATCAACACAGGCCAAACAACAACAAACAAAAACAGATACCCCACCATTACCTAAAAATATCATTATGATCGTTGCCGACGGAATGGGCCCAGTGTATCCCAGTGCCTATCGATTTTGGCAAGACGATGCCAATACCGCCAAAGTTGAATCCACCATCTTTGATAAAGTCTTAGTTGGCAGTTCGAGTACCACACCGTCTAGCTATGCTAAAAATCAAGCGATTGATGGCCAACACACACCGGCAAACAGTTATGTGACCGATTCAGCAGCCAGCGCCACAGCGCTCGCTACGGGTGTTAAAACGTACAATGGTGCGATTGGTGTTGATGTGCATTTAAAGCCGCAGTTAACCGTACTGGAATACGCTAAGCAACGTGGCAAACGCACAGGCATTGCTGTTACCTCACAAATTGTTCATGCAACCCCGGCATCGTACATCGCAAAAAATGAAAGCCGTAGAAACTATAACGCTATCGCCGATGACTACCTTGACTCCACCATCGACGGTGAACTGAAAGCGGATGTTATGTTAGGCGGAGGTGTAAGTTACTTTCAGCGTGAAGACCGCAACTTAATTGCCGAGTTCAACGAACAAGGTTATCAATACCTCAGCGAATTTACGCAGCTCAACAACGTACAATCAGGTGATAAATTATTGGGTTTATTCGCACCTGTCGCGATTGATAATAATGTCGACCTGAATTATCAAAACCCATTAACACAGATGACCAAAGCGGCGGTAAAAGCCTTAGACAATAGCAATGGCTACTTTTTGTTAGTCGAGGCGTCTCAGGTTGATTGGGGCGGACATGCCAATGATATGGCTTATGCCATGGGTGAAATGCATGATTTGGCGATGACTATGGAGTTTTTACACGCCTATGTTGCTAAACATCCAAACACCCTAGTGGTACTAACGGCTGATCACAATACAGGTGGTATGAGCATTGGCAGTAGCGGCAAATATAACTGGCAACCTAAAATCATCAACAAACTCAGCAAATCACCTCTGGCCTTAGCAAAACAATTAGCAAGTGATGAACTCAACATCGATGATCTTTCCTCATCGCTTGGTTTTAAGTTGTCTGAATCTGAGCAAAGTCATTTTGTTACCTTGCGTCTGGAAAATCAGCAAGAAGTGCTAGATAAGCAATTAAACAAAACAAAAACCAAGGAAAAGCTGGTTACGCGTTACTATGGCTTTATTAAAGAAATCATAGACTTAAAAACAGGGGCCGGTTGGACAAGTTCAGGACATACCGGTCTCGACGTACCAGTATATGCCTTCGGAAACGGCGCAGAAAATTTCATTGGTCATCAAGAAAACACTGACATTGCCGATAAAATATTCACGTTACTCGGTAAAAAGTAGCCATTTTAAAACATCCATTATAGCTATATAGAGTGTGTCACATCGCTGCACTCACCACAGTACAACACACAAAAAAAGGCGGGATAATCCCGCCTTTTTTGTGTGTTGTGAAGGAGCTTAGCTTTTTACCTCTGTGACTGCATCAACATCTGCATCAGGTTTTTTTAACGAATAAGATAAAATAAGATAGCCAATGATGCCAGATAGCAACGAGCCAACAACAATACCTAATCGCTCATCAAACAGCTTGTCCATATCGGTGGCTTCGAACGTTAAAGAACCGATAAACAAACTCATGGTAAAACCAATACCACACAATGCCGCTGTACCGTATAGCGTTTTAAAATTCATGCCTTTTGGTAATTCGGTTAATTTCATCTTAACCGCAAGATAACACATACCAAATACCCCTACCTGCTTACCAATTAATAACCCCATAGCAATACCCATAGGGACCGGATGCAGCACATCTTCCGCCGATACCCCTGACAAGTTCAATCCAGCATTAGCAAATGCGAACACAGGCAATACAAAGAATGCCACGACCGAATGCAAATCATGTTCTAACGATTTCAATGGTGAAAAATCTGGGTCAGATTTAGATTTTAACGGAATAAATAACGCCACTAAAACACCAGCTAACGTCGCATGTACACCGGACTTCAACATCGCAACCCACATCACAACACCGATCATCAAATACAAACTGCGTGCTTCCACTTTGCGGTGGTTCAAAAACCATAATATTGGTACGCAAACCGCAACGATCACTAATGAGATAAACGAGATATCATCGGTATAGAAACAGGCGATAATAATAATCGCGCCTATGTCATCAAAAATGGCTAATGAAGTAAGGAAAATCTTAACAGTAGCCGGAACACGCGAGCCGAGTAGTGTTAATACACCTAAAGCAAAGGCGATATCCGTTGCCGCTGGGATCGCCCAACCTTTGATGTTGACTGGATCTTGGTAATTAAAATACACATAAACCAGCGCAGGAACTAACATACCACCTATTGCGCCAACACCAGGTAATATAATATTTTTGCGTTCTTTTAATTCGCCTTCTATGAGCTCTCGTTTTAGCTCAAGACCGACCAAGAAAAAGAATATCGCCATTAAACCATCGTTGATCCAAAGCAATAATGGTTTAGCCACTTCAAGTGGCCCTACTCTGACTTCGACCGGGGTGTCGAGGATTAAATCATAATACACAGATAACGATGTATTGGCGCAAATCATTGCCAATACGGCCGCCACCATCAAAATAATACCACCGGCGGATTCTAGCTTGAAAAAGCTGCCGATAAAGTTTTGTTCAGTTTTCATAGAACTCCTGTAATCTAGAACTGACTATGGCTTTATAAAAGATCCTGCTTTACAAATCAAAAACTTTGCGTTGTCAGGACCTGTTCAAAGGAAATAACGTGAATTAACGCAAATCATGCATTAGATAGAGGCATAAAGAATCGGTTCCCTCTTTAGCGTTGAATGTAGGAGAAAATCCGATGAATGCCAAATTTTAAAGGTGATATTGCCAGACAACATTAAAGTAGTGCATTTAAACGACTAAATCCGGCGTCTAAATCAGCAATCAAGTCATCGACATCTTCTAATCCAATATGCAAACGAACTAATGGTGTACTGTACAGCCAATTGGTAGCTGTGCGCATCGATTTAATATTCGAATTAGCTAAAATCAAGCTTTCATAGCCCCCCCACGAAAACCCCATTTTAAAATGATGCATGCCATCTAACATCGCATTTAACGCTTGTGGATTAGACTGTTTCAAGACAAAGGAAAACAATCCATTACCACCAACAAAGTCTCGTTTAAAATGCTCATGTCCAGGGCACGATTCTAAGGCCGGGTGCAACACAGTTTCAACTTCTGGGCGTGTCTGCAACCATGTTGCAACTTTTAATGATGCCTGTTGATGCTGATTTAATCGAACACCCAAGGTACGAATACCGCGCATTGCCAAATATATGTCATCCGGTGACGCACATTGCCCCAGTAAATACGAGTTTTCTCGCAGCACAGGCCAACATTTTTTATTAGCCGTGGCTGTTCCCAACATACAGTCCGAATGACCGACCACATATTTGGTTGCTGCTTGTACAGACACATCAACGCCGTATTCAAACGGCTGGAAGTGTATAGGTGACGCCCAAGTATTATCAAGCATGACCACTATGTCTTCGTTCTTCTGATGCGCAACCTGACATATACCCGGTACGTCTTGTATTTCCATGGTTAGTGAGCCCGGTGATTCTAAAAACACAATACTGGTATTGTCTTGAATTAAATCGCCAATATCACGGCCAATCATCGGATCATAATAAGTAACGTCAACGCCAATACGAGCCAGCGTTTTGCTGCAAAAATCACGAGTCGGTTCATAAGCGGTATCGACCATTAAAATATGATCGCCACTTTTAACAAAAGATAAAATCGCACTGGTAATCGCCGCGGTGCCACAAGGGTAGACATAACAACCTGCGCCGCCTTCTAACTCTGTCATTGCATCAGCAAAGGCAAAGGTTGTTGGCGTGCCACGACGGCCATAAAACGGTACTTGTTTGGCTCGGTTTACAGCCGCATGTTTCATTTCTTTAACGGAATCAAATACGATTGTAGAGGCACGGTATACCGGTGGGTTTACCATACCTTGGGTCCATTTTGACTTGCGACCGGCATTAACGATTTTAGTATCTTTTTTCATATGCTTGTTACTTATGCTGATTACGTATGTTAGCTAGTTATGTTTATTACTTATGTCTGCAACGTATGTTTATTCGTTGCACTACTGACTTTGCTTGTTTTACTGATTTGCTTAATCAGCCAAGCTGTTAACGGTACTTGGTAAGCAAAAACGTTATTTATCGAACGTTTATAATGGCTTGTGTGCTCGACTTACACTGCACGTGTTAGTAACAATGCTATAAAATTTAGCAATCTAGCCATCTAAACATGGTATACCATGTCAGTCATAAATGGCAGATATTTTTAAAACAACTGCATTTGATCGTCGATGATATTGCTAAAGTGTTTACCAATAAACGGTAGAATGCCATCGGCAACCGCGCCCAATTGACGCTCAATGTACAACGGATAGTCTATTTTACTGCGCAAGTATTCCAATGCCTGTGGCCCTTCTTTGGTATAGACATATTCAATCCAGGTACGTTGTTGATAGCGTAACGGTTTGCCTTGTTGTTGGTTTTGTTGGTCGGCGTCTCTTGCCGCTCTAACATGTGGAGGGACATTTTTTTGATATTGCTCTAACTGTCGTCTAATGCGCTTTCGATACACTAATTTGTCATCAAACTCCCCTGCTAAGGTTCGCTCGACAATATCTCGAATGTACTCCTCAACAGGCTCGCCGTTAAAAACCTTAAGATACAAAGTCCGCTGAAAGTCTTTTGCCAATTGAGTCCAATCAGTGCGTACGCTCTCTAAACCTTTAAAAATAAGCTTTTCTTGCTCACCTCTACCCACGAGGCCAGCATAGCGCTTTTTAGTGCCAATATCCTGACCTCGTACCGTTGGCATTAAGAAGGTGTGAAAATGGGTTTCAAATTCAATTTCTAGCGATGATTCAATGTGAAACGCTTGACGCAGATGGCGTTGCATTTTGTCATTGATTAAATGCATCATCTCTTTGCCAATTTGCTGACTTTGTTGATCGTCTTTATCGTCACCAATACTGATAAAAATCGAATCGGTATCTCCATATATAACCCGATAATCCAACTCTTCGATCCAGTCTTTGGTTAAATTTAATAGTTCATGGGAACGCTTGGTAATAGCCCCTGATAAACGAGGATCGAAAAAGCGACAGCCATTGGAGCCCAAGACACCATAAAAGCTATTCATGATGATCTTAATGGCCTGAGATAGTGGCGCATTGTTTTGCGCTTTTGCCTTATCACGCTCTTTCCATAACGAGGTAATAATGTCAGGTAAAAAATGTTTCTCTCGTGAAAACCACGCACCATCAAAGCCGGGAATAACCTGCTCATCTAGACCTTGCAGGTGATCGCTAATACCTTCAACCATGCCCATGGGGTCAATATTAAAGGTGCGGATAATGCTTGGGTACAGGCTTTTAAAATCAAGTACCAAGACGTTTTGGTACAGACCCGGCGTCGAGTCCATGACGAAACCACCGGGAGACACTAAATCACTACGGCCATCCCCCATGTTTGGCGCGACATATCCTGCTCGATGTAACCTAGGCAAATACAAATTAGTGAATGCGGCAACACTGCCGCCAATTCGATCCAGTTCAAGACCCGTTAGTTGGGTGCGTAAAATGGCGTAATCAAGCAATTGGGTTTTCTCAAAAATCAGCCACACCAAACGGCAATCTTCGAGGTTGTAACTGGCGAGTTGTTGCTTTTGGTAGAGAAACTTTCGGGTGATTTCTGCAGCTCGATTATCGACATCGTCAATATCTTTGCCTATCCCCAGTAATGTTTGCGCGACGTTTTCTAAGGCAAAGCTTGGAAAACTATAGGTTGCCGAGCGCAGCATATCGATACCATCAATAACCACTCGCCCAGCAATATCAATAAAATGTTGTTCTTGAGATTGTCGATTTTTACGCCAATGAGGATTGCTGCCATCTCGGCCTATGGCAAATTTTATATTGTTTAAATCACATCGTTTTTGCAATAACTTAAAATCGAAATTTATGACATTCCAACCAATAAGCACATCTGGATCAACGTCATTAATAAAACCGATAAAGCGCATTAACAACTCGTATTCATCATCGATCCATTCGATATAATCGTCACTGTCTTGTTCTGGTTCGCCAATCATCAGCACCTTTTTAATCACAGAACCATCCGCGCTTTCACCATAGGCGCCAATAGAATATAACTCGCCATCAAAAGAACATTCGATGTCTACCGACAACATTCGCAAGTTTGGCGTGAACTCACAACTGCGCACTTGCGCATTAGCGGCATGCAAAAAACCATGGGCGTGACTGAAATTACCGGTGAATTCACACGCACCATTAATAAATCGTTCCATGATAAAACGATCTTCAGGACGTACGTCATCTTCGTAGCATTTAATGCCAGCATCATTGAGCACTTCTCGTGCACGATAAAACGCGGCTATGGAGCTAAAATAAAAGCCCGCAACGGTTTCACCAGCAAAGGATTTTAACGATAGTTGTTTACTAAGAAAGTTGATACCAGCTTGTTTTAGGTAGGTTTTAGCACTCTCAACGCTTGTGGTTTGAACAAAGAAAATGGCTTTTTCACCGTCGACGGTTAACTTAACCGGGCCATCTTCGGTCTGTAACCAATAGGTCAACTGCATCATTCTCGCCACATCACGACTTTGACGAGTGAGAACAAATCCTTTTTTGATTGTGTTTGCCATTATTTAGGTGTAATTACAAATAAACCTGTTAATATATACAGCAGTATATTCGAGACATGCGCCGTTGGAAATAATTATTTTATGCTAGGTGACAAAACCAAGGAGTTAATTCGCTCTGCCTACAAGCGAATTGGCGAAAGTCTAGACAATTTTAGTCCTCGCAAAGAACAAGCATACCTAATAGCCGAAATCGCTAAAACCATTGCTGGAGAGTACGATAAGAATACCCGTCATATCGTCATTGAAGCCGGTACAGGTACGGGTAAATCATTAGCCTATTGCCTTGGTGCCATCCCCTTGGCGAAAAAGCGTAAAAAGAAAGTCATTATTTCTACGGCAACGGTTGCCTTACAAGAACAATTGGTCAATAAAGATTTGCCGTTTATTTTAAAGCACGCAGGTTTTGTCTTCGACTTTTGCTTGGTAAAAGGTCGGCAACGTTATGTCTGTGCACAAAAGCTTGCCTTAGCAAACCATAATGACAGTGATGCCGGTCAAGTGGCTATGTTTGAGCAAAAGCCAACCAAACAAGATACCGACCTATTAAAGCGTCTCGACAAGGCTTTGGCCAATGGTAAATGGCAAGGCGATAGAGACTCTTGGCCAACGCCAATTCCAAATCATATATGGCAATTTATACAAAGCGATAAACACAGTTGTTTACGCCACCTTAATGAACACACTCAATGTCCATTTCATAAGGCGCGCGAACGCATGGATGTTGCTGATGTGTTGGTGGTAAATCACAGTTTGTTGCTTGCCGATCTTGAATTGGGCGGCGGTAAGATTCTCACTGAACCAGAAGATAGCGTCTATATCATTGACGAAGCGCACCACTTACCAGATATTACCCGAGATCATGCCAGTGCCATGGCAACGGTTAAAGGCGCGATTGAATGGTTACAACGCTTAAGTCCTACAGCGGATAAAATCAATAAATTATCAACCACAGATCGCACCATATCCCCTTCACTAAAAATCGCTGATTTAAGTGAGGAGATCATTACCGATCTGAAAAAGGTCAATGAATTTTTCGATGCCAACCAAAACCTGTTTTTTTCACAAGATAAGCAATTTCGTTTTGAAAACGGCGTCGTGCCCGATGAATTGCGACACCTCGGTGAAGACATTGCCAGTGCCAGTAAAAAATCGTTAAGCGAAATCAATAAGCTATACAATTTACTGCTTGAAGAAGTCAAAGATGGCAACGTGCAAATGTACCGTGCTGAACCACTGTTAGCTGAGGCTGGATTTGAAATACAACGGGTAGAAAACCTCGAAAAGATCTGGTCCATGTACGCCAAACAAGACAGCGACAAAGGCGCGCCCTTAGCGCGATGGATAGAAAAAACATCCGGTAAGCGCGATGATTATATGGTCAGTGCCTCGCCTATTGAGGTTGGCTTTATGCTGCAGGATAATTTGTGGGATAAGTGTGATGCTGCCGTATTATGCTCGGCCACAATATGCGCGCTAAATTCATTTGAACATTTTCGCCGTCAAGCGGGCTTGGGCATCAATGATGGTACCCAATATAAAAAGTTGAATTCACCGTTTAACTACCAAGAAAATGCGGTTTTAACGATACCGAAAATGCAGTACGAGCCGAACGTAAGTGATGCGTTCACCAAAGAAGTCATTGAAAAATTACCCAGTATATTACGAGAAAACCAGGGTAATTTGGTGCTCTTCTCTTCCTACTGGCAGATGGAACAAGTTGCTGAAGCGCTACGTAAAAAGGCCAAATATAAAGACATACAGGTGCAAGGTGAGCATTCTCGCCAGCAAATTATCGAGCTACATAAACAGCGTTGTGACAAAGGCGAGACCAGTATTATTTTTGGCAGTCAGAGTTTCAGTGAAGGATTGGATTTACCGGGTAAATACCTAACTAATTTGATCATCACCAAATTGCCATTTTCAGTGCCTACGTCACCAGTCGATCAAGCTCAAGCCGAGTACATCAAACTCAAAGGCGGCAATCCTTTCATGCAAATCAGCGTTCCCGATGCCTCGAAAAAATTGGTACAAGCCTGCGGTCGTTTGCTTAGAAATGAAAAAGATACAGGTATGATCACCATCTTAGATAGACGTCTTGTGAGCAAGCGATACGGTAAAGAGTTAATAGATTCGTTACCACCATATCGTCTTAATATTGTCTATTAAACGAGCTTTAATTAGCTCGCCTCAACAAATAAATCGTCATTACACCGACGATACCAGCAACGGCAAAAACGATCGGTGAAATTGGATCATACTCATGCCCATAAAAGGTAGAGATAAACATGATCACAGCGAGAATACCAAAAATAATAAGCATACCACCGCAAAAGTACGCGATCCCCGTCGCAATTTTACCGCCCTTATTATTGAGCGCCGCAGCAGTGCCAAGATACAGAAAAACAAAGACTAGAGCGTATGCGGGTATGTTTCCAAGTAACACCGATACAACCCCATAAGCAGCAAGTAGACTATAAACGACAGACAGTATTATTTTTGCGTTTTTCATTACGATTCCATACGGAGTATCAGTCTAACCTAATACCGTCATTACCATTTTTATGGAAATAATTACCACAAAAACAGCAAATAGCTTTTTTAAGGTTGCCACCGGTAAGGTATGAGCCAGTTTGACACCGATAGGTGCGGTGAAGTAACTGGTTATTGATATTAAAACGACCGCCGGCCAATACACAAAACCTAAGGTGTAATCTTGAGCTACACCTTCATTATAACCATTTAAGATATATCCCAAAGTACCCGCTACAGCGATAGGAAAACCGCACGCTGCTGATGTGCCGATGGCTTTGGTCATTTCAATATTGCGCCAAACCAAATAAGGCACCGTCAGTGTGCCACCACCAATGGAAACCAGGGCCGAAATGGCGCCTATTCCTGAACCTGTGGCAATTAATTCACCATTACCACCTACGCTTTTATCAGGTTTAGGTTGCTTATTGATAAACATCTGAATTGAAACGTAGCTCATAAATAGAGCAAAGAATAATGCCAAATATAAGGGTTCTGTCTTTGCCGCTATAAACGTTGCGACAAAGGTACCTATAAGGATCCCAGGCACCATAGCTTTGACGATAGGCCACAGCACTCCGCCCCTGTTGTGGTGCGATTTTAAAGACGAAATAGAGGTAACAATAATACACGCCATCGATGTACCAAGCGCTAAGTGGACAATGACATCATTGGCAACCCCCATCACCGCAAAGATACTGGTTAACATGGGTACCATCAGGGCACCGCCACCAATACCAAGCAAGCCGGCCATCACACCGACTAAACCACCAAGTAATAAAAATGCCAAGATGTATTCTAAAGCCACACTCGATCCTGTTAATTATTATTATCTGTTCACATCAACAACGGTTATTCAATGCCAATGTATTTATGTACTTGCACTGACAGGCGCCAATTATTGTCGATACAGGTATCGATGGCTAACTTGGTCGCTCTATCTTTTTGGCTGATGGGCTGCAAGTACACTTGCGTTTCGGTAATTTGGTGTTGGTTTAATAGCGCCTTTAAATCATCGACATGCTGCTCAGTCGCCACAGGATGCTTGATTTCATTGGCTCTTAACATCGCCGACGATAACACTTTATAGCCACCGCGCATATTCACTTTTGGAGACACGGTTACCCAACAAGACTCTGTGGTAAGAATTTCAAATGTACCCGAGGTTTCAATCTGAGTGCTATAACCGTGCTCTTCGAATAACTGGCACAGCGGTGTTAAGTCGTACATACAAGGCTCACCGCCGGTGACCACAATATGGCGCGCCTTAAACCCTTGGCCTTGCACGGTACGCAAAATCTCTTCTGGCTCTAATTCGACCCATTCATCGGTCTCTGCGGATTTCGTTAAAACCGTTTGCGTACTCACTTGCGATTCAAGGTTAATTTCCCATGTATGTTTGGTGTCACACCAGCTACAACCCACAGGGCAACCTTGCAAACGGATAAATATAGACGGTTGACCTGTAAAAGAGCCTTCGCCCTGAATGGTTTCGAATAGTTCGTTAATTTTGTAATGACTCATAATAAACTTTAGAGATACGATATTTTCGAGTAAAATAAGTATGATCAGTATACCTCATCTTCTCATATAAAAGGCTGAAAAATGTCAGAAAACATCTCCAATAAAGTCGTCGTTATATACTCAGGTGGCATGGATTCATTCACGGTTTTGAATAAAGCAGTACGTGATGGAAAACAAGTGTATGCCCTAACCTTTGATTACGGCCAAAAGCACGTAAAAGAAATTGAATACGCCGCCAATGTTTGCCGTGAGTTAGACATTCCTCATAAGGTGATCGATATCACCGCCATTAATCAATTACTGGCAGGTTCGTCACTCACTGATGCCATTGATATTCCTGAAGGTCATTATGAAGAAGAATCGATGAAATCAACGGTGGTGCCAAACCGTAATATGATTTTATTGTCGCTAGCGGTAGGTTATGCGGTATCGGTTGAAGCGAGCCAAGTCTATTATGGCGCCCATTCTGGTGATCACGCGATTTATCCTGATTGCCGTCCTGAGTTTGTTGAAAAAATGAATGATGTTTGCCAAATAGCAAATTATGAACCGGTCGAAATTTACAGCCCATATTTAAAAGTAAGTAAAATCGATATCCTTACCGACGGCCTAAAAATGGGTCTTGATTATGGTAAATCGTGGACTTGTTATAACGGCCGCGAAAAGGCCTGTGGAAAATGTGGCGCCTGTCAGGAGAGACTTGAGGCGTTTGCCGAAAACAACGCTAAAGATCCATTAGAATACGAAGCGTAATTTAGTTTTTAAATAACCAAGAATAAAGCGATAAACCTTGATAGAATGCGCTCTGCAACCAGCCTTGCAGAACGCATTTTTATTGGCTTCAGCTGTCAATTCCAGACTAAGCCATTGATTTACATAACTCTACAGATAATTACACTTTGGTTGCATTATTATAAGAGGGGTTTAAGATACTATGAGCCCCCGCTTAAATAAAAATAATTAAATTAAGGATACTCCATGTCAGTATTTAAAAAAACGGCTATTGCCCTTTTGATATCTTCCCCTTTTATTCTCAGTGCTTGCGGTGGTAGCAGCAGTAGTGACGACGATACCGTAGCGTTTAACCTGTCTGTTTCTGATGCTCCAGTTGATCACGCAACGTCAGTTGTAGCGTGTTTCAATGAAGTAGAATTGCGCGCTGGTGAAAACACTCAAAACTTTATTGTTGGTGGTGAAAACGGTGAAGTTGCCGCTAACGATGTTTGTAAAGACGAATCTGGTAACGTGGTTCCTAACACCCACGGTATCGATTTAATGCAGTTTACGGGTGATGATGCCGCCACTTTAATCACAGGCACAAGAATTCCAGTCGGCGAATACAGCCAATTGCGTTTAAGTATTACGCCTGAGTCTTACGCCGTTGTTAAGGTAATGAACGAAGAAACCGGTGAATACACCGAAGAAACCAAAGTCGTTAACCTTACCGTTCCTTCAAACGAATTAAAGCTTGATGGTTTTGTGGCAACACAAGGCAGCGAAGTGAGCCTTACCGTTGAATTTGATCTGCGTAAATCTATGGTTAACCCACAAAACAGTGAAGACTTGGTATTAAAACCTCGTGGCGTTCGTTTGGTTGATAATAACACTGCCGGCCATATCGAAGGTGATGTAAACGAAATGCTTATTCAAGGTGAAGCCTGTGATATGAATGGCGCATTTGTTTACCTTTACGAGGGCACCGTTGCTGTTGCCGATATGGGTGATATGCATTACAACGCCAATACCGGTGAATATGCCGGTGATAAAACCGAGCCAGTAGCGTCAGTTGCTGTTGAGATGGAAGAACAAGGTGATTACGAGTACGAAATTGGCTACGTACAAGCAGGCGATTACACCTTAGCACTTACCTGTTCAAGCGATGACAGTGAAGCAGCCGATGAGCTTGAGTTTATTTCAGCTAAAACAGCGATTGTTGAAGACAAACAAACAAGCGAAGTCGATTTCAACTAACTGTAAACAACATCATTCGAATAAAAGCCAGACACTGTCTGGCTTTTTAGTGTCTCGCCCACACCCAAATAAATCCTACTCTACCTTTAATCTTTCAAGAATTAGTCAAATATTACATTAACCTATCGTAGTCTTTGGCACGTTTACTCTGTTTAAAAACTGATCTAATTCTCATCTTTCTTGCGTTTAAGCATGTGAACTATTACTGCGTCAATGATGACGCTTAGTTATTTCAACTACCACTTAGGAAAATAAAAAGTTATGAACAAGATTAACAAGTTTGTCGGAACCGGGTTTATTGCGTCTACAGCCTTTATAAGCTCGTTTGCTTTTGCTAATGACGTTAACGCGATTAAGAGTCTTCCTGTGATAACCGATGATTGCGGCACAACATCCTGCCAGGATCGCCGCGGCCTAAATGTAGAACAAACACTGGCAATATTGTCTGCGGCAACCAAAGCGGAAAATGCTGCAAAAGCCAATGCGATGGCAAAAAAAGAAAATAGTTATTATAAAAAGTCGCCAGGTTTGGCGTTAGGCCAAAATGACAACAGCACTCAAGTTGTGTTTTTGGATTTTGAACAGAGTTCAGAAACATTCGAGGCCATTACTTTTGTCCCTGGCGTGCCTCAAACCTTCATCAGTCATGTTTACACACAAGAAGAACGTGACGCCGTACAAGCCAACATTGAAAGTCGTTATCAAGGCTTCAATGTTTCTTTCACTCAAACAGAACCCAAAAACGGCGTGTACTCAACATTAAGTTTTGAATGTCAGGACTCTGATGGTATTTGTATTGATTTCGGCAGCGGTATTTTATTTGGTCGAGCGCAATCCATTGATATTCGAAATACCTTGCGTGATGACAGTGCCTTTGTTGATGCCAGCTTGTGGGAAGTATTGGTTCAGATTGACCCCAGTGGAGGTTTTTTCTCTCGAATTTCTGGTATTCCAATTGTCGATGGCGATGTACAAGGCGCGCTTTCTACGGCCATTGTTAACCAAGCATCAAATACGGGCGCACACGAACTTGGTCATAACTTAGGTCTACGCCATCATGACAGTTTTGGCGCTCCAGGTGATGGTGTAACACCAGGTACAGGTGACTTTTTCCCTGTGTTTGACGGTCCATTGGCTGCAGAAGAATCGTTTGACCACACAATGGCATCAGGAGCCAGTGTTGGTACAGGCTTTACCGACAGCACTGTCGACTTGCGCTTTTTCTCAGAACGTTCTGCTTTAAAATTAGCTGCTAACCAACGCCCTCGTATTCTCATGGAAGACAATGTATCTGGTGCGGATAAAATGGTTAAGTTACGTCGCGTTCTAGCGCCAAACACCTTATTCGATGGCGAAAATTCTGAAGGACAACTTGAGTTACTGGAAGCACGCGTTGCGGGCAGCATTTCTGAGGTTGATGAAATGGACAGCTATCGTTTTAAAGCAAAAGCAGGACAATTCTTAAGTGCAGAATTCTTTGGTTTTGACACCCCTTCTGCTCAACAATTTATGGTCGCAGATTTCGTGATTGGCGCTGTCGCTTTGTACTATGTGGAAGAAGACCAATCAATGACTCTGGTTCAACAAAACTTCCAAAACTTTGAAGGTTTTGATGCATTACTCGTTGATGCGCCTCTGGAAAGAGACGGCGAATACGTTTTAAAAGTGTCTGCACCTGACTTGTTACTGATCCCAGGATTTGGCTTTCTATCACTGGACGGGTCAGGCAATGGCGATCTTCGCACCGGTAATTATGAGGTAAGCATGTACATTACCAATGGCAAATCAGGTAATGGCCCATCAAGAGTTCCTGGTAAAAAATAACTGCACCTAAAAAAATGCATTAATGCACTTGGAACGTAAACTGATCAAGCCTTAACAAATAAATTTTGTTAAGGCTTTTTGTTATTAGTAAGCAGAAAAAGAACACCGTCATCCCATCATGCTTTTGGATGGGATCTCCATCAGTTTCGAAGAGTTTCTAATCAGCCGCTTTTGCCACGAATAGAAATTAGAAAAAGAGCACCGTCATATAAAGAAGTAGCCCCTAAATAATTTTCATATTTAGGGGCTAAGCTAGAGTGAGAAGAAGAGACTACAAGGTCCGCTTTGTCGACCACGAACAGAAGTAAGAAAATTAACTCCGTCATTGCGGCGAAGGCCGTAACCTCCCCTTGTTTTGAAGTGGCTTTGAGGGACTGCTTTGTGCCATTTGGAGTCGTTCATATATAGAAAGAATTCACCGTCATCCCATCATGCCTTTGGATGGGATCTCCCTTCGTTTCGAGGTGGCTT
>NZ_JABBXG010000002.1:203913-224459 GCF_012932945.1 Thalassotalea sp. Y01
AGAAAGAATTCACCGTCATCCCATCATGCCTTTGGATGGGATCTCCCTTCGTTTCGAGGTGGCTTTGAGGGGCCGTTTTGTGCCATTAACTGCCGTTGATAGACTTGTTATGTAATAACTCTGTTGAACTTTTTTCTAGCCTTATAGATTCCGCTTATCCCTTTAAGAAGTAATACAATAGATATTAAGACGTGAAATTCAATTAGCCGTAAAGCATGGCTGACTGCATATATTGATTGCGTTCGGCTTGGGTAATTACCATATAACCTGAAAGTGTATTCTTTTCCAATATCAAGTTTACCGTTCAGGTGTATAGGATACTTACCTCCTACATCAACAACAGAAACTTCTCTCCATCCTCTTTGGGATATTTTCTTTCGGACTGGAGCGACTTTTTTGACCTCAATAACCGTACCAGTATAGATAGCCCCTTTATTATATAGGTTGTACAAATCTGGTGCCGTCAAAAACAAGAAAACGCCTCCAAAAAACAAGTATGCTAGGTAGCTTTTTACATGGTCGACAAAATCATTTACTTTCATATTCTTATTATTGTTTATGTCCCTTAATCGCTCTTTGCTGCCAGTGACTCAAATCTCACCAACAACAACCTTAATTAGATAATAATGATTGACATCTAATTATCAAACGTCATTATAGAAATATTTGCATTTAATTATCAGGCACTTATGTTGGTGGGTCTTTAATTGTGGCGAATACCACTAATTAACGCTAATATAGCCATTTTATTGCATAATTGCACCAATGTTCTATATTTAGGGTACTTAACTACAAGTAGTATTTTTCTTGGTTAATTTCATTACACGGAGAAACACGATGAAAAAGGACATATCATTAATATTGCTGTTTGTGTTACTTGTAATCCCGCCTATAGGAAGCGCCTATGCAACGTTTAAAGGCGACGTTGTTTCTTATGAGATAAAAGTCACATTTGAAGATGGAACCCAAGCCTCCGCTTCTGGCAACACTGTTGTCGGAGATGGCATTGAGGTCGACCCCTTATCACCCAAACTAAGCTGGTTGTCACTGGACATAAAATCCGATTCATTTGAATTTGTATACAATGGCACAACCAATAGAGCTCTTCAAAGAGTTGAGTTCACACTATCTGATTTGGATTGGTCTGGGAAACCCGACCAAGTCATACTGGCTGAAGTTGAAAAACTGTTGCCACTTGGAGGATATGCTCTAGTTACCACGACCGAGGACAGTGTAACAATGACTATTGAGCATTATATCTATGACACTTTTGTATGGTGGTGGTGGTCGACCGTTGCAGTTGAAGTGTTCACCATTGATAACCCACCTAAATACGCAGAGTTCGATGTCGGGGATGCCGACGAAATGAAATGCGTAAACATCAATAGCAAAGGCCTTGTACCAATCATTATTTACGGTAATGAAAATGTCGACGTTACAGAGATCGATTGGGGCAGTGTCAGAGTTGCAGGATTATACGTAAGAAGTAGACGGCATGCAGGCCTATTCTGTGCAGAGGATTATGCTAATGATGACAACCACTTAGATCTAAAATGTAAAATGGTTGACTTCGTCCAACGATGGGCGGTTAATGATGGCGTGGTTAGAATGATGGCTCGAACTCAAGATGGGTCACGCGTTATTGGCTTCGACGAAGTCTGCACAATTCAGAAGTAGCCAAATTTCCTACAAACAAGAAAGCCTCTATATTACATAGAGGCTTTAATTTGTTCGAGTCTTAACTGAAAAGCATTTCGCTTTTCTTCAAGCTCTTCACCACTTGGATGATTAGATGTGATCATCGTCGTTAAATCAAAGTTTCTTGATTCAAAACTTAGTATCCGGATCTTAAGATATCCGAGACCTCTCTCATCAAACCATGCGGTTAAACTATATTGATCGGGCGCCAGAGCCTTATCGATAATCTTTTGGCCAAGTTGCGTGACAATATTCGGTGAAAACCGTACACCAACACACTTATCACAGCGGATCACCCATTTGCTTCTGATCCCGATTGAGTAATGCGCTTTGTTGGTCTTTTCTGGATGACCTTTACCTTTCGCTACCGAACGACCACATTTATAACAAACGCCACCTATGGCAAGCCAACCTTGACTGCATGTTCGACACTCTACCTTTGTGGCGTGTGGCCGAAGAGCTTGAGGTGGCAATCACAACAGCATTTCGTTGGAGACATCGATTTTTACAAGCGCCAGCTCAAGATAAGCCCTCGGAAGTTGCAGGCATTATCGAGGCTGATGAAATGATTTTCCTAGAATCATACAAAGGAAATCAAACAATTCACGATAGGCCAGCGCGTAAGCGTGGTGGATTGGGCGACAAACGCTGCAAAGATGATAAGATCCCCGTCCTAATAGTAAAGGACAGGAGCGGCGGATTAACTGACACGGTTCTCGAATCACATACTAAAACCGAGATTCATAACGTACTCACGCCATTAGTAAACACGGACTCTGTGTTATGTACAGATGGGGCTATGGCCTATAAAAGCTTCGCTAAAGAACACGGCATTAAACATTACCGAAATATCACATCTCAAGGAACTCGCGTTATTAAGCGAACCTATCACATTCAGAACGTGAACAACTATATGTCTCGCTTACGAACCTGGATGGCACCATTCAACGGTGTTGGAACCGCTTATCTGAGCAACTACCTTGGGTGGATGCGTCTGAAAGAGCGGACTAAAGATGAACGACGATTCCCACTGGAAGCTTTAATAGACTCTAGCTTTGTAAATATAGCTACTGAATAGTCGCTCAAGGATGTTATTTTTGACAGGATTTCCCGTCGGGTTAGCCTATATAAACTCAAGCTAATCAAGCTAATCAAGCTAATAAAGGGCAAATATGATTTATTATAATAAACCACAAAACGGCTATAAAAATTTAACCGACCAACAGGCTAGGGAATTAGAGGAAGTTTTTTCTTGCGGCCACTGTTGGGTTTTAGCCTTAACTCTACACCGAATGTTTGGCTATCCAATCTCAGCAGCCATTGATGATATGATAGTAGAACATGCTTGGGTCACTCTCCCAAATGGTAAAGATCTGGACATACTTGGAGTCAGTGAGTGTTGCTGGTCAAAGCCAACTCATACAAACATGACTGAAGAACAATTTATAGACAATTCAGAAAATGGCTCCAGTTTTGTTCCAGAAGGGACAAAGTTGGGGCTTTGCGATGAAGAGTTTGAACACTGTAAGCAAGTTGTAGAAGAGTATTTACTCCCAACTTATAACTTTGCTTAATTACAACTAGAAGGCTTTTTGGCCTTCTTTTTTTGTATTTTAAAATTACCAACAATTAACGCTAATATAGCCAAATAAGTCACAACCCTAAAGGCCTTAAAACCTGAAGATTGTTGTTTAATGTAGCCATGCTTTTCAACAAAGATGGCTAAAAAAATGAAAAATAAGGCGACTACTGAATTCGCCAACAGCAATTCTATATACATTTAATTTTTATTATTTAACAGTGAAACCGGAGCATTTAGATATGCTCGTTAGCTGATTATCTCAGTTCTTCTATCTGAGCAATTTTGCCTTGTTTGATGGTAAATATCAGAGGTGCCTTATTTGGCAGTTTGTAATATAAACGCTCTGTCACATCATTAGCGTCACCAGAAATTCTCTCAGAACTTGCTGGTGCACCACAGCGCTCTAACAACATAAACTTGTCGTCCTTAACACGAACAAATTTAGAGCCACATTGTACTGCTTTAATGGTTGCGGCCTGGACAGAAAATCCAGTTAAAACTAATAAAGACAGAGCGATATATTTCACGTTATTTCCTTTTATTCAATGTGAACTGAAACAATGTCAGTTGTGTGATATTTAAGATTTAGCTTCTTGCGGTAATTTTTCTTTTGAAAACATTAACGTAGCAAGGTACAGCCATCCGCCTATAAAGGTAAAACCTAAGGCGAAAGTCGCCATACCACTTATAAGCTTTGAACGTCCTCGTATTTTCGCTTGGTACACCGCTAATAAAGCCGGAATAACCGCACTGAACAACATAATATAAGGAGCATCTGCTGCATTAAATTCCATAACGACCTCTCTATTTTTTTATTTTTAATTATTTGAAAGTAGTTACTGCTTGAACAGCATAGCATGATGTTTTTAATACTTAAAGCGATGATTTTACTCGTTATTTTTTATCACCAATTCTATCAAAACATTAATCATGCATAGTCAGTTGTTGCACATTTCATGGTTGTGGAGAGATAACAAAGGTCAGCTAAACTTGGTATTAAAACGTTCAGATCACACAACAATAGAAACATGGAAAATAGTATGGATAACGCTTAATACCCTGATTGCTTACGCGAGTTAATAGAAAGTGAGATTTTTGGCGAAGCGATTTCTCTGGCTTTATTGGCTGTTGCCAAAAACGATAGAGAGAAATATCACTTTGCAACATTGCTGCAATTAGAAACGGAAACAAAAGCCAGGTTACGCCCCCTGCTTTATAAATACGGCATATCGCTACAGGAAGAAATAGAATTAGCGCACATTGACGACATTGTGCAAGGTTACATTGCAAATGATTGGCCAGATTTCTGTAAAGCCAATAAAACAATTGTTAGCGAATACCTTGCTTGTTTTAACGCTATATTATTAGCAGCTCTAGACGAGGATAAACCTATATTAGAAAATATGATCGTCCATGAATCGTCAATTTATCGCTGGTTTGATATGGAAAGCAAAGGTGAACATCAAGGCAGTTTAGACGCAATAATTACACAGCTAAACTACCCGATACCGTCGTAAACCCTTTTGAATCTTGAAATGACACCCTACCAGAAGTAGCGCGCCGCTAATTGGTATTGAGTCTCTGTTAAATTCTCTGGTTCGTCATCGTATTTACGAGACGGTCTATCACTATCTATGTAATTAAATTCGGCATGAAATTGCCAATTTTTATCAAATTGATATTGGTAGTTCAGGGTAAATGACTTGCCATACTCGTCATTATCATCGCCTGGCGTTTGGTCTCTATCAGTAACCGAAAACTCTTCCAAGCGTCCAGACACTCTATGCTTGTCTAATTTATATGACAACAAGGCGTAGGCTGAATGGTAGTCATTATCAACCACAATATGACCAAACGGTGATGTCATTAATGTATCACCAACCAGGTATTGGCTGATCAGGGTTAGGTTATTAGATAATTTTGCTTTAACGCCCACATGATCGAAGATTGTATCCCACGCATATTGGCCATGTTTGAACACCAAGGTATCGACATTGTTATTATAATGTCCGGCATGGACGACAATACGATTATTCCATCGCCACTGTGCGTTGATCTCAGCTCCGTAGCGGTGATCAAGTTCAATAAATGGATCGGTGTACTCCGCCTGAAAACGCAACATGCCACCAAAGCGAGCTTCGATCGGCGGTAAATCTCGTCTTTCATGCCACAAGGTTTGCCGACTACTGACAGTCCAACCTCGCCAAGACAACAAGGTACCCGCCGTATCATTGTGTTTAAAAAACGAACCATTGATGGCAAAATTATGTTTACTGTTAGCAAATCGGCCCAGTTTTTCCCAACCGAGTTCAATACCGGTATGCCTGACCTCTTCGCCGATCCAGCTATTCATTGTCGAAAAAGACAAAGTATAAGGTGAATTCCAACCTATTATGGGGTTTTCCAAAGAAATTTGCGGATACATAATGCCAGCACGGGCTGTGAAGCGATGACCATTTTTAGACGGTAAGCCGAGATAATTCACATGCGCGGTTAGAATACCCACTTCATTATCAATATCATCACTGACGGCCATGGCATTAACATGAATAGAAAATGGGTTGTCGAAATCCATTTGGTAATTAATCAGCGCTTGCGCCAGTGATGCATTGCTGCCGTCATTAAAGCGAAATTTACCGTAATGAGCATCAAGGTGCGATTTTTCGCCGTCAGTTTGCGTTACTCGAGCATCAATCAAGCCACGAAAATTATGTTCCAATGCTGACGCGGGCGTCAGTATCAGCGCACTCAGACATACTGCTGTTATTGTTTTTATTATCATTATCTGTTTGTTTACTAGTTTGCTTTTCTTGTTTGCTATGATCCAAATATACCGACTGTATTAACCACTGACTAAATTGTTCTGCGGGTAACGGGCGACTGATAAAATAGCCTTGTGCTTTTTCACATTGATTTTCTGTCAACCAATCAAGGGTTTGCTGATCCTCAACCCCTTCAGCGACAACCACTAAGCCGAGTTGATGCGCTAACTGCAAAGTCGAGCGAACGATCATCTGATCGGTGGTATCGGTGAACAGTTTTTGCACGAAACAACGATCTATTTTTAGCTCTTCTACTGTCAGGTTTTTTAGCTGGGCCAGAGACGAATAGCCCGTACCGTAATCATCAATGGACAAGCGTACGCTATGCTCTTTTAATCGATTAATGTTTTCCACGGCTTTTGAATTGTGGTCAATAAAGGCATCTTCGGTTATTTCAAAAACCAGGACATCACAAAGCTTATTATTGTCTGTTAGTAACGATATCAATTGGTCACAAAAATCGTCATCCAACAAATTACCGGGGGATATGTTAATGGCTATTTTTATATCTAAGTCTTGTTCTTTCCAGCGGTAATACTGTTCAATAGCGTGTTCTATTACCCACAAGCTTAAGGTTTTCATTTGACCGGTTTGCTCAGTGATTTGAATAAACCTGTCAGGACCGAGTAAACCGTGCACTGGATGTTGCCAACGAACTAATGCTTCCACTTCTTCAACGCGTTTACTATGCAAATTAAGCTTAGGTTGAAAATGTAAGATAAATTCGTCATTTTCCAGCGCGGGTTTAATACGACTTAATAACTGCAAACGATCCAAAGTATTCAAATCAATCTGTTCGTCATAAACTTGGAAAGGTGAATTTAAGCGCTTAGCCAATTGCATGGCTGAATCGACTTCTTTGAGCAATTCAATGGCATTGACCTTGCCCTTACAAATCGTCACGCCGGCGTGGACTTGCAAATGCAAGGCAATATTTTGCACCACAAATGACGATTCAACGTGCTCAGTCAATTGTTGTATGCAACGACTTATATCTTCATGGCATCGGTTGAAATAGACGACGATAAAACCATTGCCTGAGGTTTTATACAATGACAGTTGCATGTGTTGCAGACGGTTAGCAACTTCACAGATCACTTCATCGCCGACTTTATGACCTAAGGTGTCATTGATTTGTGATAGACGGCAAATACTTATTTGGCAGACAACCAAAGGGCCATGTTTGTCCTGCATATCACGATAAAACTGATTACGATTGGGTAATTTAGTTAAATTATCAAAATATGCCTGGCGTGATATTTCTTGCTCACGTTGGTAAATAGCATTTTGCATAGAATCCAATTGGTTAGCCAATTGGTTTAGCTCTTTACTCTGGCCAACATCGACTTTACTGTCATACTCGCCTTGAGCGATTGCTTTACTAAATATCAGTAACTTTGACAATGGTCGGGTAACCACAATGGCAATATAATAAGCTGCGACGACTGACAACACCGCCATCAGTCCTATCATCATTAACAGTTGAATGCTGTCTTTTTTAACTGATTCGGTCAAGCTTGAACGAAGTTGGTAGGTCGTCGCCATCAATGACTGACCATCAACACGACCTAATCGATAATTAGAGAATACAAAATTTTGATCAATTGTTTGCGCTAATGGTAAGAAATCTGATTGCTGATTTATTGACCGATTGGTCTCGCTATTGGCCAACCATTGCCAATTGTCTGTTTCTATCAAACCAAAGCCAACGTGAAAATCACTCAATTGCGCCAGTTCGCCCACCAATTTTTCATCAATATTATAGCCAAAGCTAATATAGCCGATGACCATATCTCCATTGCGAATTGGTGCGATAACCAACTGATAAACAGTATCTTTATATTGCCAAAACTGGGCTTTAGATTGTTCTGTTAACCACGAGCGTTGGGCAAATACTTGACCAATCTGAGCGCCTTTTACCACTTTTCTTTGGCCATCTTCTCGTATCGTCAGTAATTGACCAATGATGGTGGCTTCTTTATCAATGGCGATAGCAATATCTGCGTCAATTCGTTGGCGATGATTATTAAGGGCAAACAAGATGCTGCGAGTATCTTCCATCAATACTTGCTTAAGACCATAATCTTTGGCCACCGTTTCCGCGAATGCGGTTATATAATAATTGCGGTTATCCAACTCGTTTTGCAACAAGGTTTCCGCCCTGAGAAGCTGCAAATTAAGTTGCTGCTCTTCCAAACGTTCATTAGCCAGTTTGGTGGTAAAAAAGGAAACGCCCTGCACGATAATTAACAGCAACACGAAAAAGAACACAATGGTCTTTTTTAAACTATCAAATTGTAATGAAAATTTGGCTGGCATTTATTCGTAGCCTTCTGCAAAGTCGAACACGTCAATATGCTGTTGTGGATCATTTTCCGGTTTATCACCTGTAATTTCGATTGTAAATTGAGTTAAATCACTACTGAATGGGTATCGCAGTCGCTGGTCTTGCGTTGACATTTTAGGGTGGTAAATGCCGATTTGATAATCACCCGATGGCAATTTATTAAGCTGTGCCCGGCCGGACGCATCAGTCATTGCAAAATAAGGCGTATCAACGACAAACAGGTGCCCTGCCATCCAATCATGGATATTGCATCCCATGGCAATCTCATTGCTGGTGTCGAAGCTGATTTGCTTTGGTTGGCCTTGAATCTTTAGCTTAAAATCAAAACGCGTAGTTTCGTTTACGGTATATATGTGATGAGTTATATCGTCATGGTTAGCAAAGATAACCGGCGTGCCTTTGGCGACAACGGTTAAATATGGCGTAAACTTTTTGTCTTTTTGACTGATGACAACAGGTTCACCTAAGTACTCTTTAATATTCGCTTGATGTGTTAGCGGTTCGAGATAAACAACAATCCCAGAAACCGGTTGTTGTTGTTTTGTGACGACGGTAATGGTTGTCGCCATGCTAACCGCACTCATGCCTAGGGTAACAATCAAGCAGATTAAACGTCGCACCATATCCTCTTTATTATTGTTATTATGATCGAATCATCATTGGTAAAATAACCTTTTGTTTACAATGACAAATAATTATTGATTGGGCAAGTGTTTTAGCCATTGTTGATGATGCGATTTTGTCAGGCAGTGCACCAATAAAATCAGCTGTGGATGAGGCCATAAATAGCATTATTTATTGACCGTGGTTTCGTTTTGATAGCCAGACTATATTGCTCGTGCGTAGATAAACATATCGGTGGTATTGGCAGCGTCTTTATCAATAGTAAACTGCTTGCGCTTAACGCTGATAACCTCAAATTGATTGCTCTGTAGCGCATCGACAATGGCATTTTCTTGATGATAGTGAATAAAGACTTGATCCCCTGCGCTTGAGGTTTGGTAACCAGAGTGCTGTTCATCCCCTTCCATGGTACTCAGGTAGAAAATGCCACCAGGCACTAATCGTTGACGCGCATCTTTGATCAATGTTGTCACATCTTCTGCGCTTAAATACGGTGTGCAAAAACCACACAGTAGTGCATCGAATGTCCCTTGAACCTGACTAATTGATCGGCTATCCATCACATCAAAGACTGCACCTGGATTATTTTTTTTAGCCAAAGCCACCATGTTTGGTGCTAAATCAATACCGTACAGTTGATAATCCGGGCGTTTTTGCAAAATATATTGGCTAATATTTCCCGGACCACAGCCTATCTCAAATATTTTGGCGCTGGCTTTGCTTACCAGTTCACAAAAATCATCATAGGTATCTATATAGGACTCAAAGTTCATGTATTTGTCTTGGTATCGCTCTGCCAATTTGTTAAACGTTGCGACGGTGGTTTTATATTTATCCATCACCAATATTTTTGCTCGTTTAATGCCTTAACACACTGACATTGAGTTGCTATTGAAGCTAAGTTAGTGTCGTCCAAACTTTGCGCTAACCAACCATGAGGAAAGCTTAATGTTAACGGCGCTTTTATTTGTTGTTCTGTTATTGGCTCAAAGCCGACTTTGCCGTAGTAATTTGGGTCGCCATAAGTTAATGCCAAGCTTATGCCTTGTGCCGTAAGTTGCTCTAGCCCATGATTAATCAAGCTTTGTCCGACGCCCTTACCTTGTTCACTTGTAGCAATCGCAACTGGAGACAATATAAAAGCGGTTATACCGTTGGTTAAAGTCAAACGACTGAAAAAAATACAGCCTATTAATGTATCCTCGACATATGCCATAAAACCTTGTAAGTCCTCTGTTGCCGTGGTCGCAATTAAATCATTGACTAATTCACCAATAAGCTGCCCCTCTTGTTCATTTTCAGATGCGCTAAATACCTCAATAAATAGCGCGACAACGTGGTTTTTATGTTGCTGATGAAATGGCAGAAAAGTCGTTGTCATTTTCGCTCCAGATACCATCTTGATGGTACAAATTTGGTTAACTTTTACAATCAGTGTAATCGCTATATTTGTTCAATGAAAGACATTTTCTTTACAGCATAGTCAATGAAAATCAGCAGCAAACTAAGCAGGAGAAAACTAAGCTGGAGAAAAGAAAAAGCAAAGGAATGGAAACCACAACAAAAACAGCAAAGGCAAATCTTATGTGAGGTAATCACGCTGTCAACTAAACGTCACAACACAAGCTTTGCGAATGTTAATCTCTAAACACTTAATTCGAAAAACTTACACCTGACTATGTTGTATGGCTTCGCTATAAGGATCGTATCACGTCCATACTGTAGCTAATACTCAATAGCAAACAACACATGGCGAGCAAAATAAAACGCTGTTTTCTGCTACTACGATGAAACCGAGATTGTTGTTCTGTATTTTGTACTTTAAAGTAGCCGAGCACTTGTACGACGCTATAGACCGCCATTGCAGATGTTAAGACCATCATGAACATTTTGAACATATTCGCTCCATGTTTATCCTAAGTTAAACACCAACTTAAAACTTATATACGGCATTAAACTTATTTGTTTTTATTATTATTTTTGTTTTGGTCAAAAAATAAACTACCTTATTTTTGTATACAATTTCAACAACATATCAAATATCTTTAAAGTGAAACGCTATTCCTTAAGCTCACTAAAATGCAAAAAGCCAGAAAACGGCTGCTTTCTGGCTTAGTAACGCTTACATTAAGAATGTATTCTGGTTTATAAGGTCTCGGCAATCTCAATCAGCAGGTTCTCGTACTCATCGGCTTTATCTTCAATATCACGAATAACCGCTTCGTCAATTTCAATCAATTGCTTTTCTAAGGCGAGCATTTCAGCTTCTTTTGCCAACATGTTCGCTTCTTCTTTCTCCAGTAATGGTTGCAGTTTTTGTTGCTGCTCTTCAATCTCTTTGATGGTCTTTTCCTCGAGTTCCATCTTCTTTACTTGCTCTTCTATGCGCTCTGCTATTTTTGTCATCTCTTTTGCTTTCACCTCCATACGTTTCGCAACGTCACGTATTTTCCTTTCATCTTTACGAACCGCTTGTTCAAGACCTTGCAATTCAGATTCTATTTGTTGTACTTGTTGCTGTTGTTTTGCTGTTAGGTCTTGTTTAGTAAAGGTTTTACCGTTAACGGTATATTCAGTGTGTTGCTTATCATGATTTCTTATTTGTATTTGAACATCGGATTGCGCCCATACCGCACGATTAAAGGCGGATACAGCAACAAATATAGTGACCAATGCCCATAGTGCAGACTTTGAATACGAAACTTTCATTTATAACTCCTAAATTAATTATCAGCGTCACAGCTGGTGTTATTAGTCATAGTCGAGAAAAGCAAAAAAAAAGTTTGCTTGGCCAGTAAAAAATATAAAAAAACCGCCAACACTATGCAGACGGTTTTTGATAATGATAGCTAGGCGACTAACTGTTAGCGACTAAGGCTACGATTTAGAGCCCAATGTTTGCTACTTAAGGTTTAACGCTTAGCGTCTAATGCTTGTTGAATTTGATCCAATTGCTCTGGTGTAAACTTGCCTTTATTAAGCATCATAACGATAGCTTTTGCATGTCCGCCTTCCTCATCAGAATGAACAAACACATGACTTTCTGAATCAACGTTTTTTACCATGTGATGGCCAACGTCACTGCCTTGGATCACCATGATTTTTTTGTGCTTGCCATCCTCACTAATCCATTCTAACTCTTCTGAATCAGATAAGGTTTTCACTTTGGTTTTATCTACGACAATCACTTTACCGTCGTGATCAGCATGGATCATACGCATGCCACCCATAGCCTCAAGAATGGTTGCTTGCGTTTCTTCAGGTAAATCAGCAATAGCGGCTTTTAATTGCTCTTGGTCGTGCAATGCTTCTTTTGGCAATTGCAATTGCGTTTTTTGGCCGTCTTTGATTATGGTTACGTCAGCATTGGTGTCTTCACCAGCAACGATTTCAACATTCACGTCTTGCTCAACTGTTTCTGCTAAAGCGTTAACGCTGGTGACTGAAGCGAGCAACCCTAAACTTGCAGCGCTTAAGCCGGTACCGACTAACATAGATTTTATTGTATTAAGTTTCATAACTTTCTCCGTCTTTTTCTAATTAATTGATGGTTTTCTATCTTTCCTTGATATACCAACAAGATTCGTACCAGATTTTAGGTCAATTAATGTAATGCGAGTAAATACAAGCGATTGCGAAAGTTGCTCAGCTTAGAGTCTAGGTTATCAGCGGTAAATTTCCACAAAAGCCGTGCTCATTTCGGGATTCGATTTCCCCATATCAGGAAACATTTTTGGCAAATAAATTAAACACACTTTCAGGAGCTTTTAACCTATTGATTTATAAGTAATTAATTTACACTAGAAAATGGCACTAATGTTGTTATATAAACATAACAAGAGAATTTATAAGAGACAACGATATGTCGTTAAAACGATATCTATTTTTATTGGTCAGTGCGCTTATTTTGATGATATTCGTATTATCCCTGTTAGTACTCGACTTTTTTCGAGACAACTACAAATATGAAGTCAGCCAACAAGCTAAACAGATTTCAAAGCGAGTCATTTCTTTTGCTGCCAATGAAGTACAGTATGCAATATCAGGTGCCGATAAACAGTTTGTCCTTAAAGGCAAGCCTAAGGTTATCTTCGCCGGTGATAGCAAGACCGACATTGAAATCATCCATAATGGCGACGAAGAATACAAAATCATTACAGCCAAGGATCATGCTCATCACAGTATAGATCCCGACTCAGTTGATACTGAGGTTTATGCTAATGATACGAAGGTGGATACCAAGGTAGAAAAAGCAGTAAACAAAGCTGCTAGTGCAGCAGATAACTCAACAGCTGACAAAAAGGTGAAAATAATTGAACACCAAGTTATAGATGACATAGCCACGCAAACAGCAACCGAGACACCAGCTGAGCAACAAGTTATCGCTGCTCAGCAGTTTTCACAATTGGTTGAGCAATTGCACGAAGTAGTGATTGATGACCAGGGTAAAGAAGTCGAAAAAACCAGTAATTTTGTCTACCAGATCAAACACCCACAAAACTCTGGTATTGATAACTTAATTGAAGAAATCATGTACACCCTACTTGGCTTAACGATTATCGCGTTAATTTTTGCTTATTGGCTAAGTCATAAGTTTAATAAACCGCTCAACGCGCTTGCCAGTGGATTTTCCAAACTAGCACAAGGGGATTATCAACATAAAGTGGCGCCACAAGGGGTTGATGAGATCAAAACCACAATCGTGCAATTTAATGACATGGTGTCTCGACTTGATGCTTTGTCACAAGCGCAAAAGAAAAACCAACAACTGCAACAACTGGCGGAATTAGGGGAAGTATCAAAGGGCTTAGCGCACGCATTGCGCAACCCAATTCACACCATAGGGCTGAGTGTTGAACAGTTACTGCAAAATAATCTGTCGGTGCAAGATAAACAACAGCTATTGGCGCGTGTGCAAAGTAAAATCGTGCATATGAACAAAACCATCGGTGCGATGTTGCAACTTACCGTACAAGGTGTAAGTAGAGACCAACAGGTGCCTATTTACGCCGTAATACAGGATATTATCCTTGAATATAAAGCCAGTGATGATAAGCAGTTGTCATTAGCTATTGAAGGAAATAAAGAACTATGTATAACCGGCAACGAGTCAGAAATACGTTCAATATTGCACACCTTAATTATTAATGCCTGTGAAGCCAGCGACGACAGTGGTGACATTATCATCAAAATACATAACGACAGCGATAACGATACAATTGCGGTAGAGGTGCAAGATCACGGCCCAGGGGTTAGTGCACATATTCAAGCAAATTTATTTAACCCGCACACCAGCGATAAAGCCGAAGGTGCCGGCATGGGCCTGTATATTGCTAAACGCATAATCACCTTGAATTATGATGGGGACATTAGCATAGTTAACAACGACCAAGGTTGCCACGCGAAGGTTACATTTGGAGCAAGCCATGCATAAAGATAGGTTAAATGAAGACAATAATATTCAAGTGCTTGTCGTTGAAGATGAACCGCAGCAACGTCAAATCATTGTCGAGCTGTTGCAAGCCTCAAATTATTCGGTGCTCAGCGCAGACAGTTGTGAGCAAGCCATAGTAATGCTCAAGGACAACCCAGTCGATGTGATTTTTTCGGACTGGAAATTGGTTAACCTATCGGGCATAGATCTGTTAAATTATTGCCGTAAAAGCGACAGTAACATATTAAGTCGTGACCCTGGCTTTGTCATCGCAACCGCACATGGCACCATCAGTCACGCAGTAGAAGCACTACAATTAGGTGCAGATGATTACCTAGCAAAACCCTTTCAACGCCAAGAGCTGTTGCTAACCATTGATAAAGCATTAAAAGCCAAAGAATTGCGCTCGCAAAACAAACGATTAAGCGCACAACTATCAGAACAAAGTGAACTTGTTGGCCTAGTAGGCAAAGCCAAATGCATGCAACAGGTATATCAACGCATTAATCGTGTCTCGCAGACCAATGCCTCTATTTTAATAAACGGCGAGACCGGTACTGGTAAAGAACTCGCCGCCAGAGCGCTGCATCAACAATCGACTCGACATGGACAATCGTTTATTGCCATTAATTGCGGAGCGATTTCCGAATCGATAGCTGAGGCGGAGCTATTTGGTGCAGAAAAAGGTGCTTATACTGGTGCAACCGCGTTAAAAATAGGAAAGCTCGAAGCGGCGAACAAAGGCACCATCTTTTTGGATGAAATTGCCGAATTACCGCTTAACTTGCAGGTGAAGTTGCTGAGATTCCTGCAAGAAGGCTGCATTACTCGATTAGGCAGTCATCAAGAGATCCATCTCGATGTACGAGTCATAGCCGCCACTCACCGAGATTTACCCGAGCAAGTGCAGCAAGGTCGCTTTCGCGAAGATTTGTTTTATCGTTTAAACGTAGTACCTATCTTGATGCCACCGTTAAGAGAGCGCCAAGAGGACATCCCGTTACTTAGCGAACACTTTTTAACCTTGCATGCCAAACGCCATCAATTGCCTAAAACCGAGCTTACAAGTAATGCACTAAGACGGTTACTGGATTATCACTGGCCTGGCAATGTACGCGAATTATCGAATCGTTTAGAGCGATACTTGTTGCTTGATGATGAAAGCGAACTCACCGCCAATACGCAATTAAATGACGCCTATGATAGCTCAGGTTTGCCGGTATTTAATTTTCCTAAAAGCAGTTTTAATTGGGAGCAGTTTGAGAAGTATTGTCTTGCTGAGTCGTTATCATTACATGAAGGGAATCGCACCAAAGCAGCTAAATATCTGCAAATGTCGTATAAGGCTTTTCTCTATCGACTGGAAAAATACCAACTTAACGGTTGATCGATCACTAAATTAATTGTCAGCTAATTCAACAGCTAACCGAACCGCTTTAGGTTTAGCCGATAATCAATGGTCATTTTTCACTGAACTTTGCCTGGGTCAACATAATGCTGACCTCTTACAGGCCAATAAAAACAGGCAACCTTAATGATTTTAGCCTATTCTTAACAGATGACCCATTCACTTTTGGAGGTAGCATGAGTGGCATGTACAATCATCACGCAAGACACCTTAAAGGGCTGATGACTGCGAACGATGAATTGCAAGCGCATTTATATCTTGAGCAATTGATGCTGTTCCCAGTGGATATTCAAGATAAGATAATCGACGAGATATCTAATCTGAAACGTTGCAGCACAGAAGATATTGCGCAAATCATTCATTTCTATACACGTAGGGCTTAGTTCAACGCCCTATCGTGCACATTATGTCTCGATAAACTCTGTTATGAAGCTAATTGTTGGTCTCTGAGCTTCGAGATTTCATCTCTGCACGCAGCAGCCTTTTCAAACTCAAGGTTGCGAGCGTGCTCAAACATTTCATTTTCTAGCGCAGCTACCTTCTTATCGATGTCTTGCGTTGATAAGTATTCGGCATCGGCTTGTGGTGCAGCCACTTGACCAAGCGCGGCAGCGCCTTTAACCGTGGTATCAACCCCCATAACATCGGCAATTTTTTTCACCAATCCTTTAGGCGTAATACCATGTTGTTCATTGTACGCTTGTTGTTTAGCTCGACGTCGTTCGGTTTCGTCTATGGCACGTTTCATTGAGCCCGTAATTCGGTCAGCGTATAAAATGGCCCTGCCCTCTAAGTTACGCGCTGCGCGACCAATGGTTTGAATCAATGAGCGCTCTGAACGCAGGAAACCTTCTTTGTCGGCATCTAGAATCGCCACCAAAGAGACTTCAGGCATATCCAAACCTTCTCGCAATAAGTTGATACCAATGAGCACGTCAAACTTACCCAAACGTAAATCGCGAATGATTTCCATACGCTCTACGGTGTCCACATCAGAATGCAAGTAACGTGTTTTAACGCCATGTTCGCTTAGATAATCGGTTAGGTCTTCCGCCATACGTTTGGTCAATGTGGTCGCTAATATGCGCTCATTTTTTGCCACTCGGATGCGAATTTCACTCAATAAATCATCTACTTGTGTTTCAACTGGACGAACTTCAATCTCTGGATCCAATAACCCAGTTGGACGTACAACTTGCTCGGCAACCTCATCACCACTTTTTTCCAACTCATAGGTGCTAGGGGTCGCCGATACATAAATGGTTTGCGGTGCTAATGCCGTAAATTCATCGAATTTCATCGGTCGATTATCTAGCGCTGATGGCAGGCGAAAGCCATACTCTACAAGGTTTTCTTTGCGCGAACGGTCACCTTTATACATGGCGCCTAATTGCGGTACGGTAACATGCGACTCATCAATGATGAGCAAGCCATCATCGGGTAGGTAGTCAAACAATGTTGGTGGCGCTTCACCCGGTTGCCGTCCTGACAAATAGCGAGAATAATTCTCGATACCAGAGCAATATCCCAACTCGGTCATCATTTCGATGTCAAATTGCGTACGTTGCACAATGCGTTGCTCTTCAACCAACCGATTATTATCTTTGAGTTGTTGCGAACGCTCTTTTAATTCGACTTTTATATGCTCAACGGCTTTAAGTATGCGCTCTCTAGGGGTTGCATAGTGAGTTTTAGGGTAAACCGTGACCCGTGGCAAGATATTTTCTATTTCACCGGTTAACGGGTCAAAATGACTGATTCGTTCGACTTCTTCATCGAACAGTTCAATACGCAATGCCAATCGGTCGGATTCTGCAGGGAATATATCAATCACATCACCACGCACACGATAAGTCGCGCGCTGAAAGGCGACGTCATTGCGAGTGTATTGCAACTCTGCTAACCGACGTAATATATCGCGTTGATTAATAATGTCGCCCTGTCTTAAGTGCAACATCATTTTTAAGTAGGAGTCGGGATCACCCAAACCGTATATAGCAGACACCGAGGCGATAATGATCACATCGCGACGCTCCATCAACGCCTTGGTTGCCGATAAACGCATCTGCTCAATATGTTCGTTTATTGACGCATCTTTTTCGATAAAGGTGTCTGTGGTTGGCACATACGCTTCGGGTTGGTAGTAGTCGTAATATGACACAAAATATTCGACCGCATTGTGCGGAAAGAACTCTTTCATTTCACCGTATAACTGCGCCGCCAATGTTTTATTGGGCGCTAAGATCATGGTCGGTCGATTTTGTGTGGCAATGACATTGGCAACGGTAAAGGTTTTACCGGAGCCTGTTACACCGAGTAAGGTTTGATGCGCTAAGCCAGAGTCGATGCCATCCAATAACTGAGTAATCGCGGTTGGTTGGTCACCGCTAGGTTTGTAATCTGAAACGATTTGAAAATCTTTGCTCATGATCCCCCCTGTTATGCCGAGACCAGTTTTTGTGGACATTTGAATTGCCGCTTAAATAATTGATAAGACACCACAGCCATAAACAAGTTACCGAGTACAGCGCCAATAAAGAAGCCTTCGATATCAAATAATAAGCTGCCAACATATGCCAGCGGTACGTAAAAAACAAACAAACGCAAAACCGATAGCACCAAAGCAATCATCGGCTTGTGTAACGCATTAAATGATGAGTTGGTTAAAATGATAATGCCTTGCAAGCCATAACCTAATGGTAAAATATAAATAAACAGCTTTATCAGGTCAGCAACCTCTTGCTCATTGGTAAACGCTGCGGCGATATACGGTGCGATTAAAAGCAACGCCAAATAAACACCCAATTGCCACATCAACACAAAGCGCACCGATACCTTATAGCCCTCTTCGACACGAGACAATTTCTCAGCACCAAAGTTTTGACTGATAAATGGCGGAAGCGTCATTGATAATGCCAACACAACCAAGCTTGCGATAGATTCGATTCGCGAGCCTACACCAAATGCGGCAACGGTCGACTCGCCATACGTGGCAGCAATAGCTGTCATCACAGCCGCTGCGATTGGCGTCAGCATATTAGCTCCCGCTGCTGGCAAGCCAATCTTTAAAATTTGTCGTGTTGAATTACGAATCACCGACCAAGGTGGCAAGTTCATGTGAATCAACTTTCGTTTAATGCCTAGAATATAGGTAATAAACACCAGACCAAATGCCCATGAGATCAAGGTGGCGATAGCCGCCCCTTGTATACCCATTGCCGGTACAGGACCAAAGCCAAATATAAACACAGGATCCAGAACCGCGTTAATCAAACCCGCGCTACCCATAATGATACTTGGCGTGTGCGTATCTCCTGATGCCCTTAAAATCGCATTACCGATCATAGGTGCCACCAAGCCAATACTACCTAAGAACCACAAATCCATGTACTGATGAATCAATGGCAATAATTTTTGCTCTGCGCCGAGTAAGGTAAATATTTCAGCGGAATATAAATAACCCAGTGCCGAGAGAATAATGACAATCACCGATGACACCATAAGAGCTACCGTTGCGGCGTTACAGGCATCGTCTTTATTGCCCTTACCTAGGGTTTTAGCAATAACTGCTGACGTACCTATGCCCAAACCAATGGCCATGCTGATAACGGTAAAGGTGATTGGGAAGGTAAAACTGATTGCAGCAAGAGGTGCGGTACCCAGCATGCCAACAAAGAATGTATCAACCAAATTGAAGGTCATCAGCAGCACCATGCCGTATGTCATCGGTATGGTCATTTGCTTCAACGTTTGGCTAACCGAACCGTTTAATAAATCTCGTTGGGTTCGCTTATTGGATTTGGTCATTAATTAAGGCAACCAGTAACAGAAAATCAAAGACGCTTATTGTAAAAGATTGTTATTGCTGTTGCTAACAAAAATCATCCTAATTGGACAAATTTAAATAGCTCTGTGCAAGTAACGTTAATTTAATACACATAGATCATAAATATGTCACATATGCACAGATTTCACTCAAATAGATGAAATAATCACCACTCACACCCTAACCCACTGTATTTGTTATGAAAAAACACATATCAAGTAGGCATATAAAAAATATAAACATCAATAGAAACAAGCTGGTACAGTTTGTTTACACATTCACTCACACAGTTATCCACAACTTTAGTGGATAACTTTGGTCTATCTACAAACATCAACAAGTGGCTAATACGGCCGCGACTTGTACGCAAAACAGGCAATTGAAAAGAATATACACTTTATTATCATTTTTCCTGTTGACAGCCCCGAAAGAGATATATAATATTCCGCACCGTTAGCGCAACGGCGCTTACAGCGATTCCTCAATAGCTCAGTTGGTAGAGCAACGGACTGTTAATCCGTTTGTCCCTGGTTCAAGTCCAGGTTGAGGAGCCAAATTAAAGATAATGGTACTTGTACGGTTATCACAAGATTTAAAGCACTCAAATAAGACTTTAAAATCTTAAAGAACAATTCCTCAATAGCTCAGTTGGTAGAGCAACGGACTGTTAATCCGTTTGTCCCTGGTTCAAGTCCAGGTTGAGGAGCCATATTACAGATAATGGTAGGTATACTGTTATCAAAAGATTTAAAGCACTCAAATAAGACTTTAAAATCGAAAAGTACAATTCCTCAATAGCTCAGTT
>NZ_JABBXG010000002.1:224509-467425 GCF_012932945.1 Thalassotalea sp. Y01
TAAAATCGAAAAGTACAATTCCTCAATAGCTCAGTTGGTAGAGCAACGGACTGTTAATCCGTTTGTCCCTGGTTCAAGTCCAGGTTGAGGAGCCACTTTAGAAAAGCCCGCATTTTGCGGGCTTTTTGCTATCTGCTATTATTGCTCTTAATGAACTATGACTTTTCAATACGTAAGTTCTTTTAATACTTTTAGCTGACCTTGCGCCCATAGGTTAATGATCGCCATAACCATTCTAACGGGCCATATTGATGTCGTGCTAGCCAATATTGTGCCAACGTTAACTGACCGAGCCAACAAATGACCGCCACCCCTAACGCCGTAGTTTGTGGCATTGAATCATACAGCCCACCAGCATAACCATAAAATAGCATGACCCCGACAATGGATTGCCCAACATAAAGTGTCAAGCTCATCCGCCCCGCTGCTGATTGGCTATTTAACAGGCGTCTACACACTGGCAAGTTATACAATGCCAACAATACGCAAACTTCCAATACCATAATTGCCGTATTGTGATAATTGGCAATCACCCCTTGTAGACTTCGTAACTCTGCTTGCGCTAATTGCCATGCTTGAATACGATGCGATAAGACATCACACAGCACAACAATACCAATAGCCATCAACGCAATAAGCGCTAGCTCTTGATATGGTATATTTTTCTTAAATAACCAACCTGTACGAGCAATCGCATAGCCTGCAATAAACAAACCAATCAAGGTATATAAACGTCCGCTCTCGATAAAAAACAACCACTTTCCTAATTGCCCATTTGCGCTGTTGTTGATAACAACGTCCCATAACGAGCCATGTGCCAATGCCTCAAACGTTTGTCCCATTACTGAATAATGTAAAGGCTCACCATTACTCATACCGTGACCAACAAGCCAGGCAACGTGGACTATTAATGGCAATTGTAAAATAAACAGCAATGCCACAACCGCCAACATGCGTGTCGATAAGCCTTGCAAAACTACCAGCAAAAAGCCACACACACCTAGGACCAATAAGATATCACCACTATAAATCAGACCATGCAAATAGCCCAACAAACACAAAAGTGCTAAACGACGTGTAAATAGTCGACTGAAATGTTGCCCTGACATGCTTTTGCTATGCTGCAAGATATAAAAGCTAACCCCAAATAACATGGCAAACATGGCGTAGGCTTTACCGCCAAACAACCCAAACACCACATCATGCACCCAACCCGGCTTGGGTTGATACCAATAAAGCTCAAAATACTCGACCATATGCACAATAAATAGGCCCATCAAAGCAAAGCCTCGCAGTGCATCTATGTTCTCATAACGTAACGGTGTATTCACTGACATACGGTTTGACTCTTAAAGGTGCTAGATTCTTAAAAGATGATAGTTTGTAACGTGTTATTGCCTATAAACTACACTAACCGACAACAAATGTAAGCGCTTTCTAGGTAAATATGGTTAGGTGCTACGGTTTAAACACTAAATCGTACACATACAAAACCCTACAAACACTTTAAAACCTACGCCCAGTTAAAATTTATGCTATTTTCAATAAAAACAGGGGCTAAGGTATTTGCAATGATCGCACATCGTTTTGTAACACATATTAAACAGCAAAATTGGCTTGCCGTTATGTTGGATTTATTGATCGTAGTGGTCGGGATTTTTCTAGGTCTACAAGTCAACAATTTAAATATCGAGCGACAAGCAAATAATGAGCTAAAAGCCTACCTTCAAGACTTGGCTACCGAAGTACAAAATTCTATTGATATGAAACAAAGTCATGTCGTTTGGCAAAATAATGTGCGCCAAGGTTTGCAATTAACATTATCCACTTTAGAGGGTCACCAGCCAAATAGTGACGAATTGCAGCAAATCTACTTTGCACTGACGAATGCCTCGTCACCACCGAACTTCCCCGATAAGCGCGAAATATTATTAGAAATGCAAGCCACCGGCGCCATGCAACTGATTAAACGAGGTGATTTACGATCCGCATTAAGTGAAGTCAGTTCGCAATACAAACAACGACAACTCTATTTTCAAAAAGAGATAAAACAAATAACGGCTGCGCCATTCTCACCAGCAATTGTCAGCTATGAAATGCTCAGCGATAAAGACTTCTTTAAAAATGGCCAAATCATCGTATCAAAGGTCGACTTTGAAAAAGCCAAACAAGATCCTGCGTTTAAATTACGGGTATTACAGAGCTTTTCACTGTATACCAATATTAGAAATAATAACTGGCACACCATTCAAATGGAAAAAATCGTTATGTCGTTGTTATACCAACAAGGATATCAACCTCGAGTTAATTGGCTAAAAGCCAACATAGATAAGATATTGGTTGCGCCAAACAGTGACGATTTAGTTGTCCAGTAATCGCAGTTAAGCGCAACCCATCACCCTCGTTCTATAAATTAATTGCCACTGCGTCACCATATTGTCACCTAGGTGACAGATCGAGAATGCAATATTGTTACAGTGACAATAGTTGTTTTATTTGAGGCTATAGATATGTCTGCACCAATACTTAATCGTCGTGATATTGAGTTTTATCTTTATGAAATGTTCAATGTTGAGGCGCTAACCCAACGTGAACGTTACCAAGATCACGACCGTTCGACGTTTAACGGCGCGATAGACACCGCGCAAGCAATCGCTGAAAAGTATTTTCTTCCTATTCGACAAAAAGTTGACGCCAACGAACCAACCTTTGACGGCGAAAAAATACACATGTTGCCAGAAATAAAAGTCGCCCTCGATGCCGTAACAGACGCAGGATTAATGGCTCCGACCGCTGATTTTGATATGGGTGGTATGCAAATGCCTTTGGTCGCTGCCAGTGGTGCCTTTGCTTATTTATCCGCGGTTGCGAGTACCACCTTAGGTTATATTTCCCTGACTCACGCAAACTGTAATTTAATTGAAGCACATGGCAGCAATGAGCAAATCGAAAAGTGGGTTGTGCCAATGCGAGACGGTCGCTTTGCCGGTACTATGGCGATGACGGAGCCAGGCGCAGGTTCAGGTTTAGCCGACCTAACCACCACGGCGATTAAAGATGATCACGGTAATTACAAGCTTAGCGGCAATAAAATTTTTATTTCCGGTGGTGATCATGAACTAAATGAAAATATCGTGCATTTGGTGTTAGCCCGAGTGAAAGGCGCGCCCAAAGGTGTTAAAGGTATCTCGTTGTTTATCGTTCCTAAATACCTTGTCAATGACGATGGTAGTTTAGGCGAACGTAACGAAGTCGCCCTTGCCGGTCTATTTCATAAAATGGGTGGTCGAGGCCATACCTCTACCGCACTAAGTTTTGGTGAGAAAGACGGGGCTACAGCGTATTTGGTTGGCGAAGAAAATAAAGGCTTACTTTATATGTTTCATATGATGAATGAAGCTAGGATCCTTGTTGGAACCGGTGCTGCACTTACCGCCTTAACTGGGTATCAGTATTCACTGCACTACGCTAAAGAAAGACCACAAGGCCGTCTATTGTCATGTAAAGACCCATACTCGCCGCCAGTCAACATCATAGAGCACCCAGATGTTCGTCGTATGTTGCTCACACAAAAAGCCTATTCAGAAGGCGCTTATGCATTGTGCTTGTATGGTCATCAACTTGCCGACGATGAAAAAACAGCGCCATCAGAGCAAGAACGCCAACAGGCTTCACTGGTTTTGGATTTTCTTACGCCCATCATTAAAAGTTGGCCGTCAGAATATGGCCCTAAATCCAATGATTTAGCCATTCAAGTAATGGGCGGCCACGGTTATATCAATGAACACCCTGTTGAATTGTTTTATCGTGATAACCGACTAAATCCTATCCATGAAGGTACTACGGGTGTGCAATCGCTTGATTTAATGTGTCGTAAAGTACCAATGAACAACGGTAAAGGCTATAACGCCTTTCTTGAAGTGATGAAATCGACTATTGATGACGCCTTGCAACAAGAAGAGTTAGCCCAATATGCAGCGCAGCTTGCTGCCGCTATAGACAACCTACAACAGGTAACCACTGAAGTATTAGCGCAATCGAAGCAACAACAAATTGACCTAGTATTTTCCAATTCGGTAAGTTACTTAACCATGTTTGGCCATATTACTATTGCTTGGTTATGGCTAAAACAAGCAGTCATCGCCAACGTCGCATTAGCAAACCAACCACATATTGATGACCAACAATTTTATCAAGGCAAAATGCAAGCAATGAAGTACTTTTTCCACAGTGAATTACCATTGACCTACCACTGGGGAAATTTAGTTAAAAATATCGACAGCACCTGTTTTGACACCAAACCAGACTGGTTATAAGAGAGAATAAAATGTTTGAATACAAAGCCCCATTACGCGATTACAAATTTGTCATGCAAGAACTGTTTGATTGCGAAAAGCATTACCAATCTCTTGGTTATGAAGATGCCAGTACTGACATGGTAGATGCCATTCTATCTGAAGCAGCGAAATTTACCGAGCAAGTCATCGCACCAATTAACCAAATTGGTGACCAACAAGGTTGTCAATGGCATGATGGCAAGGTAACCACTCCTGATGGCTTTAAAGATGCCTATCAACAATACATCGAAGGTGGCTGGCCGACGTTATCGCAATCCTTAGACTTTGGTGGTCAAGGGCTACCGCATTCCATTAACAGTGTGATCAGCGAAATGCTTTCAGCCGCAAATCATAGTTTCGCCATGTATCCAGGCCTTAGCCATGGCTGTATGTCTACATTGGAACACCACGGCAGTGATCAATTAAAGAATATGTTTATGCCTAAATTAGTGGATGGTTCATGGACAGGTACCATGTGTTTAACTGAGTCGCATTGTGGTACAGATTTAGGCTTGTTACGCACCAAAGCTGACCTTAACGAAGACGGTACTTACTCTCTAAACGGCAGTAAAATATTTATTTCAGCCGGTGAACACGACTTGTCTGAAAATATCGTTCACTTAGTTATTGCCAGAGTGTCTGGCTCCCCTGCAGGCACCAAAGGTATCTCATTGTTCGTGGTTCCCAAATTCAACGTCAACGACGATGGCACAATAGCCGACGAAAATGGCGTAAGTTGCGGGTCGATTGAACATAAAATGGGCATCAATGGTAACGCTACCTGCGTGATCAATTTTGATAATGCCAAAGGTTATATGATCGGGGAACAAAACCGCGGTCTGCATTGCATGTTTACCTTTATGAATGGCGCCAGATTAGGTGTTGCCAATGAAGGTGTTGCAGCAACAGAAGCTTCATTTCAAGGTGCTCTATCTTACGCACAAGAGCGTTTACAAATGCGGTCGATGACTGGCATTAAAAACCCGGATGGTGTCGCTGATCCAATCATAGTGCATCCTGATGTTAGACGTATGCTTTTAACCCAAAAAGTGTTTGCAGAAGGCGGCCGTGCCTTAGTGACGTATTTAGCTCATTTGGTTGATACCTCTCACGCGGGCAGCACTGATATGGACAAAAAACTCGCCGATGATCGTCTCGCGTTGCTAACGCCAATCGCCAAAGCGTTCTTAACTGAAACCGCGGTTGATGCCACAAGTTATGGTATCCAAGTCCTCGGCGGACATGGTTTTATTAAAGAATGGGGTATGGAACAACTGTTAAGAGATACCAAAATTTGCTGTATCTATGAAGGTACCACAGGCATTCAAGCGTTGGATCTCATAGGTCGAAAAGTGATTGGCAGTAACGGCAACCTACTCAGCAATTTCACCGATGAAATCCTAGAGTTTTGTCAGGCACACCAATCCGGAAAGTTTGCTGACTTTTGCGCAACATTACGAGAATACATTGAATTATGGCAAGAAGTGACACAAGACATCGCTATGAAAGCGGCAAAAAATCCTGATGAAATTGGCGCAGCTTCTGTTGATTACTTAATGTTATCTGGCTACATAACCTTAGCTTATATGTGGCTTAAAATGGCAAAAACCGCGGATACCATGCTAGCCGTTAACCCTCAAGATGCGGATTTTTACAAGGCAAAATTACACACTGCTGAGTTTTACTTTGACCGAATTTTGCCAAAAGCTCATGGTCATCTTGCCTGCATAGGCAATGGTGCAAAAAGTTTAATGACATTACCAAGCGAACACTTTAGCTTTTAACAAGAAATGCCAACCATGACACAGATCATTAATAAAGCCATAGTTATGAGCACGCGTCCTGTGGGTATGCCTAAACTTGCTGACTTTTGCTTACAATCACACAACATTGATAGCGATGATTTAACTGATGGTCAGGTCTTGATAAAGAACCACTATTTATCGCTAGATCCCTATATGAGAGGCCGTATGAGCTTAAAAAAATCATACGCCGAGCCATTGCAAGAAGGTGAGATAATCACCGGCGAAGCGGTTGGCGAGGTCATTGCGTCGAAAAGTGATAAATACCATATTGGCACGTTTGTTTGTTCTATGTCTGGTTGGCAAACCCACTTTGTTAGCCACCAAAGATCATCGGCACTTTACCCTGTATTTAATGATCAAATCGCTTTATCCGCTTATCTCGGTGTCATTGGCATGCCTGGCAGAACAGCCTATTTGGGCTTTAAGCACAAGGCCAAACCACAACCAGGAGAAACTATTGTCGTCTCCGCTGCTTCGGGTGCTGTAGGTTCTGTTGTTGGTCAATTAGCAAAACAACATGGGTTGCGAGTCATTGGTGTTACTGGCAGTGCGCAAAAATGCCAATACGTAAAACAACAATTAGGCTTTGATGAATGCCTCAATTATCAAGCGGATGATTTTGAGCAGGCATTAACAACAACCTGTGCCAATGGTATTGATATATATTGGGAAGGCGTTGGTGGGCGCACCTTAAATGCTGTGGCACCTCTCTTAAATGAAGGCGCTAGAGTGCCTATTTGTGGCTTCATCTCCAATTACAACGATACAAGCGTTGCAGCCGAAACGCCTTTTCAAGTATTAGCAAAACTCAAACCAACTCCCGAACACGGATTTTTCCTAGTCAGTGATTGGCTAGACGAATACCCAACTGCAACCATGGCACTCGCCCAAGGTGTCATCGATGGTTCATTAAAATTTAAAGAAAGTACTGCGCATGGGATTGCCAATGCGCCACAAGCATTTATCGGCATGCTTAGCGGTAAAAATTTCGGAAAACAAATCGTAAAGCTCGTGTAAATTTCGAGCTTTTTTGCGTTATAGAAGAGGTTAAAATGGCAAGCTGTCAAAAACTATTGATAAATGGCCGTTGGGTTGAGGCCCATAGCAAAACTCAACTGGACGTAGTAAACCCAGCGACAGAAAAAACCATTGCGTCGATTGCCATCGCTAACGAGCAAGATGTCAATGATGCAGTAGACGCTGCAAAAGAGGCGTTTAAGACTTGGCAATATGTCAGCAGTGATGAACGTGGCAGATACATAGAGGCTATTGTCACAAAGCTGAGCCAAAAACGTGCAGATATGGCAGCCACCATCAGTTCTGAGCTAGGCATGCCCATCGTGTTATCTGACATGGTTCAAACCGGCGGCCCTTTAGCGGGTATGTTGCCATATGCTGCGCTAGCTAAAAGCATGGATACTCAAGAGCACATAGATAATTCAATCGTTATTAAAGAAGCCATTGGTGTTTGCGCCTTGATAACGCCTTGGAACTTTCCATTGCATCAACTGATCGCAAAAGTTGCGCCTGCATTGGCTGCGGGTTGTACTATGGTCGTTAAGCCGAGTGAAGAGACACCGTTAAACGCCATTATGTTTGCCGAAATACTACAACAAGTTGGCCTACCCGCTGGTGTGTTTAATCTGGTCACTGGCGATGGCGAAACAACCGGTAATGCGCTGACAAAACACCCAGATGTCGACTTAGTCAGCTTTACTGGCTCAACATCGGCAGGAATAAACGTTGCGCTGAATGCCGCACCAACGGTAAAACGTGTGTGCCAAGAACTCGGTGGTAAGTCAGCAAATATTATCAGCCCAACAGCACCGCTTGAGCAAGCGATTAGCGACGCCATCATATCAGTGATGTTTAATAGTGGCCAAACCTGTGTAGCCGCAACACGAGTTTTGGTCCATCAAAGTCAATATCAGCAAGCGGTTGATATAGCCAAAGCCGTGACAGAGACGTTGATCGTTGGCGAACCAGACAACGAACAAAGCTTTATCGGCCCTCTTTGCTCGGCGAAACAACAACAATCCGTGCTCAACTATATTCAAACAGGTATAAACGAAGGCGCCACGCTCATTACTGGCGGGTTAGAAAAACCTGATGGCTTAGATAAAGGTTTTTATGTTAAACCAACGGTGTTTGCCGATGTCGAGAACGATATGGTGATAGCACAGCAAGAAATTTTTGGCCCCGTCGTGTGTTTTATTGCTTATCAAGATATAGAGCATGCCATCAGCCTCGCCAACGATAGTCAATATGGTTTGGCGGCAAAAGTATGGGCAGAAACACAAGATCAAGCCGTCGATATCGCCAAGCATATTCGCGCTGGTCAAATTACCATTAACGGTGGCAACTTTAACTACAATGCACCCTTTGGTGGATTCAAACAATCCGGCAATGGTCGCGAATGGGGTGCGGCTGGTTTAAATGAATTTATCGAACTTAAATCGATGCATTGCTAGCAAGATGCTAATAATTTGGAATAACAATAGCCATGAAAATTACCCGCTTTAGCCCTAAATGTGGCGTTACAATTGACAATGTAAATTTGGCCAGCCTTACCGACCGTGAGTTTTTAGTCATTAAGCAAGCGTTTATCGAACATGGCTTGGTCTTTTTCCGAAATCAAGATATATCTCCAGAACAACATAAACAACTGGCATTGCGCTTTGGCAGCATTGTCAAAAATAAGATATTTAAATCATTGCCTGGTTATCCTGACATAGCAGTAGTGAGCAAAGATAAGAATCAAACAACCAATATTGGCGGTGGCTGGCATACTGATCATTCCTACGATGATGAACCGGCTATGGCATCAATATTAGTCGCTCGGAAATTACCATCCCAAGGGGGAGCAACTAAGTTTGCCAACATGTATGCTGCCTATGATGGTTTATCGCCGGGTTTACAACACACTCTAGCAAGCATTAATGCATTGCATGCCAATGATCATTTATACGGCAAAGGCGGCTATTTTGCTGGCACCGATTTAGCCGATAAGCTCGCTGACAATGTCGAAGTCAGCACTGCGAAACACCCAGTTATCATTGTCCACCCTGAAAGTAAACGTAAAGTTCTGTATGTCAACAAAGGCCATACCGTTGGATTTGAACACTGGCATACTGACGAAGCATTTGCCTTGCTGAATTACCTATACGAACACGGCAGCAAAGCAGAATATATTTGTGAATTTAATTGGCAGCCCGGATCCATCGCTATTTGGGATAATCGCTGCACCTGGCACTTTGCAAACAATGATTATCAAGGTGAAGAACGCGTATTGCATCGAATAACCATAGCCGGAAAACCATTATCCGGTGTTTAACTTTAAAAGGCGGTCAAAGTGGAGTTGAAGAATAAAGTTGCGTTAGTAACCGGTGCGAGTTCCGGCGTAGGAGCACAAACGGCGATACAGCTTGCACAAAATGGTGTTCGCGTCGTTATAAATTATGCCAACAACAAACAAGGCGCGCTAAAAACCCAACAACACATTACATCCCTGGGTGGTCAAGCAGAGATTTATCAGGCTGATGTTCGTGACCAGCAACAATGTACAGACTTAGTTGAATTTGCTGTAGCAACCTATCAACGCTTAGACATCGTTATTAATAACGCCGGTTATACTCAATTTGTGCCGCATCATGAACTAGACCTTTTAAGCGACGATGTATGGCAACAGACCTTAGCGACCAATCTGCTTGGGCCGTTTTATATTAGTCGTGCTGCTGTTCCCCACCTAGCCATTAGCGGTGGTGAAATCGTCATGACATCAAGTATCGCTGGTTTAACAGCACATGGCAGTTCGATTGCATATTGCGCGTCAAAATCGGGATTAAACAGTCTAACCAAAACGTTGGCGAAAACTTTAGGGCCGCAAAACATTCGCGTCAATGCCATTTGCCCTGGCCTTATAGATGATAAATGGGCAAAAAGTGGCTGGGGTGATAATTGGCAGGCAGCTAAAGATTACACCCTAGCGCATTCAGCAATAAAACGTATTAGTCAGTCCAGTGATGTTGCCGCCAGTATTTTGGCTATTTTAATCGGATCGGATAACATGACAGGACAAGTCATTCGTTTAGATAGCGGCCTGACGTTATAATTTTTATCAACTTAATAGTGAAAGGATCACCATGAACAAATCAACCAACGATGCGGTCATGAATACCAAAGGCAATGCACCTAGCATTCATGAGGGCGATACTATTGCAGAGATTCGCGAGCATCGAAAAAGAGCCTTAGTGGCGGCATTTCGACTATTTGGTAAATTTGGTTTTGATGAAGGCTTAGCTGGACATATTACCGTTCGCGATCCTGAAAAACTCGACCATTTTTGGGTAAATCCTATGGCGGTGTCGTTTAAACAAATGACCCTGTCGAAATTATTGTTAGTTAATCATCAAGGGGACGTGGTCGAAGGTGACGGTTTATTAAATGGCGCAGCGTTTGCCATCCATTCGCAGATTCACCAAGCTCATCCTAATATTAACGCCGCTGCCCACGCTCACTCTCTTTATGGTAAAGCGTGGTCGTCGTTAGCGAAAACTCTTGACCCTATTACCCAAGATGCTTGCGCATTTTATCAAGACCATGTGCTATTTGATGATTTTACCGGCGTAGTTTTGGAGCAAAGTGAAGGTAAACGAATTGCCGATGCGATCACAAATAATAAAGCGGCGATTTTACAGAACCACGGTTTACTTACGGTTGGTCTTACGGTTGAAGCAGCCGCATGGTGGTTTATAACGATGGAAAGAAGCTGTCAGGCGCAATTATTGGCAGAAGCCGCAGGTACACCAACAATCATTACCAATGAAGCTGCGCAATCTGCACATCAAGTGGTGGGCAGTGAGTTGGCCGGTTTTTTTAGTTTTATGCCAATGTTTCAGGTCATTTGTGCAGAACAACCGCAGATGTTTGAATAATCGAACATCTACGGTTTAGTTTATCCAATAAAGTGAGTCCAGAGTGGTTAACTATTGCCCTTCCTACTCTTTAACACGCCCTTTTCAAAACCCAATAGTTTTTCATAACTGTTTGGAAACCAACGAACAATTTTATCTAACAGTTTGGCATCCTTGCCAACTAAAATACGTCTGTTTTTGTGTTCAACGCCAGCTAAAATAGCATCAGCAGCCTGCTCAGGCGTGGTGATCGCTTGTTTGTTAAAACCCTCAAGGATCTCACTTTTAGTGACCGATTTTGCGGTGACTTTTGCGTTATTGGTTATATTGGTTTTTATACCGCCCGGGTGCACACAATGTACCGAGACATTCGTGCCAGCCATTTCCATTTTCAATGATTCAGAGAAACCTCTAACGGCAAATTTGGAAGCATTATAAGCACTGGTTAATGGCAACGATAACAAGCCAAACAAGCTTGATACATTAATAATGTGTGCTTTTGGTGCACGTTTAAGAGCGGGCAAAAACGCATTTGTACCATGTACAACGCCCCAAAAATTGATGTTCATTAACCAATGAAAGTCGTCAAGCGACTGATTCTCTACCGAGTCGATTAAACTGACCCCAGCATTATTGAAAAGGTAATTGATCTCAGTAAACTCCTTTTCAACGTTTGCTGCAAATGCTAGAAATGCGCTGTTATCAGCCACATCTAGATCTTCAATCAAGCATCTAACCCCTAGCGCTTCGATATGTTGCTTCGCCGCTTCTAAGCCGTTGATATCACGATCAGCCAAGGCAAGATGACATCCTTGTTCGGCTAATCTGCTTGCCAATGCTAAGCCAATGCCTGATGCCGCGCCGGTAATAACCGCAACCGAATTTTCATACTGATTCATCACATTGGTCCTTTTTTGTTTTTATATGGGTTTGGATATGACCGCTGATATCGGAGACGATAGATGGTAGCAGTTCAACGGGAAAATCATGTCCCATTCCAGGGTATATTTTTAATGTTGCGTTGCGAATTGACTGGGCAGTCGCTTCACCGCATGCGACGCGAATAAGCGGGTCTGCACCGCCATGCAACACTAAGGTAGGCACGTTAATCTCAGCAAGCTGTTTCTCGCGGTTTTTTCCTGCCATGACCGCCAGCATCTGTCGCAACGTTCCTTTACCATAAAGACCTCGACGCACAAGCCCTTTAACGTAGTTGTTTAGGTAATGTTCTTGTGCGGGATAGTCTGGACTGCCGATAATTCGCCACTTTTGTACATTAAATTTAACGATATCTTGTTCACTATTAGAGTCTGGCTTAGCACTGAAAATGTGTTTCACCTCATCGCTCATCTTCGGCAACGTTTTATTGCCGGTTGTCGACATGATCGACGTTAACGTCTTAACCCGATGCGGATAATAAATGGCGAGTAATTGCGCGATCATCCCCCCCATTGATGCACCGATTAGATGGAAGTTCTTGATATTAAGATGATCAACTAAGGCTATGGTATCTAGCATCATGTCTTCGAGCTTATAGGGTACATTAATCGGTAAACCAAGTTTCGATTTAACCACCAGCCATGCCAGATTTGGTATTTTAAGATGCTCAAGTTGTTGCGAATAACCGATATCTCGGTTATCAAACAATAAAACCTGAAAGCCCCGTTCAACAAATTGCTCAACCATAGCCATGGGCCACGCGGTCAGTGGCGCACCAAGGCCATGGATTAACACTAACGTAGGATGGTCACTATTACCGTAAAGTTGATAAGCGATATCTATACCGTTGACATTAACGATTGCTTCTTGGCATTGTTTGTTGGCATTCAGATCACTCACCGTAAACATCCTTATTGCTCATAGCACGCTGCATAGCCGCACGCATTTGCTCATTAATTGACTCAGGCGTTTGTGTTGTGCGATTGACAAACACGTGGGTTAATTGCCCTGTCGCCGCCGCACAATTGCTGTGTTCTTTAAATATGGCCACACCATACTCTACTGAGCTATTACCAATACGATTAATTCTTACTGCACCAATCAACTTTTCTGGGTAACAAAGCGAGTGAAAATATTGGCATTGTGATGACACAATAAATCCTATTTGTTGGCTGTTATTGGGCTCAAAGCCGGCATATTCAATTAAAAATTGATTAATAACCGTATCGAAAAATGAATAATAGTTAACATTGTTGACATGACCAAACATGTCATTATCCATCCACCGCGTGGTGATTGGAAAAAAGTATCGATAACTGTCTTTATCTTTGTCTTCAAGTGGTTGTGTTGTGTTTGTCATTGTTTGGTTTCATTCTCAAACGAATTAAAAGCCTTTATAGGCCAATAAATAAATCTCTTTTGCATCGGCTAAGTTCACAGGTTTTGGGTTATTAACCAATAAACGAGTTTGCAACATAGCGTCGTTCGCTAAGGTACCTAAATCAGCGTATTTAACACCTAGGTCTTTAAGGCTGGTCGGTAAATTCAGTTGCTTAATTAACTTGGCAATATAATCAATCAGAGCATGTGTTATCTGTTGCTGGCTTTGCGACATACAGATGGTGCTGTCGATGAAAGGCGCAAGCTGAGCATACAATTCACTGGCTGCACTGACGTTAAAACGTAGGACATGCGGCAATACTAGCGAGTTACTCAAGCCGTGCGGAATATGAAAGTGTCCCCCCAATGGATACGCCAAGGCGTGCACTGCCGCGACGGGTGCATTTGCAAATGCTTGGCCTGCTAGACATGCACCTAACAACATCGCTTGTCTGGCTGCCAAATTTTTGCCATTAAACGTCGCCTCAACAATATTTTCAGACAGCAATTGCAACGCTTGTTTTGCCAATAGATCCGAATAAGGGTTCTTTTTAATTGCACTGGTGTAGGCTTCAATGGCATGAACCATAGCGTCTATCCCAGTCGCAGCTGTTACATGAGCTGGTAACTTCAAGGTCAATTCGGCATCAAGTAACGCGACATCCGGAAGCAATTTTGCAGAAACGACACCAGCTTTGGTAGTCTCGCCTGTGGTGACAATGGCAATAGGGGTCACTTCAGAACCTGTACCTGCTGTGGTTGGTATCAGTACTAGAGGAAAACGTTCACCCTTAATCTGCTCTATGCCGTATATATCCTGCAGTTGCTCGTCACTAGAGGCTAACAGCGCGACTAATTTGGCGGTGTCCATAGAACTGCCACCACCAAAGCCAATGACCCCATCGACAGCATGTTGTTGCGCATATTCAACCACTCGTTCGATCAACGCATCTTGTGGATCAGCGCTAACGTCAGAGAAGATCTGAGCGCTGATATTGGCATCATTTAGACTGCTCATTATTGACGTAAGTAAGCCGCAATCAACAATCCCCTGATCGGTCACAATCAGCGGCTTTTCGATGTTAAGCTTGTTACAAATAGTAGCAATGTGTTTGATTGCGCCTATTTCGCTGACGATTGATTTTGTGGTTTCAAAAACGAATGCTTTCATAGTGACTTATCTGTACACGAACAGTTCATCATCAAGATTGACATTGGGTAGTACGTCTTTTTCTGACCAGTAATCTTGTGTGTGTTGCCACTCAGGTTTATTGCCACGCTTTGGCATTAGATGCAACGAACGCAGCATATAACCGGGATTAAACTCGTCGGTATTAATCCATGGCAATAACTCCATCTCTTTGTCTTCTTCACGCAACGTCATAGTGACTTGTTTAACCTGTTTGTCATCCATGTGTTTTAACAATCGACAAATAAAGTCACCGATCAAATCGACACGCAGTGTCCAACTTGCTCGAAAATAGCCCATAACCCATGCCATATTTGGCACATCGGTAAACATTAATCCTCTGTAGCCAACTTTTTCGGCAAAATTAATCGCTTGCTTATCAACCGAAAATTCAATTCCACCAAGTACCGATAGATTGAATCCGGTGGCAGAAATAATGATATCCGCGTCAAGCTGTTCACCGGACTTGAGTTGGATGCCTTGCGCATTAAAACACTCTATTTCGTCTGTTTTGATACTTGCCTTACCGCTACGAATACCGGCAAAAATATCTCCTTCAGGGACTACAGCAATTCGTTGTCGCCAAGGGTTGTATTGCGGCGTAAAATGTTTTTCTACATCAAAATCGGGCTCTAGATGCGCCTTAACACCGTCGATCAAAGCTTTTTTGACTTCCCCAGGGTAATCCTGAGCTAATTTAATAAAGCCTGCTTGCTCTTGCAGGATTTGTTGGCGTGCAATTTCATGAATCCAAGATTCATCAATATTAAGTTTGCGTAACTGTTCGACTAATTCATTTTCATTTTTACGTGGGAAAAAATAGGTTGGTGAGCGCTGCAGCAATGTGACGTGTTTACTCTGCCCTGCTATATTTGGTGCCAACGTCGCAGCGGTTGCACCAGAACCAATAATAACGACCTTTTTGTCTTGATAATCTAGATTTTCAGGCCAGTTTTGCGGGTGAACCAACTCGCCAGAAAATTCATCCATGCCATCCCATTTAGGGGTATAACCTTTATCGTGTTTGTAATAGCCTTGGCACATCCACAAAAAATTTGCCGTAAATCGCTTGTTTTGCTGTGTTGCTTTGTCAAAGGCGGTAATTGTCCATAACTGGCTTTGGTTGCACCAATTTGCGGTTAACACATTATGGTTATAACGAATGTGATCATCTAAATGATTATCACTGATCACTTCATTCATGTAGTTTAAAATCTCTTCACCAGACGCTATCGGCTTACCTGTCCATGGTTTAAAGCGATAGCCAAAGGTAAATAAGTCACTGTCGGAACGGATCCCTGGGTATTTATGTGTTAACCAGGTACCGCCAAAACTTTCCAAACCATCCAATATACAAAAGCGTTTATCTGGATGTTGTTGCTGCAAATGATATGCCGATCCGATGCCTGAAATGCCGGCCCCTATAATCAACACATCAAAATGTTCATTGCCTGAATTAACTGCTGAATTCATAATTTTCCTAATTCAATCATCAGGACATTACATGTCCTAGTCTCTCTATGTTGCTTGAGTGTAACGCGGTCGCTTTAGTATTTTTGTCACTAAGGTGACACCTTTTAAAAGGTTGATTAACCTCTGTCGGTTAATCATTTTTAAGCCGAGTATGTTCTTTTAATGCCGCCATATCTTTAACCAAATACCGCAAGCCTTTGATGGCAATCACGCCGTCACTTTCCAAGGTTTTAATAACTTTATTTACTCGCTGTCTAGAGCCTAGCGTGAGATCGGCTATCTCTTGTTGGCTCATCTTTTTGTTAATCTGCACACCTATCTCTGTTTGCTGACCATAATGATGTGCAAACCAAAGCAGTCGTCCGGCTACTCTGGCACTAAGTGGGTAGAACAACATTCCTGCAAGTAATTCACACATTTTTGCGGTACGGTCTGTTTGCTCGAGAAATAAGTTTTTATAAATAACTGGATGTTTATCAGCCAGGTTTTGTACAACGTGCTTGGGAATTTCTAGTAGTTGAGAATCTTCTAATGCCTGTGCTTCAAACATACGAATGGGTTTATCGGTTAAAGCAAACTCACCAAACCAAGCCCCGGTAGAAAACTCGGTAATGGCAAATTCTTGTCCTTGAATACTGCTAATTTTGACCCGAACAAAGCCCGACAAAACGCAATAAACATAATTTGACGTATCTTCCAATCGATATAGGTATGTTTTGTCTTTGTAGTGTTTTATGCGTGCAGACTTGGTTAATTCAGCTAACCCATTGTCAGGAAGCCCTTGAAACCAACTACACTCTTTCAATACTTGCTCAATTTGTTTCATTATATCGACCTAAACATAAGAGCAGTTCAGGTAGAAGCCACTTAACTAGTGGCCCCTACCTACTTTCTCGTTAGTAAAAGCTATAACGCAACTGCAATCCGTAGGTAATTGGATCGGATAATTCAGCCGCTTGCATTCGGGTTTGTGTTGACGGTGCGCTGTAGCGAAGTACATTACGCTCATCTCCAGCGTTTTTCACAAACGCGGCAATCACAAAGGCCTCTTCTGGCGATGTCCAACTTAAACGGGCATCGATGCTGTCATAACTGTCCACTTTATCAATATCATCACGGTTAAATTCACGAGAATACTGTTCGCCAACATAGGAGTAGCTTGCGGTTAAAGCAATAGAACCCTTGTCGTTCAAATCGAAGTATTGCGTACCAGCGATACTAAACTTGTTTTCAGGTGCCATATTTAGCTGATTACCCGACAAGTCTTGAATCTCACATTCACCATAAAAAGCACAGGCGATAGAGTCGATAGCGGTAAAATCATCGTATTCAGATTCGTTATATGAATAGGTGGTATTGATCACTAAATCATCAGTAAGTAAAAACTGTAATTCAGCTTCAAGGCCAAGCACGGAGGCTTCAGCGGCATTATCAAATGACGATGTGATAACACCGGATTCCAACTTATCAGACTGCACCTGTAAGTCAGTGTAATCATAGTAATAAGCGGCTAATGACAGATTCGCGCGATTATCAAACATCGATTTTTTATAACCAACTTCAAACGCTGTAAGCTCTTCTGGATCAACCAAGTCAGGATCGTCGGTCGCCGCAGCACCTAAGTTGAAACCACCTGAACGATAACCTGTTGCGACATAACCGTATAACAAAGTGTCTTGGTTCATCTGCCAATCGGCTTGTAGGCGCCAAGTTACTTTACTCCAATCATCTTTTACTTTGTGTTGTGTTTGCGGCACAAACAAGTAAGTGAAGACATCATCAGAACCCTCTTTTTCGTCTTCCGAATAGCGCAGACCAGCGGTTAATGTCAGCTCATTTGTCATGTCATATTCAATTTGACCGTAAACTGCTTTCGATGTGGTTTCTAATTCATTTTGAGTTGAATATAGATAGCCTCCGTCACCTTCTGGCGTAGCTTTAAATGGTGCACCACCTAACAATGCAGCATTAAACTGATACAAGCTCAATTGCACACCGGGTAAACCTAAGAATGTACCGGTGTCTGATGGCAGACCAAATTCAGGTGGGAAAGAACCATAGTACGCATTGATTGCATCGCCTTGCATTAAGCCAAAGCCACGTTCAACAAAGTCATTGTATTGACTCTCTTCACTGTTGTAATAGTAAAGACCGGCAATAAAATTAAAGTTACCATCGAAATTCGAGATGAATTGCAATTCATGAGAACTGGTATCAACGTCTTGTTTGATACTTGTCGTCATATCTGATGCTAAGGTGATAGGTTCGCCAGTGATAGGGTTCGGTAGGTAGAACGGACCACCAGGAATAAATGCACCGGTTGTTTCAGCGAACATCATGGAGAAGTCCATTGCACCATAGGCGGCGTTGGTTACATCACCATCCGCCAATGAATCGTAATCTAAGGTGTAATCACCGTAGATATATTTAACATCAATGTCGCCGACAGTGATGACATTGGTAAAGATAAAACGCTCGGTTTCAGAGCTTAAGTGGCCGACGGTATCGACATTGATTTTATTTTCGTCATCAACCGCTGGGTTAGCCATGGTGTAACCCGATAAATGATTCAATGCGACGGAGTTTGGATACATGCCGGGTAAATTGGCTGGGCCTATATTAATGTAATCCGTTGGGTATTCGTCTAACAGATAACCAGGAGATGGATTTTCGTCACGATCGGTGTTCATATAACGTAATGAACTGGTCCAGTTTTCACTCCAATCCGCTTTCAATGTCGCCGAAAAATAGGTGCGGTCTTCATCGTCTAAGTCAGCGACACCTTCAGCAATGTTCTCTTGCAGTGCGTCACGTTCTTTTTTAGATACCGTTACGATAGCGGAGAAAATATCACCTAAACCACCGGTTACTTGGCCTTGCGTTAACAAATAGCCATCGTTACCTGCTTCTAGGTTTATGTATCCACCAAAGTCTTTTTGCGGCTCGGTACTGATAAAGTTAATTGCACCACCGACGGCATTGCGACCATACAATGTCCCTTGCGGCCCACGAAGTACCTCAATACGGTCAACGTCACAAAAGTTACAATAGCTAAATACACCATTTTCAGTGTTATAAACGCCGTCAGTATAAATACCAACACCCGGATCTGAACCTAACGATGTTGTTGGACGACCAACACCACGAATAGAGACACGATTTGAGGTAATAACCAGTGACGGTGAATATTGAACTAAGCCTTGTGCATCATCAATGCCCAAATCTTCCATTGAATCCGCATTAAATGCACTAACCGCTTGACCGGTTTCCATCAACGATGTTGCCCGTTTGGTTGATGTAACCTGAATCACTTCAATACCAGCTTCGTCTGTATCAACAGCATCTTCTTGTGCGTAACCCGATGCACTAAAGCCAGTAACTAACATAGCGCAGGCCAAAGGCGATAATTTAAATCGCAAAGCCTTGTTGGTGATTTCCCTCATAAGTATCCTCGTTATTCTTGATGTTTTTGTTTTATTTTTATGTATCAAAGAGCCGCATATCGACGCATGCTTTTAATGGCCTTAGATGAGTTAGTTTTTTTGTTCGTTAAGTTGTATACAAATTTCTGTATGTTTGGTTTTATTTAGATCGTATTTAGTGGCGATATACGCCGAAATTAGGTAAATAAGCATAGGTACTGGACCTGCAATCATCCCCAAATCAAACAATGCCTCAGCACTCACTTGGGATACATCGACTTGCTTTGGAAAAGCAATAACGTCTAGGCCAATACCGGCAATTAACGTTCCTAAGCCAAACGTCGCTTTTTGGGCAAACGAATTGGCAGCAAAGAATATTCCTTCTTGGCGTTTACGAGTAGTGGTGGCGTGTAGGTCAGCAACATCGGCTAACATTGAGCCAATAATGATTCCCGCAGCAATGAAAAAGCTATAGCCCACAACGTAGGTAGAGAACAAAATAGGCATAATCATTGGCGAACCGTTTTCAGGTAACACGGTTAATAAACGCAATATGATTGGACTAAAACTAAATACTGTCGCGACCAATAGACAAAGCACTAAGCTCGGCATTTTATCGATTTTTTTCGATAATACCGGGGCAATGATCGTTGCGGGTACTAATCCAACAACAATGGTTAATGTCAGTAAGGAAATTTCAGCTGGCGATAAGGCAAAAAAGTAGCTGCCAATATAGAGCATAAACGTTGCACCCGCCCCACCGGCGACCATAGTCAATACTTGAACGATAAATATAAGGCGAAATGGACGTAACTTTAACGCTTCAGCAAACGCACGAAAACTTCGCTTAAAATCGACTTTCTTTTGGTCCTTGGGCGCCTTTGGTAAATGCGCAATGGTATTTTTAGTACCCAAGATACAAAACACCATGGCAACAAAGGCGATTACAGCCGCAAGTAGCCCCAACTGGCTATAGCCTTGAGCATTCAACATGCCATATGGGTTTTGCTCGGTCACTTTAAAAAAGGTGTTTAAGGCAATGACCGATAGTGAGATGCCACCTACATAGCCTAAAAACGTTCGATAGCTGACAATTTTAGTGCGCTCTTGGTAATCTTTACTCAACTCAGCACCAAGCGCGTTGTGTGGTACATTAAATAGCGTCAACATCACACGTACAATGATTGACCAACACACTAGCCATAAAAACAAGCCTTGCTGATCGAGACCTGCAGGCGGTGAAAACAGCATAAACAATGACAGCGGAAACGGTATCACTGCTGCAATCATAAATGGATGTCTACGACCCCATTTAGAGTGCCAATTATCGGAAACATCGCCCATTAATGGATCGGTAATCGCATCAACAAGGAGGGCTATTAGTGCAGCAAAACCAGCCATAATGGCGGGCATTCCTAAGACCTGACTAAAATAAAAGACTACAAATGATTGAAACGCCGTGTCTTTAACGCCTTGAGAGATCTGACCTACACCATATGAAAACTTGGTAAAGAAAGTAAGTTTTAACATCTAATTCCTACCCTATTTATGCCATTAAAAAATGGGCACATTGGTAATAATAATTAATCTTTATGATTTGAACTTACAGTATGTAAATATAACTTACAAGAATTATTTAACAAAAAATTAAACAATAATAAAGAGCAAAACGGCCTTGCAAATCGCTAAAAAGATAAACAATTTGCCAATAAATCGAACAAGTGGTATGTATTTATACCAGACAGTATTACGGCAAGTACGCGCATGAGCACCAATTCAAAAATTGAACAGCAGATAAAGCCATCAGCAACGCAAAAACGTCAGCTGCTGAACAATCAACCTCAAAATGACACGGCGATCACAACCCACCATGGTATCGCATATGCTGTGCTTAAAACCAACACGCCTCGTTGGAGCTCGAGTCAGGTACGGTCAACCATAGAACAAACTAGCCAATCATTTGGCAATATTGCGCCGCAAACCTTCGACCATAATCCACTATTACAATACGCAAATGATTTAGCGCAAAGCGAAGATTGTTTGAACCTCAATATCTATGCGCCTCAGTCAGACAAAAAACTGCCTGTTATGGTCTGGATACATGGTGGCGGTTTTCTAAACGGTGCCGGTTCGCAACCTATTTATGATGCGAAGACCCTCGCCGCTAACGCCAATGTTGTGGTCGTTACCATTAATTATAGACTGGGAGTGCTTGGTTATTTACGGCTGTGCGATGTTAGCAATAATAAGATTCAATCAACCGGAAATGAAGGACTTGGTGATCAGATCACCGCGTTGAAATGGGTTAAAAAGCATATCCATGCGTTTTCTGGGGATGCGAATAACGTGACAGTATTCGGTGAATCTGCCGGTGCAATGAGCATTGCTTGCTTACTTGCCTCGCCATTAGCAAACACCTTTTTTCACAAAGCTATATTGCAAAGTGGCGCAGCTCATACCTACGCGACCAAAGAGCAAGCTAACCGCATTGCTCAACGTTTTGTTTGCTATGCTGAGCAGCAAGGTTACTCGTTGGATGATTTGACAACGATACCAAGCGAACAAATAATGAGCTTGCAACAAGGATTTTTAACCGACCTATCTGTTTACAAACAATTTGGCATTTTGCCATTTAAACCGGTCATTGATGGCAACACCCTGCCTATTGCGCCCCATGAAGCAATCGCACAAGGCAACGCAAAACACATCACACTAATAAGCGGTACTAACACTGATGAATGGGCATATTTTGCCGCCCTGTTAGGACAAAACATAACCACTGACAAAGCCTTGCTCGCGTCAATAACATCGCTCGTTGGCGAGCAAAACATCGAACAATGCTTAGCATTAACAGATCAACAAATTAGCCATAGGCAACACCAGGTAGCTATCACACCACAAGATCGACTTAATGAAGTGTTATCTGAGTATTGGTTTGGCCAGCCAAGTCATCGTTTACTTGATAAGCACATATCTGCAGGTGGTCACGGCTATGGCTATAAACTGTCTCGTCGGTCAGTGATACCAAGTTTGGGTTGCCCCCACATTGCCGATATAGGTTTGGTGTTTGGTAATTTAGATAAAGCTTTTTATGGTAGCGAACCGAGAGTGACTGAGCTAAGTTGGCAAATGCAGTCTTATTGGGCAGCAATTGCTTACCTTGATCCAATATCACCGTATCTAAAAAATTGGCCTAGCTACAAAGATAACGGCACGGTTATGGTGTTGCACTTTGGTCATGACCAAACGAAACAACAACAAGTCAATGATGAGACAATCGCCTTTTGGCAAAAAATAAGCGATCAGCAACTTGCGTCATTTTGACAAAACCGACAATCAAGAGTGCAGCATATAATCGTATAAAACCAATTTGAACTTTTAGTATGTTTATTTACTTAAAAATATTATATAGTGATAAAACTTGTTACTTTATGGCTACATTTACATGCCTTTTGAAAAATTACTCAGCCCAATAACGTTGGGCTCTACAACAATAAAAAATCGCTCATTAATGGGCTCTATGCATACCAACCTCGAAGAAGTCGAACATGGTTTCCAGAGAATGGCAGCATTTTATAAAGAACGAGTTGTTGGTGGTGTAGGCCTTATTGTAACCGGCGGCATTGGCCCTAACGAGGAAGGAGCGGTAGCCAAAGGAGCTGCCTTAATGGTCACAGCAGACGATGCCAAAAACCACGAAGTCATTACCCGTACGGTACATCAACATGGCGGTAAAATTTGCATGCAAATCCTGCATGCAGGGCGTTACGCCTATAATCCCGAGTTGGTTGCACCTAGCGCAATTCAAGCCCCTATCAACCCGTTTATGCCTCGCGAATTAACTAGCGATGATGTAGAACAACAAATTGAAGATTTTGTCCGTTGTGCAAAGTTAGCAAAGCAGGCTGGTTACGATGGTGTCGAGATCATGGGCTCTGAAGGCTATCTAATAAATCAATTTATTGTCGAGCATACTAATAAACGGACGGACCAATGGGGTGGCGAGTATAAAAACCGCATTCGTTTTCCACTGGAAATTATCAAGCGAACTCGCCAATGCATCGGCGATGACTTTATTATTATCTACCGCCTATCAATGTTGGACTTAATAGAAAACGGCAGTTCACAACAAGAAGTACTTCAGCTTGCTAAAGAAGTCGAAAAAGCTGGGGCGACGGTAATTAACACTGGCATAGGCTGGCATGAAGCTCGAGTGCCAACCATTGCGACATCGGTTCCAAGAGCGTTATTTGCGAAAATCAGCAAGCAGGTTAAAGACATTGTCGATATCCCGGTGATCACCAGTAATCGCATCAACACACCAGAGGTTGCTGAACAAATACTCACTGATGGTTATGCCGATATGGTGTCTATGGCGCGCCCTCTTCTTGCTGATCCCGAATTTATCAACAAAGCCAAAGCGGATAAAAGTGATAACATTAATACCTGTATCGCCTGTAACCAAGCATGCCTGGATCATACCTTTGACAATAAAATATCGTCTTGCTTGGTCAACCCTCGCGCGGCCAATGAAACCTTACTGAATTTTTTAACAACCACAAATGCGAAACATATCGCTGTTGTTGGCGCAGGTCCTGCGGGTATGGCATTCGCCACCTATGCAGCACAGCGCGGTCATAAAGTCAGTTTATTTGATAAGCATGAAGATATAGGCGGCCAATTCAACTTAGCAAAACAAATTCCGGGTAAAGAAGAGTTCCATGAAACAATCCGTTATTTCGGTAAACAATTAGCTCACGAGAATATCAGCATGCATTTAGGCTGCGAGGTGAGAGCGACCATGTTGGTTGATTTTGATGAAGTCGTACTGGCAACCGGCATTGCACCACGGACACCAGATATAAAAGGTATTAATCACAGCAAGGTTGTCAGTTATACCGAAGTGCTCAATAAAACAGTTGCTATCGGTAAGCGTGTGGCAATCATTGGCGCCGGTGGCATTGGTTTTGATGTTGCCGAGTATCTAAGCCACCAAGGCACATCGCCAGCACTAGACAAACAGCTTTATACCAAAGAATGGGGTATCGACTTAAATAATCGCCAGCGCGGAGGTTTGCAGCCAAAACATATAACGCCAAGCCCGAGAGATATTTATTTATTACAACGTAAAGCCAGTAAGGTAGGTAAAAATCTTGGTAAAACAACCGGCTGGATCCACAGAGCAAGTTTAAAGAACAAGCATGTCGCAATGTTATCTAATGTCCAATACCGAGAAATTAGCGATCGTGGCCTAGAAATTAGTATCGACGGCGAGATTCAACTACTCGAGGTTGACCATGTGGTTATTTGTGCAGGCCAAGTGTCATTTAAACCACTACACAGCGCGTTACTCGATGTGGGCTATGAAAGGCCCATTCACGTGATTGGCGGCGCAGATGTAGCCGCAGAGTTAGACGCCAAACGCGCCATCAATCAAGCAGCATGGTTGGCAGCAGATATATAACGAGCCAATAGAGGTAAACATGCTAGATATTGTGATGATCGGCAGTAGTATTTTTGAATTTTGGGGCACACCAAAGTGGTCTAGCTTAGCGGTTTCAAACAACGCCATTCGCAGTACAGCTAGTGCTGATTGGTTACAAGCCGATTTAACCAAACTACCAGAGGCAAGACACATTATCGTCTATTGCGGTAGTAATGATTTGGTCTTTGGCAATGATAGCTTGCACATAATTAACAACGTACAGCTGTTGTTAAAGCAACTAAAAACCACCTTTCCTGCGACTCATATAGGGTATTTTTCCATTATTAAATGTCCGCAAAAGCAAGCGGCGAATCAACTTGGCGTAATTGACGAGATTAATAGCCGAATTAAAGATTTTTGTGGTAATCAATATCGTTATTTTGAGTTTAATGATTTTATCACTAATGACCCCAAGTGGTTTGTCGATGATGGTTTGCATTTAACAGAGCAGGCCTATGTCATGCTTGACACAAAAATCGCACCAATATTGCAACAATGGCGTAATGATTTAGCCAATAAATAACACTATAAAGGCACAATATGAGTAATTTATTTTCTGTTAAAGGCAAGACAGCCATTGTCACTGGTGGTTCTCGAAGTATTGGAAAAATGATCAGCAAAGGGTTGGTGGAACACGGCGTAAAAACCTACATAACGGCTCGAAATGAAGCCCAATTGCAGGCCACAGCTATCGAGCTATCAAATCTGGTTGACGACAGTCTATGCATTCCTATTGTCGCTGACTTATCTAGTTTAGAAGGCATTAATGCTTTTGTTGAAACCATAAAACAAAGCGAAGAAAAGATTGACATTTTAATCAACAATGCTGGTGCAACATGGGGGGCAAGCTTTACTGAGTTCCCTGAGGTTGGCTGGGATAAGGTAATGAATTTAAATGCAAAGTCACCATTTTTCTTAACACAAAAGTTATTACCATTGTTATCTCACAGTGCCCATGCTGAGCATCCTTCCCGAGTGGTCAACATTGCCTCAATTAATGCATTTAACAACCCAAGAATGAGCAATTATTCATATTCAGCTAGCAAAGCGGCGGTTGTGCAAATGACCCGTCATTTAGCCGCCGATCTGGTAAAAAAACACATTAATATTAATGCCATTGCACCAGGGTTCTTTTTAAGCAAAATGACAAAGTATGCTGTAGAGAACAAACAAACGGAGCAATTTGTTAAACAAATGGTGCCCAAAGAGCGTTTAGGTAATGGTGATGATATCGCTGGCAGTGTCATCTATTTGTGTTCAAAAGCCTCAAACTGGATGACAGGTCATACTCTGGTTTTAGATGGCGGTGTCATCGCCAGCAGCGGTTATGGAGAGTATTCTGGCTTTCTCGATTAATGACCGATTGAGTGCGACCGACAATAGCGTAGGTATTACCGCTAGATAATACCTTGGCGTGTGATACTTCAGAGCATTCTTTATGATTCTGATTTGCAATCATTAATTTAGCTTAAGTTGAACATTTTAGAGTTATTATTGGCCTGGATATATGCGATTCCAATCTTGTTTCATATCCACTATCAGCCAACCTTGTGATTGCGCCTGTTGTAAACCTTTATCAAGTTGACCTATTTGTGACTTCGCATCATACGCCCACTCTCGATTTTCATCCGTATGATGTATAAGCATCGCTAATCGCAAGCCATCACCTTCGCTCACGTATTTTAACATTGGTAAGTCACCATCTGAATTACCAAAAGCGGCAAGCGGACGTCGACCAATGTGGTTGTTAATCGCAATAACTTTGTTTTCTTTGTTATTATAAAAAGCCATCGTTGGCAGTCTTTTTATAATAGTTTTGTTAGACTCCGTGGCTAGTTCTTGCGCCATGACACTCCCTATTACCTGTTCAGGGGGAATGCCATACACCTGTGATGACCAAGCTCGTATAAACTCGATACCACCGCCTGAAACAATGTATGTTTTAAATTCGTTGGCTCTGAAGTATTCGAGCAATTCCAACATAGGTTGATAAACCATACTGGTAATCGGTTTTTGTGTGACAGGGTGTTTCGCGGTAGCGATCCAAGCAGCGACAATCGTTTGATATTCAAGGTCACTCATGCCGGTATTTGCTGCCATGACGATATCATTAACCGCAGATGCGGAACTGCTAAATGCTGCTTTAACATCCCCTTTCAATATAAGGGAAAACGGCGGCTTCGTTTGCCACTCAGGGTGCTGTGACGCCAAGCTATGGATACGCTCAATTGCAAATAACAGCTGCGCGTAAATGGGTTGTTCTGCCCATAACGTACCGTCATTATCAAAGGTAACGATGCGTTCATTCACTTCGACAAAGTCTGCACTGTCTTTATTAGTAACGCGAGTAACAAAATCAATAATTGCTTGTTTACTTTTGCCATCTTGCCATGATGGCAATGGCTCGGTAGTCGATGCCATGGCAAGATTAAAAAAAAGCATCGCAAACGTTGCACTAATAAACGCTATTGAGCGACGTCTAAGATGAGTATTGATAGGCATAATAATCCTTAACTGTTGACCGTAATAGCGGTCTATTTTGGCAACTAAAAAGCGCGATACAGCTAACTATATACATCAATAGATGAGGTATGAGTAAGCTCCACCGGGCTGATTTTCGTCGTTATTTATAGTTATTTAAAGCACTTCAAACAGCCCTGCCGCGCCCATACCGCCACCGACACACATGGTGACAACAACATATTTTGCACCGCGGCGCTTACCCTCAATTAGCGCGTGACCGACCATTCGAGCCCCACTCATACCGTAAGGGTGACCAATTGATATCGCGCCACCGCTTACATTTAGTTTTTCCATTGGAATTTTTAACGTATCAGCGCAATACAAGACTTGCACAGCAAACGCTTCGTTAAGTTCAAACAGACCAATATCATCGACCGTTAGGCCGTGTTGTTTGAGTAATTTAGGTACCGCATATATCGGGCCTATCCCCATTTCATCCGGTTCACAACCGGCAACGGCGATACCCATATAGCGGCCTAGTGGCTGCAAGCCTCTTTGTTCAGCCAGGGTCGCTTCCATCAGTACGGATGCAGACGCACCATCTGATAATTGACTGGCATTACCTGCGGTAATACACCCCCCTTCAATGACAGTTCTCAGACCAGCTAAACTGTCCGCTGTCGTCGCGCGTATACCTTCGTCAGCAGATAGCGTCACCTCATGAAAAGACACTTCTTTGGTTTCTTTATCCATGACCGCTTTGGTGGTGGTCATCGGCACAATCTCAGAATCGTAATGGCCAGCTTGTGCAGCCGCCGCCGTGCGCTGCTGGCTCAATAAGCCGTATTCATCTTGGCGTTCACGGCTTATATTATAACGCTGTGCAACAATTTCAGCTGTTTGTAGCATTGGCATGTATATATCATTATGCATACCAACTAATTGCTTATCGACCGCCATATGTGTATTCATATGTTCATTTTGAACAAGAGAAATCGACTCAATACCAGCCCCAATTGCCACGTCCATACCATCATGAATGATTTGTTTTGCGGCAGTTGCAATAGCCATTAAACCTGACGAACATTGACGATCTAATGTCATCCCACTGACACTCACCGGCAAGCCACCCGCTAAGGCGGCTTGTCGACCGATGTTCATACTGGTTGTGCCTTGCTGCATGGCACACCCCATGATTACATCTTCGACTTCCCCACCTTCGATGCCTGCGCGCTCAACCGCATGCTTGATGGCATGGCCACCTAGTGTAGGTGCCGTCGTCATATTAAACGCGCCTCGATAAGCTTTACCGATAGGCGTGCGTGCGGTTGAAACGATTACTGCATCTCTCATGATTCGCTCCTATTTCGCTGTTAAGTCAACGCCAAGTGAAGCCGCAGCTTTACCAACGTATTTGTTTGTTTGCATCCAACCGGCAGTAATTTCCTGGGCATTATTTTCGTCGTCAATGTTATTCCACATAGCGAGAATGTTTTCAGGTGTTTGCTCTTCAGGTGTAAGATAGATTCCGTCGGTTTCTTTAATTACTGCACGAGCATAACCGCCAGCGCCACAGCCTAAAATGGTTCGATTAGGAGAGTTTTCACATACAAGAGCCAATAAGCCATTAGTTACTGATTCAACTGTCATCAGTTCTAACACCCGTTTATCGTCAATTAATTCTTCCGTCATCGCGGTACGAGCCGTCGGCGAAAGACAATTTACATTGATGTTGTATTTTGCACCTTCAATACATAAGGTGTTCATAAAGCCAACAACAGCCATTTTTGCCGCACCATAATTCGCCTGGCCAAAGTTACCGTACAACCCCGATGAAGATGTGGTCATCACAATTCGACCGTACTGTTGCGCCTTCATAATGTCCCATACCGCTTTGGTACAGTTTACCGAGCCCATAACATGAACATCCAACACCAATTTAAAATCAGCGATATCCATATTACCAAACGATTTATCACGTAAAATACCGGCATTATTGACCAGAATATCAACGCGCCCCCACTTTGCCATTGTTTGCGCTACCAGATCCTGGACTTGCTCAATGTTAGCAACATTAGCGCCATGAGCCATGGCTTCGCCACCTGCTGCTTCTATCTCAAGTACCGTAGCTAAGGCGCCTTCAGACATTGCGCCGTCTGGACCTGCTAAATCATTAACAACAACTTTTGCACCACGTGCAGCCAACATTAACGCGTGTGATCGACCTAGCCCTGCACCAGCGCCCGTTACTATGGCCACTTGGCCGTCATATCTTACTGACATAAAATCCTCTATCTATCTTATAAACCGTTAATAATTAATGGTTTTAATGGTTATTTTTTGAATTGGTTTTATTTTGTTTTAGTTTGCTTTTGATTTTCTACTCTGTTTCGATAATCGTCATAGTCAGCCACTGCGCCGTTAATGCCGGTTTCGCTTCGCCTTCGATTTCAACCGTTACATCCCAGGTATATAAAAATTGACCTGGACGTTTTTCGATCACGTCGGTTAAAACCATCTGACCGCGAACACGACTATCGACTTTTACCGGTTGTAAAAAACGAATTTTTTCGAATCCGTAATTTAACCCCATAACCGTATTCTCAAGGTTAATCGCAGCGTCATAGGCAATAGCAGAAAATAGCGATAAAGATAAAAACCCATGCGCAATGGTGCCACCAAAAGGTGAACTTTTAGCCTTTTCGGGGTCGACATGAATGTACTGCATATCATGAGTCGCTTCGCCAAATTGATTAATTTGTTGCTGAGATATCGTAAACCAACGAGAAACACCGGTTTGTTGACCAATGTAGTTCGGAAGCTCTTTTGCGTTTATTTCAATTGTCATCGTTTTTACTCATAAAGTGAGGCCAAATTATTGGCCAAACATGCTAACCAATGTTCGTTTATCTATTTTTCCCGAGCCTAATCGAGGTAGTTTCTCTTCGACTAGCCAAATCTGCTGTGGCACTTTAAATTGCGCTAAATGTTGGCCAACAAAATCTTTTACCTGAATTTCGTTTACTGCCCCACTATCGGCAACATAAACCACGGCACCTACGGCCTCACCAAGCCGTTCATCTGCTACAGAAAAAACTGCAGCTTCAATAACTTGTGCATGTTTATAAAGGGTTGATTCAACCTCAAAGCAAGAAATATTTTCGCCGCCTCTGATAATGATATCCTTGGCTCGATCGACAATAAAAACAAAGCCATCTGCATCAAGATAACCAATATCTCCGGTACGAAAATATCCGTTTACAAACGCCTCTTTTGTGGCGTTATCATCGCGCCAATATTGGTTTATATTGGAGATGGATTTAATAACAATTTCACCGATATCGCCGATTTCTATAGGTTGATTGTTGTCATCTAGAATCTGAATTTCAACAATTGGTGGCGTTGGTAAACCGGCACTGTTTGGCTTAAGAAGATAATCTGCAGGGCCATTAACGGCACCTAAGGCATTGGTTTCCGTTAAACCATAGCCACAACTTGGATTGCCGCTGCTGAATGAATCATATATTTTTCTTACATGCTCTGCCGGCCTTGCCGCACCTCCTGCACACACATCAAGTAATGAGCTTAAATCATAGTGATCACGCATCGGGTGATCCATTAGCTCCATTGACATAGTCGGTACCCCATTAAAATAGGTAATACGTTCTTGCTCGATAAGTTTCAGTGCATGTTCCGCGTCCCAATAAGGCATCATCACCGTTTTGCGACCAGCGATCATCGACAGTAAAAATAAAGTATGACAACCAGTAACATGAAATAGCGGAACCGTCATTAATGCGGCTGCAGGGTATGGAGACGGCGTGCTGATATCGGCATTAGCAATCGCTGCTGCGTTTCCTAACATCAACCACGTGTTGACCGCGGTTAAGATACTTTCGTGAGAAGATACTGCACCTTTTGGTGTTCCCGTTGAGCCGGAAGTATAAAATATCGTCGCAATATCAGTAGTTTTAACGCCGTTAGTGATTTCACCATTCTCGGCATATTGAGCGCAGAGTTGCTCAATATTATGCAAATCGCTTTGCTCTTGATTGGGTCTGGCAATAACAAAAGGTAAACTCTTATCGTCTAGCCAGTTAGCTAATAAGCTGTAACGTTTGTCATCAGTGATAACCAATACAGCTTGACTGTGTTCAATCACTTGAGTAAATTCTTCGCACTGCCACCATGCATTTAAAGGTACTGCTACCGCGCCAATTAAGGTAATGCCCATAAACGCCACTATCCAATCTGGATAATTACGCATAGCAATAGCGATTCTATCGCCTTTTTGTACATTAAATTCTTTTTCTAATGCATGACCAAAAGCCGTGGCTTGTTGATATATATTTGCAAAGCTAATTCTCTCATCTTTATAAATAATAAATTCGCCATGCTCAAACGTATTTGCCGCCGTTTTGTACATATCACCTAAGCTATTAGGAAGATTTTCAAATGCCGTATAGTCAATATTGTTTCTGTTTTTTTTGGTTACTGCAAAAGGCTGACCTGCTGCAGTAATTTTCATTATTTCGTCAACAACTTTGTCTGCCGATACTTGATCAATTGTAATATCTTGATTTTTCAAGCTCATATTTTTATCCCGCAAAGCCACCTAAAACAGCAACCGATAACATCGAGTTGCCATTAAGCTTTACAATTTATTTATAATTTAACTAATTTGAACTTACAGTATGTTTTAATTGCGCGCAAGTATTTCAACGCTAAAAGTTGCTCACATTTGTATTTGAATATATTTTCTAGTTATCTTTTTTCTATTGTTGACAGTCACTTAAGGTCTCGAACAGTAACACCAGAGAATTTAATGAAGAACAAACGTGCTAACTTTTTATTGTTATTGAACAAAGCTTGCGGATAACTTAGAATGGATTTTGAACATTAAGTATGCTTTTTGACTCTGATAAAGTGATTACAAATGCCAAGTTTTAATAATAAAAAAATTACCTCACCATTTAGCAAGACAAATCAGCATGATGAAAAATATAAAACCATCATATCTGCTGCGTCCGAGCTATTTAATATTCATGGCACGCGAGGAACCACGCTGGCGCAAATTGCACAGCGTTTAGAGCTTACTAAAACAAGCCTTTATTATTACGTCAAAACCAAACAAGAATTGGTGCACCAATGTTATCTAAATACCTGTATTGAAATGCAAGACATGGTAAATACAGCGATAGAATCAGATGGCTCAGCGTTGACTAAAATTGAGCTGTTATTAAAGCTTAATTTTGATTGCTGGAATGATATAAGCAATGGCAACCGCGGTCACTTAGCAGGTTTAACTGAAATTGCCTCGTTATCCAGCAAGCACCAGCAGGAAATATCCGAATATTATCGCTGGTTGGTAAGACAGGTGATAGAGTTAATCAACGCTGGCCAATTAGATAACACTATTCAAGCGCAAGTCAGTGCCGGTAAAACCGCCAACGCGATTATCGGTACGCTGTTTTGGTTGCCAGTCTGGCTAGAGTCCGTTGACCAAGACAAACGCAATGACGCATTTGAGCAATGGGTATCCGTAATTAAATACGGCATCAAAAGCTCAAAGACGCCCTTCTCATTCACCTGGACAGATTTACAAGACGACAAGTTGGCGCCGACAGGTTTCGACCGAAAAGAGCAAAACCGTAAAAAACAAGAAGCGTTTTTTAAAGTTGGCACCATGTTTTTTAATCAAAAAGGCTTTAAAGGCACGTCATTAGATGAGTTAGCACAATCATTGGGTGTTACTAAAGGTGCTTTTTATTACCATATTAAGAATAAAGATGATTTACTCATTAAGTGTTTTGAAAGAACATTAATGATTGAAGAAAATGTTTTGCAAAATGCATTAGCGAGCGAATCTTCAGGCATTGATAAATTAGCATCGGCGATGCAACATTTATTTGCCATTCAAATTGGCGATCAAGGACCGTTAATTCGATACGCAACGATGTGGTCCCTATCATTAGACAAACGCAAAGAAATGCAAGTAGCCACCAGTGCTATAAGACGTCTGTTTGGTGAGTTAATCAGTCAGGGGGTTAATGACAATTCGATTAGAGGGGTAGACCCATTTGTTACGCAGAATATTTGTGCGGGCGCGATAGAGTCGATACCAGATATGACCGCAAGCATGAAAAAATATGATGCAAAAACAGACGCGAGCGATTACTTCCACCTTATTTTTAACGGCATAGCTAGCTGATAGCGAGTTGATATCTGACTAAGTACATAACGATCATTTGTTTATGTATTGCTTGCTGTCGTTGTTTCAGGTTGCGCATCGAACAAGCAAAAATCAACGTCCGTTAGCGAAAGCGAAACCAACGAAATAGATATGACATCCCCTGAAACACTGTCGATAGCTGGTGGGGCAACCGCAGCGTATTTGTTAAACCCACTTGCCGGAGTCCTGATTGGCGTGGGTATTTACAGCATCCTTGACGATGACAACTCAAAACCCGCAACAAATAAAGAGTAGCTCTGTCGCGCCTTGTTGCTTTACTTTGGCGCGTCTATCTAATGCATAACTTAGTAAAATCTCGTAAAATCTAACAATCCATTAACGCCGTATTTAGCAGAAAGTTTCGTTGTCCGCTTAGTTATGAAAAAGATCATTTTACTCGCTGTTATTGTCTGTATCGCCGCATGTGCAAGCATGAGCAGTTCTGACGAAAGCGATGTGATTTATACCAATAATCATGTCGCTCATTCGAATAAGTCATTTTGGGATTTTGTCTCCATGCGTTTTTTTGGTGACGAAGAATGGAATGATCCAATGCCTTATAAAGACAAGGTGCCAAGCCAAGAGCCAAATAAACAGCAAATCAACAACGCTCAACACAATCAGGTTACCTGGTTAGGTCATTCGACATTTCTTATTCAAGCAAATGGAACCACGATTTTAACGGACCCTATTTTTTCAGACCGAGCCTCCCCTGTCTCATTTGCCGGCCCCAAACGTCTAAGCAAAGCGCCGTTAGCAATAGATCAGCTGCCTAACGTTGATTTTGTCATCATTTCTCATAACCATTACGACCATTTAGATGAAGGCAGCATCGTTCAGCTTGGCTCTAAACCACATTATTTTGTTCCCAAAGGTCTTAAAGCTTGGTTTGTTGATTTAGGCATTGAAGACAACAAGGTGACGGAAATGGCTTGGTGGCAAGAACACCGCTTTAACGAGCAAACCAATATTACCGCCACGCCAAGTCAACATTGGTCGAGCCGCAGCTTGTTTGATCGTAACAAAACCCATTGGGCCAGTTGGTTGATTGAGATTGATGGTTATACCGTATGGTTTGCCGGCGATACCGGCTACAACGACAAAGACTTTAAGGAGATTGGTGCTCGCAGTGGTGATATCGATCTTGCTTTGATCCCAATCGGCGCATACGCACCGCGTGACTTTATGCAGCTATATCATGTCAATGTGGAAGAAGCGGTACAAATTCATCATGATATAGGTGCCAAATACAGCATTGGCATGCATTGGGGCACCTACCCGCTAACGGCAGAGCCATTATTAGAGCCGATGCAAACTTTAGAAAAGCTCACCAATAAAGGCGAAGACATTAACTTTACCTCGATGGCAATCGGCGAAACTCGACCTGTACTGTGATGGTATGATGTCTGCCGAGGCTGATTGTAGAGATCTGCGTTAGGGCATGACTTTAATACAAGGCGGTGTAATTTGGCGGTGTAATTTGGCGGTGTAATTTGGCGGTGTAATTTGGCGGTGTAATTTGGCGGTGTAATTTGGCTGTGTGATTTAGCTATATAAATAAGGTAACTCTTTGGATTAACTGCTTGGGTTAACGGTATGCTTTAACCATCAAGAGAACTCATAAGAGAACGAATAAGAGAACAATTAGCCTAGAGCTAACCATCCCCCTACCGCCGCCATAAGCGTGCCAGATACTTTATTCATCATCCGCACATTGCTGCCTTTTGATAAAAAGGTACTTAGTGCTTTACCACCTGTTGCATATATCATCATACAGATAAACTCTGATACCAAGATGATTGAAATCAACATCACCATTTGTGGTGCCATATCATATTCGGTATTGATAAAAGGCGGTAACAACGCAACCATAAATCCCCAGCCTTTAGGATTTGATATGGCAGTAAGTAACCCTTGAGTAAACAAGGCAGCCCTGCTGACATCAGTATCGGCATTGGTATCGATTGCCATCTTTCCTTTTGATAGCCACATCTGTGAACCAAGATAAATAAGATACGCACCACCAACATATTTGAAGATGTTGAAAACATCAGGGTATTTAAGCATAACGGACGCAACCCCTACCACAGCAGCGATAGCAACTGTTGCCACACCTATCAGCTCTCCCATCATCATCCATAAGGTTCTGCGCACACCAACAGACATACCAAGCACAAGTGCTAGGGTCATACACATACCAGGAGTGATCGAGACAAAGAAAAATGTCGGAATAAATACCGCTAATAAAGCGTAGTCAGCCATTAGTTAAACCATATACCTTAAAGTTGCTGCGTAGAGTACTTCAATACGCAGGATAAAAAAAGAGAGCGTCGCGCTCTCTTGTTGGTTTTATCTATATAATTGCCATCATGCCATTGTTCTCTATGTACACAACACATTCAAAAACAAAGTAGTGCGCGGCTAATGCGCATCTCGTCTAACTTCCATCCACTTATCGCAATGTGAATTACGTGACGGTTTATAAAATGTGGTGCCTTTGTAACCGTATGCGCATATCACAGTACCGGCTTGAATCTGGGTGCCAGTATTTTGTATTTCAACTAAGTCCGAATTACCCGCTACATCTCGTGTTACTGATTCGTTATCTGTACTTACACAACCAGATAATGCGGCAATTGTTACTGATGTTGTTATTAGTTTCTTCATGGTTCGTATATCACCCTACTCAACTTGCTATTGTCTGTATAATTTATGTTGGATTCGGTTAAGATAAACGACACATTGGCACATTACTGTTTCATTGTGTTGGCAAAATGTTTTCACCGTTAACGTACATCATCTCTACTTATGCCTTGTATTCATTGGGCTAATACTTATATACAGATTAAACGAACGGCTTGTCATCGAATGGAAAACGTAACGCTTTATTAAACCTGCTGTAAAGTTGTTGCAGAACAATGTGCAGATACCAATATCGCTATGGGTTAGTCACTAACATGACAATAAAAAAACCCGACTACAGGCTTTTTTTCAGCAACATTTAACCCGTGTTAGACAGGCAAGAAATAATAACTTATTGATAACTGGTGAAATCGAAACTAAAGGCTGTGACATTTCCTTGGCCGTCATCAACTTTGACGATCATCATCCAAACCATACTGTCTTCGGTACAGGCACCGATCATGGTTTCGGCGACAAAAGCACCATTTTGATAATTGAAAAACAGTGGGATTTTGCCCATATACATGGCTTTACCTTCGAGGTGCCCGGTTATCGACATATCATCTGCAAAAGCCGCTGATGACAGTCGAAATTGAACCTCGGTTTCAGATTTAATGACCTTGGGGTCAGCGTCTAACACGTAGTCAATGTTAGAACGGCTGATTTTGCAGGGACTTTGTTGGAAATCACAAACAGATTCAACTTGTTGCGAGATTTGAGTTGTTAAATTTGGTGATTGTAAATAAATCACTACGAAGCCAACAACAATTATGGCTAAGGATACAAATATAGTGCGCAAATTTTACTCCATTGAACTGATAAAAAAGTGTTAAAAATTAATCAGTTCTTACGTTCAAATTACAAATTAATACATTTTCTTGATCTAGGTCATAATTTAATACAACTTCACGTGACATCTACCTCAGAGATGTATATTATCGCCAGCGAAAAATAACTATATGCGTGTGTTGTTTTTTTGAACTATAACTATAGGTTAACGAAAATCGGTAAAAAGCGTTAGTTTTCACAGATTTTAGTGACCTTAAACGCTCACATCAACTTAATAACTATAAGTGTGGAACCTTTAATATGAGTCAAAGTAATCTCACAGAAATGGATTACAACTACAAAGTTGTGCGCCAATTTACTGTAATGACTGTTATTTGGGGTATTGTCGGCACTTTGGTCGGTGTTTTGATCGCGGCTCAGTTAATCTGGCCAGCTCTAAACTTCGATACGCCTTGGCTGACTTATTCTCGTTTACGTCCATTACATACCAATGCGGTAATTTTTGCATTTGGTACCAGTGCGCTCTTCGCTACGTCGTACTATGTTGTACAACGTACCTGTAAAACTGCCCTTTTCGGCGGTGCCTTAATACCGTTTACCTTTTGGGGTTGGCAAGCCATCATTGTTGCTGCCGCTATCACCTTACCACTGGGTATTACCTCGTCTAAAGAGTATGCTGAGCTGGAGTGGCCAATCGATATTCTTATAACCCTGGTTTGGGTTGCGTATATCATTGTCTTCTTCGGTACTTTGTATAAACGTAAAACGTCCCACATTTATGTTGCAAACTGGTTCTTCGGTGGATTCATTCTAACCGTTGCTGTTTTGCATATCGGTAACTCAATGGCGATTCCATTGACGTTAACCAAATCTTATTCAATTTACTCAGGTGCTATCGATGCGATGATGCAGTGGTGGTATGGTCATAATGCCGTAGGTTTCCTACTGACTGCTGGCTTCCTGGGTATGATGTACTACTTTGTTCCAAAGCAAGCTGAACGTCCGGTTTACTCATACCGTTTGTCTATCGTTCACTTCTGGGCACTTGTATCTCTTTATATATGGGCTGGTCCTCACCACTTGCACTACACAGCGCTTCCTGACTGGACTCAAAGCTTAGGTATGGTTATGTCTGTTGTTCTATTCCTACCTTCTTGGGGTGGTATGATCAACGGTATCATGACGTTATCTGGTGCATGGCATAAACTTCGCCACGATCCAATTCTTCGTTTCTTGATTGTTTCATTGTCTTTCTACGGTATGTCTACCTTCGAAGGCCCAATGATGGCAATCAAATCAGTAAACGCATTATCTCACTACACTGACTGGACCGTTGGTCACGTACATTCTGGTGCGCTAGGTTGGGTAGCTATGGTATCAATTGGTGCTATGTATCACCTTATTCCGGTACTGTTTGGCCAAGGCCGTATGTACAGCATCAAACTTATCAATGTGCACTTCTGGTTACACACCACCGGTATCGTTTTATACATCGTTGCCATGTGGATTTCAGGTGTAATGCAAGGTCTAATGTGGCGTGCGGTTAATACCGACGGTACATTAACGTACAGCTTTGTTGAGTCGCTACAAGCCTCTTACCCATTCTACTTCATCCGTTTTGTTGGTGGTTGTTTCGTAGTAATTGGTTTCTTATTGATGGCTTACAACATGTTCAAAACTATCGGCGCCAAAGACGGTAGTTTACAGAAAGAAGCGATTGCCTAAGGAGTTAATGATGCAAAATAAACATGAAAAAGTAGAAAAGCACATTGGCTGGTTCTTCACCGCAACAATCGCTGCTATCAGTATTGGTGGCTTGGTTGAAATCACCCCTCTTTTCTTCCAAAAAGAGACGACTCAACCAGTAGAAAGTTTGCGCCCTTATACCGCGCTTGAAATGGAAGGTCGTGATATTTACATCCGTGAAGGTTGTAATAACTGTCACTCACAAATGATTCGACCATTCCGTGCTGAAACTGAACGTTACGGTCACTACTCTGTCGCCGGTGAATCTGTATGGGAACATCCGTTCCTATGGGGTTCTAAGCGTACCGGTCCTGACTTAGCTCGTGTTGGTGGTCGTTACTCTGATGACTGGCATTATGCGCACTTAATGGATCCACGTTCAGTGGTACCTGAGTCAAACATGCCGTCGTACAAATGGTTAGCTGAAACACCAATCAGCAATAAACTGTCTGCAGATAAGATGAAGTTGTTTAACAACTTAACCAAAAACCGCAGCCACAAAGATGAGAATGGTAACGCCATCCCACTTTACTCGGCTGAGGACATCCAAAATGCAGGTAAAGAGTTTGCCACGACGAAAAGTATTACTGGTAAGGCTAGTCTAACTGAGATGGACGCCCTTATCGCTTATTTACAATCTCTTGGTCACGCGTTGAAATAATTATGGATATAGGCACTATTCGAGGCATATTTACCGTTTTAATTTTTGTAATGTTCATCATCATTGTGTTGTGGGCATACAACAAGAGACGTAAATCATCATTTGATGAAGCCGCTAATTCTATATTCGACGACGAAAAAGATCAGGTGAAAGAGAAACAGGAGACTAATAATAATGTCTAGCTTCTGGAGTGCATGGATAATCGTTCTAACCTTAGGAACCTTGGTTGGTTGCTGGATTCTGTTACGTTGGTGTTTAACAAACTTCGCCGGCGTACCAGAAGGTGAGCCAATGGATCATGAGTTTGACGGTATTCAGGAATTAAACAACCCACTACCTAAGTGGTGGAGTACGTTCTTCTTGGTAACTATTATCTGGGGTTTCGGCTATTTAGCACTATACCCAGGTTTAGGTAACTTCCAAGGTTTATTGGGCTGGAAAAGCTCAAACCAGGACGTAACCAGCCTTGAAGATTCAAAAATGCAAAACGCCACGTCCAAAGAAGCAGGTTTTGCGGTTCAGTATGACCGTGAAGTTGCCGCTGCAGATGAGCGATTCGGTCCAATTTTTGCGAAATACGCCAGCCAGGATATTGCAACCTTGGCGCAAGATAAAGACGCATTAAAAATTGGTCAGCGTTTGTTTTTACAAAACTGTTCACAATGTCACGGTTCGGACGCCAAAGGTACAACCGGCTTCCCTAACCTAACCGACAAAGACTGGTTATACGGTGGCACCCCTGCCGATATCGAGCACTCATTATTATATGGCCGCACAGCCAAAGGTATGATTGCTTGGGAAACCATGGTTGGTGGTGAGCAAGGCGTTAAGGAAGTTGCAGCTTATGTACTTAGCCTTAACCCAGAACGCGCCGATAAAGTTGATGCCGATCTTGCCGCAGCCGGTAAAGATAAATTCGCAATGTGTGCCGCATGTCACGGTGCTAACGGTGAAGGTTCTGACGAAATGGGGATCGCCCTAGGTGCACCTCGTTTGAACGACGGTATTTGGTTATACGGTGGTAGCGAACGTGCGGTTCAAGAATCAATCCGCAATGGTCGTGCCGGTGTAATGCCAGCCTGGAAACATATTCTAGGTGAAGACAAAATCCGCGTTGTAAGCGCATACGTGTACAGCTTGTCGCAAGACAAATAAACTGTTCTAGTAGAACTAAAACCCTGTAAAGCATCGCTCTGCAGGGTTTTATTTTGCCACCAATTTATATTGTTTTGCCCTTTTATAACGATAAACGTAAAAGAATAAATCAATATGAATTGCCTTTTCGTATCATCTATAGAGCAAAATGCTCGGTTACGTTAAAATAGCGCACAGATTTTTAAGGGAAACAGCAGTAATGAAAACTCCTTGGTACAAAGAGCCTTGGGCTTATTTGGTATTTATTCTTCCGCTAAGTGCGGTTGTTGCCGGTATAACGACGTTGATCATCGCCAATACTGATGCCGACACTGTGGTGGTTGATGACTATTACAAAAAAGGTAAAGCGATCAATCAAGATATTCGCAAATTTAAACTTGCCCAAAAATTAGGTGTTCGCTTTGACATTAAAGTCACCAATGACGAATTGGTGCTAAAACCAACCGGTATCGAAAAAAGCTTTCCAATGCTTAATGTCAACTTTTATCACTCTACGCTTGCCGATCGCGACTTTTCGGTAAAACTCACACCGGATGGCAAAGGCTGGATGCGTCAACGCATTAATACCGATATTTCGGGCAAATGGCGTATTGTTGTCACACCGTTTGATAATCAGTGGAAGTTGCAAACCACGTTAGGATTGCCACAACAGCAATTTAGAGAGTTTGAGCTTAGATACTAATTATGTCGCACGCGCATCAGGATTGCTTTCATTGTGGCGAAGTCATTCCGCCAGGTATAGATTTAACCGTTGATATCGACGGTAAACGTGAAGACATGTGTTGCATCGGTTGCCAAGCGGTGGCCGAAACCATTGTCGCCAATGACCTGCAAGATTATTACCGATTTCGCAGTGAGAAAGGCAATAAAATCGATGCCCTTGTACCCGATGCGCTGAAAGACAATCGCTTTATCGATGATGAGAATCTGCAAAGCGAGTTCACCTTTGATATCGATGATCATAAAGAAACCATTCTGTCTATTGATGGCATGAGTTGCGCCGCTTGTGCTTGGCTTATTGAAAAACAGTTATCGCAAAACCCTGGTATTGCCAAGATTCAAGTCAATGCCACCACCCAAAGAGCAACGATTGCTTGGGATAATGCCCGCTTAAAACTGAGCGAAATTCTCACCGCTATCAATAATATTGGCTATCAAGCTCTGCCTTTTAAAGCCAATCAAGTCGAACAAAGTAACAACAAGCAATCCAAAGCCTTTATTCGTCGATTAGGGGTCAGTGGCATATTGACCATGCAGGTTATGATGATCGCTGTCGGCTTATACTTTGGTGCATTCAGTGATTTATCCGAGCATAACTTGACCTACTTACGAGGCACAAGTTTTGTATTAACACTGCCGATTGTCACCTATGGTGCCTTACCGTTTTATCTTGGCGCCATGAGTGCCCTGCGTGCTCGCAGATTATCGATGGACGTGCCGGTTTCGATTGCCATCATTCTCGCCTTTTGTGCCAGCACCTGGGCGACATTCATGCAAACCGGTGAAGTGTATTTTGAATCACTTGCCATGTTCACCTTCTTATTATTGATAGGTAAATTTTTAGAGTTTCGAGCCCGAGCACGTGCTGCGGAAGTGTCAGCCAACTTGTTAAAACTTATGCCCTTGACCGCGACAAAATTGCTCGATGGTCAGGAACTCGTTATAAGCGCAAAACAACTTGTGGTGGGCGATCAGGTTATCGTAAAGCCTGGTGAAACCATTCCTGGAGATGGTGTCGTTATTCATGGCCGCTCCAGTGTTGATGAGTCCATGCTAACAGGTGAACATGCCCCCGTAGCCAAGGCTTTAGGTGCGAATGTTTTTGCCGGCACGGTTAACGGTGATGGCAATATCAATATTGAAATCAATAAAACCAATTCAGACAGTTTTTTGACCAACCTGATTCGACTCAGTGAAAACGCGCAAGCTCATAAACCCGCCATTGCGCAATTGTCTGACCGTATCGCCCAATATTTTGTCGGTATTATCTTGCTTACCGCCATAGGAACCTCGATATTTTGGTCACAACACATGCCATCCGAAGCGTTTTGGATCACCTTGTCGGTCTTGGTGGCTACCTGCCCTTGTGCTTTGTCGTTGGCAACACCAACGGCCTTAACCTGTGGCACCATCCGACTCAACCGAGACGGCATAATGATCAAGTCAGGTCACGTATTAGAAGCAATGCCGAAAGTCGATAGCATAGCGTTTGATAAGACAGGAACCTTGACCAATGGTGAATTCACCTTAGTCGATTGCAAACTGTTGAACGGCAATCTTGATAGCAAACTTGATAAGAATACGATTCTGGCCACCATAGCCGCAATGGAAAGTCATTCTGAGCACCCTATAGCCAAAGCTTTCGCAGCCTATCGTGATTTTAACATCAATGTCGAACATGTCGATATTGTCCCAGGTTGTGGCATTAAAGCCGTACGAAAAAAACAACAGTTGGCCATCGGTAAAGTTAACTGGATTGCCAGCTTTGCTAATGTCGATGAGCAATATAAAGATGCTCAATGCATACTCACCATAAACCAACAAGTGGTGGCGGTACTCTACCTTGATGACGTGATGCGTGACGACACGGTTAACGTCATTAATGCATTACAACAACAGCACACCGAAACTCTGTTGATCAGTGGCGATAACCAGGCTGGCGTGGATAAATTTAATCAAGCATTACAACTCGATGAGCATCACCATACCTGCTCTGCGCAAGATAAATTAACAATCCTTGCAGGTAAACAAGCGCAAGGTAAAACCGTGGCTATGGTTGGTGATGGCGTTAATGACTCGCCGGTATTTGCACAAGCGCATGTTGCTATTGCCATGGGGAGTGGTACCGAAATAGCAAAAAGCGGTGCCGACGTAATTTTGCTCAATAATAAACTGAGCAGTGTTCTCGACTTAATGACCATATCCAGTAAAACGGGTCGTATCATAAAACAGAACTTTGCCTGGGCATTTGCCTATAATGCCATTGTCTTGCCATTGGCGGTTTGTGGTTTTATTACCCCATATATGGCAGTATTAGGTATGTCAGCAAGCTCGATTATTGTCGTTACCAACTCTTTGAGATTGCTAAAATAAATTAACTTTAGGTTATTGATACATGAGCGTCATTTACATCCTAATCCCTATCGCCATCTTATTTACCGCCATTGCCATTTATCTATTCTTTTGGGCGGTAAAAGCTGAACAGTTTGATGATCTGGAAAAGCAAGGTATGAGTATTTTGTTTGACGAAGAGAAAAAACAAACGCCAGGCCAAAAGCCAAGCCAAAAAATGCCAGACGCCGAGTCTCACGCCGACGACAAACCAAACTCAAGCGATAATTAATGACTTTAGATTTTCTCTCTGCCCTATTGATTGGTATTGCCGGTGCGGGGCACTGTATCGCCATGTGTGGTGGTATCTCGTCTATGCTAACCACCACAGGTGATAGCTCAAATCAACTGAGTAAAGCGTTAAGCTATAACCTAGGCCGTATAGCATCTTATACCTTTTTTGGCGCTGTCGCCGGTTTTACGGGCTCCCTAGCGATAAAGTCGATAGGTATCCAAGTTTTATGGTTAAAAGCCATCGCCGCCATTTTCATTATTCTACTTGGTTTGTATATCGCAAGAATGTGGTTTGTATTGACGCATATCGAAACTGCAGGTAAATACCTGTGGCGCTATATTCAACCATTTGCCAAACACTTACTGCCGATAAAGAATGCTAAACAAGCGCTATTACTCGGTGTTATTTGGGGCTGGCTGCCCTGTGGCCTAGTCTATTCTACACTCACATGGGCATTAGCTGCCGGCAGTGCCAGTCAAGGGGCGATGATCATGTTGGCGTTTGGTATCGGTACCTTGCCAGCGTTATTAGTGTTATCAACCAGTGTTCAATCGGTTACCAACCTTATAAGTTCGTTACTTTTTAAGAAAATCAGTGGCATTTTGTTAATCGCCTATGGTGTTTATTCATTGTTTATTGCTCTAAATCAAATATTTTAGTAACCTTACGTTTACTAATGTTATTGACGCATTAACTGGATAAATATCAATTTATGGCAATCTCTATAGCACAAAACATCAAGTGCCAAAACTGCAGTATCAGCGAACTTTGCTTACCGTTTAGCTTGAATGAAAACGAACTAAATTTATTAGACGATATCATTCAACGTAAAAAACCGATTCAAAAGAATACGCAAATTTTTAAAGCTGGCGAACAACTGCAAACCTTGTACGCAATTCGTTCTGGTACCTTTAAAACCTTTATTATTTCCGAACAAGGTGAAGAGCAAATCACCGGCTTTCACTTGGCAGGCGATTTAATGGGCTTTGATGCATTAGCGTCAAGACATCACCCAAGCTTTGCTAAGGCATTAGAAACATCCATGGTGTGTGAAATCCCATTTGAGGTTCTCGATACCTTATCGAATAAGATCCCACGCTTAAAGTCGCAAATGTTAAATCTAATGAGCGATGAAATTCAGTGTAATAATGAGATGTTACTGCTACTAAACCGTAAAAACGCGGAAGAGAAGCTCGCCACATTTTTAGCGAACTACGGTCGTCGCTTAGGCAGTCGTCACTTGTCACCGACGCAATTTAACTTGCCTATGACCCGCAGCGAAATTGGAAACTACATTGGCCTTACCATAGAAACCATTTCTCGGTTGATGACCCGATTCCAAAAAGATGGCTTAATCAAAGTTGAAAATAAGTTGATCTCCATCCTCGACAAAGACGCCCTATTCAAATTGGCTGGCTTAAATAAATAACCCGTTTTTATACCTGTAAGGTGTTGTATTGGTTGATTTAAATCAACACCTTACAGGAAACTTCATTAACAAATTTGTAACATCCTCATTGACCAGTTAAGCTTATCTATAGCGTACTGATCTTTGCCGTCTATGCTGGCTTTATAGCCCAGCAAGGCGTGCTACGAACCACGTTAAGGTTACGAGGCATGTTATGGAAAAATATCAAAATATACTTGCAGTTGTCGATCCCACCACAGAAGAGCAAAAGGCGTTAGCAAGAGCCTGTACTCTAGCCAAGGAAACTGGCGCCCGTATTACCGCGTTATTGGTTATTTATGATTTCTCTTACGAGATGACCACCATGCTGTCTGGAGACGAGCGAGAAGCCATGCGTGAAACCGTGGTAAATGATCGCAGCGTTTGGCTAAAAGAGATCACCGAACAGTATGAAAGCGATATGGACATTAAAGTGATTTGGCATAATCGCCCGTTTGAAGCCGTTTTATCGCAGGTACGAGACCAACAATTCGATGTGGTATTAAAAAGTACCCATGAACACCCTACATTGCAATCGGTTATTTTTACCCCAACAGACTGGCACTTAATTCGAAAATGTTGGGTGCCTCTGTTATTGGTCAAAGATCATCAATGGCCAGAAGGCGGACATATACTTGCCGCCGTCAATGCTGGCAGTGAAGAAGAAGAGCATCAATCACTGAACCGTAAAATCACCGAAGAAGCACAAAATCTTGGCCGCTTGGTCAAAGCTGATGTTCATTTGGTAAACTCTTACCCAGGCACTCCGATTAATATTGCCATTGAAATTCCAGAGTTTGATGCTAATGAATACAATCAAACCATGAAAAACCACCACGCTGATGTAGTGCAGCAACACGCCGACAAATTTAATATCAGCGCTGAGTATTTGCATGTCGAAGAAGGTTTACCTGAAGATGTGATCGAGAAAGTTGCCAACCAAATCGATGCCGAATTGGTGATTTTAGGTACCGTCGGCCGCACGGGGTTATCCGCTGTGCTTATAGGTAATACCGCAGAGCATGTTATCGATCGACTCAATTGTGATTTAATGGCGATAAAACCAGACGGTTATCAATCTCCGTTCCTCGAATAACCATCTTTAACCATTGTTGAGTTAATAGATTGTAGAGCTATTGAATCAGCCAGCACAGCCCGAGCAAGCGCTTGGGCTTTTTTATTGCGTTTTTAAAGGCGGTTTCATTACCGATTGCATTGCCGGATAGATCCTAGTTGCATAGCAAGATCTATCGTTTGTTTTTATATTTCGTCAGAATAGGCGTCAATCTGCAAAAACGAACAAAATAGCTTACAATTTGTAACAAAATTACGTAAAATACCGCGATTTTTAAAACTGGTCAGTCCTTATGTAACAGCGATGTTAACAGCAGTATGACTGGCTACGCAAAAACAATGCATACATCTTCAGGAAACAAACTAATGTTTGAAAAACTATTCAAACTTGCTGAACATGGTACAAATGTAAAGCAAGAGATATTGGCGGGTTTTACTACCTTTCTAACCATGGGTTACATCATTTTTGTAAACCCAAGCATGTTAGCAATGACGGGTATGGACCAAGGCGCGGTATTCGTCGCAACCTGTTTAGCTGCGGCTATCGGTTGTCTCATAATGGGCTTTTATGCCAACTACCCTATTGCGTTAGCACCTGGCATGGGACTCAACGCATTTTTTACCTTTACCGTGGTTCTAGAGTTAGGTTATAGCTGGAATGTTGCCCTTGGTGGTGTATTTATTTCCGGTGTTATATTTACTCTTTTGAGTGCGTTTAAAGTTCGAGAATGGATTATAAATTCAATTCCACATGCACTACGCTTTGGTATTGCCGCAGGTATTGGTATGTTTTTAGCGTTAATTGCGCTTAAAAACGCAGGCATCATCGTCGCGAGCCCTGCAACCTTAGTAACCTTAGGTGACATTACCTCGTTTGGTCCTATGATGGCGGTGTTAGGCTTGTTCCTAATCGTTGGTTTGGTCAGTTTAAACGTTCATGGTGCAGTAATGATCGCTATTTTAGTGATCACAATATTAGGCCTAATGTTTGGCGATGTGCAATACACTGGCGTTATGTCAATGCCACCATCAATCGCACCAACCTTTATGGCACTTGATATCGCTGGTGCGTTTGAAGTTGGCATGCTTAGCGTTATTTTTGCTTTCCTATTTGTTGATTTGTTTGACACCTCAGGTACCTTAGTAGCCGTTGCACAACGTGGTAAATTGCTGGATGAAAACGGTAACTTACCGCGCCTTAAAAAAGCATTATTCGCTGATTCTGGCGCAACCATTGCCGGTTCATTATTTGGTACGTCAACCACCACAAGCTATGTCGAAAGTACCGCAGGTGTTGCTGCCGGTGGCCGCACAGGTTTAACCGCAGTTACCGTTGCCGTATTATTTTTACTGGCGCTTTTCTTCTCTCCACTTGCGGGTATGATCCCAGCCTATGCGACTGCTGGCGCGTTGTTTTTTGTCGGTGTATTGATGGTTGGTGGTCTTGTTAATGTAAAATGGGACGATCTGATGGATGCGGTTCCAGTGGTTGTTATCTTAGTTACCATGCCACTTACTTTTTCGATTGCTGATGGTATTGCCTTTGGCTTTATCAGCTACGCTGCAGTACGTATTTTCTCTGGCCGTTTTGGCGAAATTAGCCCAAGCGTCTGGTTTTTGGCTGCCTTGTTTGTAGCCAAGTTTATGTTTATGTAAGCACATAAAAACAAGCCAAAGGCGGCAGTAAGATGACGTCTTTGGCAACCACAAGACTCCCGAGTAACCAACAATCTCAGCAATAGACTGAGTCCGTTTGCTCGACAACAATACTATTTTATTTTTCAGGGAATCCCATGAACACCTTTAAAACTTTATTTTCATCTGCCCTTTTGGCAGGTGCCGCACTTGTTTGTGCCTATGCTAATGCAGAAATGTTTTGGAGCGACAATTCAATCTCATTGCTTAAAAATGCCAGTGAGTACGAAGTAAACGAACATGAAGACGTGGTAACGGTCACCTTAGAGCATGCGTCAGGGCACAACTGGGGCGACCTGTTTTTCTTTGCTGACCGTTTAGACTACAAACAAGATTCAGACAATCAAGCGGCCAAAGAAACCTACTCTGAACTTTCACCACGATTAAGCCTAAGCTACGTTACCGGCAATAAGTTAAGCTACGGCATTATTACCGATGTGTTTGTCGCCAGCACTTGGGAACACTCTACCTTTGATTCAGACGGCTTCTCTAATAGTTTTGATAACTACTTATTGGGCTTAGGTGCCGATTTAAAATTACCGGGCTTTGCTTATGCCAATATCAATGTCTACCAAGCCAATAACGAACAAACGGACAATGATCAGCAATTAACATTGGTATGGGGTTACCCGTTTAGTGTTGGTAATGCTGATTTCATGTTTGACGGTTTTATTGATTGGTCATCTGCAGAAGAGACCCACAAAGCTGATTTTCACTTTAACCCGCAACTTCGATTGGATGTTGGTAAATACTTTGATGTACCGAAGAAATTTGAAGCAGGTTTTGAATACTCTTATTGGAAAAACAAATTCGGTTTGAATTACCCAGGCCTAGATACAGAATCGACGTTTAGTTTCCTTGTTAAGGTGCATTTATAAGGGACTAGTTTCCAAACTCGAAAATAAAAAGCGAGCCTAAGCTCGCTTTTTTTATGTCTGTATATCACCGGTTAGAAAGTCGTTTTCTTTCGTCTATTCTTCAACCCAAGGCGCAACCACAACAGGTGGCGATGAAAACTCTATAGCGTTTTCATCGCGCTTATCGTCCATATCAATCAGCAGTTTACACACCGTCCCGTCACAATTAAGTGCGTCGCGAAGTGAAGAGTCAATGTACTTCAAGCTATCTGCTTTTTTCATCTCAATATGCAAACCTTGAACATTTGGCATCATAAACGATAGTAAGCCACCAAATTCATCGACCAATTCCTGCATTTGCCAGGTAATCAATGCCAACTCGCTAAAACTAAATGCTTTTTGTTGTTTGTCTTTAACCTGCATTTGCATTTGCAGTATGCAGTTTTGACCTGGGTCTTGCTGCTCTACCCGCAATACCGCAAAATTATCATAGTATGACTGCGACAACGGCACCAACAATTGACCATCATCCGCGATGGCAATGGCATCATGTTGACCGTTCTTATTAAGCATTTTCGCGTCGGTTAAAACACAACGACTGCGCGTGTAAGAATCAACCAAATAAAACGCCATAGTGATTTTATCTAACTTGTTTTCTTCAATCAGATTAAGGCGCTGATAAAAGCCTTTATATTCTAGATCAACAGCCGCGACTGGCGCTGAAACGCCCAGCATTATGGATGTTGCTAACAGTAATTTCTTCATTTTACTCATTATAAATAACGACGGTTATGTCTAAGCATAGTATTGATTTCAACGACGTAGTCGATACCTCGCTCAGAATAAGGCAATAGCCCGGTTGCTAAGATATCCGCTTGCAATGGTACATCATGCTCTCTTAATTGCGCTCTGATCTGACGCAGCATATTGTATGCGGCATTGGAATTAATATTAAGAAAGTAGTGGCCGATTACATCATCAACCGAATCAAAAGCTGCCACTTCGTGTCTTAAGCCAGCATCACGACCATTTGGCACCATGCCACAGCCCTGTTTGAAGCACCAAATACCAAAAAAGTTAAGCCCTATTTTGGCAAATCGTGAGCTACCCCATGCGGATTCATTCGCGGCTTGAACAAGCACCAATTGTCTTGGGATCTCATCAACTTTAACCAATAAGGCACTCAGTTGCTCTGCAATGCTCCATTTCGGATTAACCCGGTAAGATTTACTTAATTTTGTCAGCCATAACACTTGTTGGTTTGACAGGGTTTCGCCCTGCTGATGTTGTTCAGCTAATAACATAATGGTGTGTCTTAGCTTATTCAGGCGTTGATTTTCTTTTTCAATTGCAGGCTTTAAAAACTCAAAGAACGCTTGTTTGCGATCAGGGATATGGCGAATAGACAAAAAGTCTGGTAGTTCAACATCATGCAATGGTTGTTCAGGCTTTTTATAATGCGGCTTGTTGGCTATTTCAACATCGCTCACTTCGACTTCGCTAACGCTGTAAAACAGTATTGGCGATAGCGCCATAAAGAAGATAACAATCAGCAAAATACCTTTAATGGTTTTATGCTTTTTTCGATTTGGACTAACCATGGATTCCCTTAAATTTACTTCATCCTTTAGGCTGAAAAGTAGGTATCTTTTCGGCCGTTATTATCTACAACTTGCATTGAAACACCAAATATCTCTCGATACAAAATGCCTTTTACGTTGTAGTAATACGGTGCTAACAACAACAAGGCAACCACCATGATAGGTAAAGAGATCAACAAAGGAGCCCCCATTACCGCAGGTAATATTGACATAATCGCCAATGAGAACAATGCACTGTAAATCTGTAATAAGCGCAACCACTGAAAGCGAGTGGCTTTAAACGACAAGATAATTGCCTGGATTGGTGTCATGTTTTTTTCGATAAGCAACGGTACCGTTAACGACAACGCAATAGCAATATAGATACCTGGCAAAATCAAGGCAAAGCCTAATGAGGTTAACGACCAAACGATAATCGCCGTTAAAGCGATAAACGCGCTGCGTTTTAAAAACGCAAACACAAATCCGGTACGGGTTTTAATGCCAACAGCGTGCGATACGCCCATCATTTCAACCCCTGCTAAAAATGGCCAAATGATCACAGTAAGTACCATGTTGGCGATCACGTTCGCTTGCGGATCGGCCATCATATTTTCTGGCCCACCTAAATAACTGGCAATAACAGATACCGCGATAATCGCGATAAAAAACACAAACAACAACCCGGAAATAATCGGTGTCTTATGATTCTTGGTGATCGCCCAACCTTCTTTTAAAATGCTAGCGACATCGAGTGTGTAATCGCCCTGCTCAGCTTTTTCTACCGTAGAGCCAATGTGGATAATTTTTTTATCAGACACGAAAATGATGAAATAGAAGAAATTATGGCGCGATTATAACAAAATTATTGATAACGGTCAGGCAATTCACTAACAACAATTGAAAATGATATAAAAAGTTGTAAAGCAATCAAACCATTAGCGTCTGCAGACCATAACCGATGGCTGTTTTAGCGATATCGACGACAGCTAACTATCGCGCGTTACATTACCACAATATTTATCGCCAATATGATCAACAATGCCCCCATAATGCGTTCGATCCAATAACCATTTTGCTGCAATTTATGGCGAAACTTATCTAACGTCAGCATACACGATAAAAACGAAAACCAAGCAAAGGTCGCCATCGCCATATAAAAACCATAGGCAGATTTTACTAGAGTTGGTGTTTGTGTCGAAATAACCACCGAAAATAGTGATAGAAAAAACAACGTCGCTTTAACGTTTAAACCATTGACCAAAAAGCCCGTCGCATAAGACTTCCATCGAGTTTGCGAACTTGCTTGAATGGCCTTGTTTGCATCGTCACTCTGACCTGGTTTTGCACGTAAGCCCATCACGCCGATATAGGCCAAATACGCTGCAGCAATATAGGTAAGATAGGTAAACAGTTGCGGATTGCTTTTGATAATGATGGCAATACCCACTAACGAATAAAAGACATGCAAAAGTATTGCGGTACCTATGCCTGCGCTAGTAAATAATGCTGCTTGCCGTCCCCGAGTCAGGCTTTGTTTAACAACAATGGCAAAATCAGGCCCTGGACTGGCAACCGCCAATAAGTGAGCAAGCGCAATGGTTAAAAATTCGCTGTAATAAGCGGAAAAATCCATCTTCGCTATCCTTTATGCTTGCTGTTTAATGCGCTGTTAAGCGACGTTAGCAATTGACTAAAATAGTCATGACCTTTGCTATCACACATATCCATATTGATATGTGGAATCGATTCGGGATCAGGATGCAACTCGACAACCTTAGTCAACAAATCTTCTCGTATGATATGCAATATTGGCCAAGGAGAACGATTGGTATAATTGCTTACATCATCCGCCGGTACCCCTTCGAAACAATAGTTCGGGTGAAAACTGGCCAGTTGGTAAACGCCTTCATAGCCTTGCGATTCCAATAGCGCATTGGCTAAATCGAGTAAGTCTAAATACTCGTCAAACTCATCAAAACCTTGCGGTAACACCACTAACGTTGTGGCAACATGCGCATGTTTATCTAAGTGTTTAAATTCAGCGAGTAACGACGTTAACGCCTGTTCCATGCCCGGTTCAGACTGCACCTGATAGCGCACGCGATTATTAACATAATCTTTTTTCGCGAATGGGCAAAAATTAAGACCAATTATGATCTTTTCAATCCAGACCTTGATGTTTTCAATGATTTGCTGTTCAGTATACATACAACACAATATAAAAAAGCTGCTTCGGGTCATTCTAACAAGAGCCGAGTGTCGACAACAGCAATAATTAAGAGGTGTGCTATGTTAACGTTTTTTGCCCGTTTAATTGATAAATTGGTGTTTGCCATTGCGGGTGTCACCGCAATGCAATTACCGGCATTGATGCAGCAATACCAACAACGTCTTTCCGGCCATTTATCGGAAGCACAATACCAATTAGGCAAGTACCAACAAATTGCCGATGAGCATTATCAAGGCAACATTGCGTTATTAATTGAACAATACCGTAAGAATACCGATCCTGGCATTAACGCCGCAGGCGACCTCGTTTACCAATTGGTTGATCGCATCAGCGTGTTTTCCACTAAGTTGCAACATTTGCAAACCGGTGATTATATCCAGCAAGTGTATTATTTTGTCAGTGAAATTGAACACTCTATCTTTACGGCAACACTGCAAGACTTTCAACCAAGTATTCCACTAGAGTCGTCGGCGATAGCGACCGGTGTGATTGGTGCAATTTTGATAAGTTCAGTGTTACATATCATCCTTAACGCTTTACAATTACCGTTTAAACGCTACGCCTAAATAAGCTTTTACTGGCGCCAATACTGCGATGTGCTTGTTGGCGCACTAGCTTAAACCGACGATGTTTCGTTGTACTCAGCCAATTAAAAATCAACATTTAACAAACAGCATTTAACGAGAAATGCCGTCAATTTCATCCTGCGATTAACCCAGTAACCCTGGATATTGTCACCACTAAAAATGAAAGTCATTATGAAAATTTTCAATTAATTGAAAAAAAGCACTTACCAAATCGAATATTTTGTGTACATTAATATTTAACCTTGTTGTAACATTGTGGTGGCGCTGTGAAAAAAACTGATGTAACTCAATATCAACACTTCCTAAAAGTTGTCGACTGTCAGCAAGCGTGTCCAGCACATACGCCTGTCCCCGAATACATACGTCTTATCGCTGATAAACGCTATAGCGATGCCTATATGCTTAATTGGCAATCAAATGTCTTTCCCGGCATTCTCGGTCGCGTCTGTGATAGGCCGTGTGAACCTGCATGTCGTCGCGGACGAGTTGAAGAAGAGCCTGTGGCAATTTGTCGACTCAAACGTGTTACCGCCGATTATAAAGACGATATCCGTGACCGATTACCAAAAGCGCCAGCTCAAAGTAACGGCAAAAAGGTGGCACTGATAGGTGCAGGCCCGGCGTCACTTACAGTCGCACGTGATCTTGTGCCACTAGGTTATGAAATCACCATGTTTGACCGCGACATCAAAGGTGGCGGCATGATGCGCAGTCAGATACCTGCGTTCAGATTACCCGAGTCCGTACTCGATGAAGAAGTTGACTACATTATTGATATGGGCGTAAAAGCTCACTTTGGCACGCCAATAACCAGTCTTGAAAAGCTTGTAAAGGATGATTATGACGCCATCTTTGTCGGTACAGGTGCGCCCAAAGGTCGGGCATTAAATATTGAAGGCGTAGAGGAAGCCAATTCGCACATCGCCATTGGTATTGATTGGTTATCCAGCGTCAGTTTTGGTCATCTAGATAACGCGCCGAAAAGAGTTGTTGTATTAGGTGGTGGTAATACCGCCATGGATTGCTGTCGTACCGCGAAACGACTTGGCGCCACTGATGTCAAAGTCGTGGTTCGCTCAACCTATGAAGCTATGAAAGCTTCGCCATGGGAAAAAGAAGATGCCATGGCTGAGAATATCGACATCACTTGTAATCATACGCCTAGCAAATTCATCATTGAAGACGGTGAGTTTAAAGGTGTGTTATTTAACGAAGTTGAATCGATTTACGATAAGAATGGCAAACGCGTATTAAGAAATTCCGGCAAAACCTTATTAGCTGAATGTGATTTGGTGTTGGTCGCCATCGGACAAGATACCTCTTTCCCCTGGATTGAACGAGACATTGGTCTTGAATTCAATGAGTGGGATCAACCAGCGTTAAATCAATCGAGCTTACAATCGAGCATTGCCAAGGTGTTTTTTGGTGGTGACGCCGCTTACGGCCCTGAGAATATTATCACCGCAGTGGCCCATGGTCACAAAGCCGCTATTTCAATCGATTTATTTTGCCAAGGCAAAGATCCAGGTCAAAGGCCAGACAGTGATTTTAATCTTGTCAGTCAAAAGATGGGCATGCACGAATGGAGCTACACCAATATTGTCGACCATGAAGACAGACACCTTGTGCCACATATTGATTGGCAAAAAGCCGCTACCGAGTTGGCCACTGAAGTTGAATTAGGTTTCGATGAACAACTTGCCTTTAATGAAGCACAGCGCTGTCTAAATTGCGATATCCATACCATCTTTAGTGAACCGGCTTGTATTGAATGCTCGGCTTGTGAAGATATCTGCCCTACCGACTGCATTAACTTTATTGCCGATATTAAAGACGACAACACCGCGCCAGAACAATTACTCAAGGGTAAATTGCGAGTCGACAAAATGCATAGCGATCAGGATTACCTGATTTCTGACAACCTCAAAACCGGCAACATCATGGTTAAAGACGAAGATATGTGTCTACATTGTGGTTTATGTGCTGAGCGATGCCCAACTGGCGCTTGGGACATGCAAAAGCTGGTATTGGATAATATTGAGGCGACAATCAAGTAAGTGAGAAGCAGTTATGAGTGAAATTAAAATAAACGATCTTGTTGTCAAATTTGCGAACACCAATGGTACTGGCTCTGCCAGCGCCAACAATATGTTTGCCAAAGCCATAATGCGCATGGGCATCCCAGTGAGCGCTAAAAATATATTCCCATCGAATATTCAAGGTGCACCAACTTGGTATGACGTACGCATCAATGAACATAATTTTCTTGGTCGTCGTGCAGGAAAATCCGATATTGTCGTAGCAATGAACGCACAAAGCTTTGTCGCTGATATCAATAATGTATGTGATGGCGGTTACCTAATATACGATAACTCCAAACAGCTTCCGGAAACCTTGTTGCGAGACAATATCCACTTTTTAGGGATCCCAATATCGTCAATTTGTCTGAAAGAGTTTCAAAACCCGAGACAGCGACAACTATTTAAAAACGTCATTTATGTTGGTGCGTTAGCGGCGTTGCTCAATATTGAGTTTGACGTACTTAAAACTTTGGTTCGTGACCAATTTAAAGGCAAAGAAAAATTAATAGCACCGAATATCTTTGCGCTTGAACTTGGTCATCAATACGCCATTAATCATTTTGATTGTCCGATTAACTATCGTATCGAACGTCGCGACTTAATTGGCAGTCGTATTATGGTTGATGGCAACACCGGATGTGCGTTGGGCGCCCTTTATGGCGGTGCAACTGTGGTTGGTTGGTACCCTATTACACCGTCAACCTCAGTGATTGAAAAGTTTGCCAGTTATTGCCAACGTTTGCGAATTGATCCCGCCAGCGGGAAAAAGAATTACGCCATCGTCCAAGCTGAAGACGAATTAGCCGCAATTGGTATGGCTATTGGTGGTGGCTTTAATGGCGCTCGTTCGTTTACCGCAACCAGTGGCCCTGGTGTTTCATTAATGGCTGAATTTTTAGGTCTAGCCTATTTTGCTGAAATCCCAGTGGTGTTGATGAACATTCAACGTGCCGGCCCGTCAACGGGAATGCCAACTCGAACCCAGCAATCTGATATTACCGCCTGTGCGTATGCGTCACACGGTGACACCAAACAAGTCTTGTTATTTCCAGACTCTCCCGCGGAATGCTTTGAATTATCGGCCATGGCGTTTGATTTAGCCGATAGGCTACAAACGCCTATTATCATCATGAGTGATCTCGACTTAGGAATGAACGATCACCTGTCACCTCCCTTTCAGTGGACTGACAAACAGAAATACGATTTGGGTAAGGTATTAAGCATTCGTGAACTCGATAACATGAAGCAATACGGTCGTTATCGCGACGTCGACGGAGACGGTATCTGCTATCGAACAATTGCCGGTACTCATCCTAATAAAGGCGCGTTTTTTACCCGCGGAACGTCACGTAACCAAGACGCCGTATATTCTGAAAAATCTGCGGATTATGTTGAAAACATGGAGCGCCTGACGCGAAAATTTGAAACCGCCAAGCACTACTTACCAAAAGCGGAAATATCTAAAGGCTTACAAAACACAAAAGTTGGTTTGGTGTACTACGGTACGACGTCGCAAGCGATTAACGAGGCACGTTTTATGCTGCAACAACAAGGCATTCCCGTTGATTTAATGCGTATATTGGCCTTCCCTTTTGGTGATGAAATAAAAGACTTCGTCGATCATCACGAACAGGTATTTGTTATTGAGCAAAATCGCGATGGGCAAATGCGCAGTTTGCTCATCAATGAACTAGAAATTAACCCAAGTAATCTCGATAGCATTTTAAATTTTGATGGCTTAGCGGTAACAGCAGATGCCATCGTTGACGGTGTTCAAGCACAAATGGACCAACAACAGCAGGAGGTGATCTAATGAGTTTTGCCAAGTCGAAATTTCACCATAAAGCGTTACCTATAAACGAATTGGGGTTAACTTACCGCGATTACGAAGGCGCTATTTCAACACTGTGCGCTGGTTGTGGTCATGACTCAATTTCGTCCGCCATTGTTCATGCCTGTCATGAATTATCTATAGAACCGCATCATATTGTCAAAATGTCGGGCATTGGCTGTTCTTCAAAAGCGCCAAATTACTTTTTGAATAACTCCCATGGATTCAATACCGTACACGGTCGTATGCCGTCGGTAACTACTGGCGCCAACATGGCCAATAAAAATCTCAAATACTTGGCTATGTCTGGCGATGGCGATAGCGCCTCCATTGGCCTTGGACAATTTGCCCATGTAGTGCGTCGGCAATTAGACATGGTCTATATGGTCGCAAACAATGGAGTTTATGGCTTAACCAAAGGGCAATTAGCGGCCACCTCAGACAAAGGGGTTAAAAATAAAGCCGGTGAATTAAGCCTATTTAATGACATTGATTTATGTACCATGGCATTGCAACTCGGTGCATCATTTGTAGCACGTTGTTTTTCTGGTGATAAAGCCCAGTTGGTGCCAATCATAAAAGCCGCGATGTCGCACAAAGGGTTTGCGTTTATCGATATTATTTCGCCCTGTGTGACCTTTAATAACCACCCCGACTCAACCCGCTCATATGATTATGTACAGGATCATATCACCACCGGTGCGATTACCGATTATGTGCCTATTAAGGAAGAAATAACCAAGGAGATCCCTGCGGGTCGCTTTGAAGATATTTGTTTGCATGATGGGTCGATTATGCGCATCAATAAACTTGATGCCGATTATGACACATCCAATCGAATGAAAGCGATCATCGATGTCGAAGAACATAAACAACGCGGTGAAATATTAACGGGTCTGTTGTATGTCGATCCAACAAGCCGTTCATTTCACGAATTAAATGAAACGACCGAAACCTCGTTAAATCAAGTAAAGCAAGATATTCTCTGCCCTGGGCAACGGGTTCTGGCGAATATTAACGACAGTTTCCGTTAATATTTCAAGGGGTCAGAACAGTTGAAATTTCAACTGTTCTGACCCCTTGAAATAAAGGATAATAAAAAAGGCTGCAACTGCAGCCTCTTTTTAATGGTTATCATGCTAATTCAAGCTTAATCGTTGTTTGCCTGCTCAACACGGGACTTAAGTTTTTGTCCAGGTCTGAAGGTAACAACTTTACGAGCGGAAATTGGAATATCTTCACCAGTTTTAGGATTACGACCCGGACGCTCATTTTTGACACGCAAATCAAAATTGCCAAAACCCGACAATTTTACCTGTTCGCCAGTCTCAAGACTTGCTCGAATCTCCTCAAAAAAATCTTCAACCAGTTGCTTTGCATCACGCTTGCTTAGGCCAATTTCTTCATATAGATGTTCTGCGACTTCTGCTTTCGTTAGCGCCATATTGTTAGTCTCTCAATGTTGCGTTAAATTCGCTCTTAAGGGCATCAACAACCTTGGTTACGACATCTGAAATGTCTTTTTCTTCAAGAGTGCGACTACTATCTTGTAGTGTTAAGGCGATTGCTAAGCTCTTGAAACCTGGGTCGATACCTTTCCCTTGGTATACATCAAATAATTCTAGGCTAACTAAATGATTTGTGCCAACCTTTTCAATAAGTTGTAGCACATTTTTCGCATTAACTTGTTCTTCAACAATTACGGCAATATCACGACGGTTTGCTGGGAACTTGGAAATTTCACCGGCTTCTGAGATTTTTTGCGTCAATATTTCGTTCTGCAATAACTCAAATACCAATGTTCTGCCGTTAAGTCCTAGCTTGCGTTCTAGCTCTGGATGAACAGCACCAACATAACCAACTAACGTATCATTACGATAGATAGCTGCTGTCTGACCCGGATGCAAAGCAGCAATATCTGCTGGCGCAAACTGGTAGTCATTAGCAAAACCCGTCAATGCAAGTAAGGCTTCAACATCACCTTTGGCATCAAAGAAATCAACATTGGTTTTATCTAGGTTCCAGTGTTCACCGTATTTTAGGCCGCTGATAACACCAGCTAGCATAGGTTCTTGACGCACACCATTTTCAGCGGTGGCATCTGGAACGAATCGCAAACCGGCTTCAAACAAACGAACACGAGATTGCTGACGGTTTTGGTTATAAACCACCGACTGCAACAAGCCTGTCCACAAGCTCAAACGCATTACCGACATCTCTGAAGAAATAGGATGTGGTAAGGTCATCACCTCTTCACCTGGGTGTAACTGTTCTTGCACCTTAGGATCAACAAATGAATAGGTTATCGCTTCTTGATAACCACGATTTACCAGCGCATTGCGGAATTTAGCAACGCTAAGTTTCGCTTCTTTATGGTTACGCATCTGCAAACTTGCCGTCGGAGACACATTTGGAATGTTGTTGTAACCAAATACACGAGCGACTTCTTCGGTTAAGTCTTCTTCGATAGAAATATCAAAACGATAAGCTGGTACCTGTGTGGTCCAAAGTTCATCGGCAAAACTTACCGTCATACCTAAGCGCTCAAGGATTTCAGTAACCGTGTCGGTATCAATGTGAATACCAATACGAGAATCAAGCTTATTGCGACGTAAGGTGACTGTGCGTGGCGCAGGAATATGTTGTTCGCTAACAGCTTCAACGATAGGACCGGCGTTACCACCGACGATATCAAGCAATAACGTTGTCGCACGTTCCATTGCTTGGCGTTGTAATTGTGGATCAACACCACGCTCGTAACGGTGAGAGGCATCAGTATGCAAACCGTATTGACGTGCTTTACCTAAAATAGCCAACGGCGCAAAGAACGCACTTTCTAATAGGATGTCTTTACTCTCGGCAGTAACACCAGATTTCAAGCCACCAAATATACCCGCCATAGCAACGGCTTTTTGATGATCAGCGATTACCAACGTTTGTTCTGACAAGGTGACTTCATTGCCGTCAAGCAAGGTTAGTTTTTCATCTTTATTGGCAAAGCGAACTTTAATACCGCCGTCTAATGCCGCCAAGTCAAAGGCGTGCATAGGATGGCCAAGCTCTAATAAAACGTAGTTCGTCACATCGACCACAGGATCGATTGAACGAACGCCACAGCGGCGTAATTTCTCAACCATCCAAAGTGGTGTTGCTGCGTTTACATTAACGTTTTTAATGACTCGAGCAAGATAACGAGGGCACGCTTCACCGGCTTCAATATCAACCGGTAAACTGTCATCAATACTTGGTACGTTGTCGCTTATTTCAACTTCGTTAACCGCTAAGCTATTTAGAACGCCGACTTCACGAGCCAAGCCTTTAATGCCTAAACAATCACCGCGGTTAGCGGTAAGATCCACATCGATGGTCACATCATTTAGATCAAGGTATTCGCGAACACAGGTGCCAATCGGCGCATCTTGCGGTAGTTCAATAATACCGTCAGCGCTGTCAGCTAAACCTAACTCAGACTCACTACACAACATGCCGTGCGACGGTACACCACGTAGTTTGGCTTTTTTAATCTTAAAATTACCTGGTAATACTGCGCCAACTTTGGCAACAGCTACCTTTAAACCAAGACGACAATTTTTTGCACCACAGACAATATCAACGACTTCATCGCCAACATTGACTTTGGTAACTTGCAATTTATCAGCATCGGGATGCTGGCCACATTCAACAACTTCACCAACAACGACATTGGTAAACTCGCCAGCAACAGGATCAACACCGTCTACTTCCAAACCTGCCATGGTGATTTGATGTGCTAATTCTTCCGAAGAGATCTCAGGGTTAACCCACTCTCGTAACCAAGATTCACTAAATTTCATGTTATGGGCCTTCCTACTTGAACTGTTTTAAGAAACGAAGATCGTTTTCAAAGAATGAACGTAAATCGGTTACGCCGTAACGTAACATGCTCAATCGTTCAACACCCATACCAAAGGCAAAGCCAGTGTATTCTTCAGGATCGATACCAACACTGCGTAATACATTTGGATGCACCATGCCGCAACCTAATACTTCTAACCATTTACCGTTTTTACCTTTGACATCAACTTCCGCTGAAGGCTCAGTGAATGGGAAGTAAGACGGACGGAAGCGAATTTCTAAATCTTCTTCGAAAAAGTTATGCAAAAAGTCGTGCAATATACCTTTTAGATGAGTGAAGCTAACATTTTTATCAACCATCAAACCTTCCACTTGGTGGAACATTGGCGTATGCGTTTGATCGTAATCGTTACGATAAACACGGCCTGGAGAGATGATTCTCAATGGCGGCTTTTCATTTTCCATGGTGCGAATTTGTACGCCAGATGTTTGTGTACGCAACACCAATTTAGGATTGAAATAAAAGGTATCATGATCAGCACGTGCAGGATGATGCGCAGGAATATTTAATGCATCAAAGTTATGAAAATCATCTTCAATTTCCGGACCCGTGGCAACGGCAAAACCAAGCTCACCAAAAAACGTTTGAATACGTTCAATCGTTTTCGTGACCGGATGCAAGCCACCCTCTTCCATGGTATTACCTGGAAGAGTTACATCAATGGCTTCACTGGCAAGTTTCGCTCTGATTTGCTCTTCTCTTAGCAATTCGCCACGAGCAAATATCAGCTTTTGTACTTGCTGCTTGGCAACGTTAATAGCTTGGCCAGCTTTAGGGCGCTCTTCAGCGCTTAGTTTACCTAGGCCTTTTAATTGCTCAGTTAGCAGACCTTTTTTGCCAAGGAATTCTACCCTGACCTGATCCAACGCAGCCGGATCGCTAGCAGCTTGAACTGCTTGCTCGGCTTGCAAGATGATATCGTCTAAATTCATATTCCCCTCGGGCGACGTCAATCGCGAGTATGTGGCCTCAGCTCAACAGCGAAATGCGGAAGATTTTTGGGCCAAAAGACTAAAATAGAAAAGCGACAATTCTACGCAAAAAATTGTCGCTTATATAGGGGCTTGTCGCATATTTTTTCGATTTATCGAAGTTTTTTTATAAAAAGCCGTTATTTAATTACATAACAATACAAAATCAGCTGTTTAGCGAAATAATACCGACTCTTTATTAAACCAATAAACACAAAAAGCGAGGGAGACAAAGGCGAAAATACCAGTCGAGGCAAAGATGGGCACCATATAGGCAAAATCCATCGTACCTTTGAGCAGTTCTTTAATTGCTAAGGCGACATTAGAAATCGGCACTAATGCCCACACACCATCAAGATTGATACCGGGGGTCATCCCAACGATGACCGGAAAAATTACTAAAACGGTCAGTGGTCCCATGTAATTTTGTGCTTCTTTATAGCTGCTCGCATAAATGGATATGGCCAATAGCAACGCGGCAAATATTGAACAGACAGGGATCAGCAATAAAATCACCATGACAAATTCAAAAAAGCCAACCGCAGCAAGTACCTGTGCGACTTCATCAACACTAAACACGCGGCCAACCAAAAATGTCCAAAACACCATGGATAATATGGTTATCACAGCAGTCATAATGGCGGTGGTTAAAATACAAAGAAATTTGCCAAACACTAAAGAAAAACGCGATACCGGTGTTAACAATAGTGTTTCAATGGTGCCCCGCTCTTTCTCACCGGCACCAACATCAATAGCTGGATACATTGCCCCTGTTAAGCATAACGGGATCAACAAGTAGGGAATAAAACCACCAAGCTGTTCACCAAAGCTTTCTCGTTCGTCAGCGGTGTCAATCTCTTCTAAAACAATTGGTTGCTTGAATACGTCAAATTGTTCGCGGCTTAAGCCTAATTGGCTGAACATTTTTTGTTGCAAATCTTCAGCATAACGATCCATCGCGTCTTCAAGCTTAATGCGACTGCCGCCAATGACTTTCGAGCCATTAAAGAATATTTTCCAAGTCGATTTTTCTGAGGCGTTTTGATGTTTATTAAATTCGGGATCGAGAACAACCACCAAATCAACTTGCTCATCTTTGATCGCTTTTATGTACGATGCTTCATCGCTAACCTCGACATCAACCTTTTTAAAATCATTGTGGTAAAACAATACGTTGGCAAAATCCGGTGCCGCCTCTTCATTAACGATGACGTATTTGACGATTTTTTCACTTTGCGTAAGCGCGGCTTTGGCGCCTAAAAATCCCATTAAGGCAAAAATAACCGGAAAGATGACCAAAGGTAACGCAATGATAAAAAACAAGGTTTTCTTATCTCGCAGCAGCTCAATAAGCTCTTTTATAAAGACTTGCCACATTAGCTTGCCTCCCTTAATACATTCATAAATGCTTTACGTAAATCGAGATCATCAGCATGCTGTTGAAAATCCTCAACGGTTCCGTCGAAACATGAATTGCCCTGAAAAATAACCGAGACTCGGTCAGCCAATAGAGCGATTTCATCTAGGTGATGGGTCGAAAAGATAACCGCGGTGCCCTGACTGCGAATATATTGTACAAATTCCATAATCGTTTCTGTGGCCATAATATCTAAGCCAGTCGTCGGCTCATCCAAGACGACCACCTCTGGCTCATGGATCACCGCGCGAGCTATCGATACTTTCTGTTGCATGCCCGTCGACAGGTGTTCAACTCGGCGATCCAAATAGGCGGTAATCGCTAAGTTTTCGTAGATGCGTTCTGCGTCGTTTTTTAAAAAATCATCATTGACGCCATGTAAACGTGCAAAAAACTCTATGTTTTCACGCGCCGTAAGGCGCCCATACAAACCGGTTTTACCCGATAAAAAGCCAATTTTTTCTTTCGCTAGTAAGGGTTTGGTTAACACGTCGACGTCATTGACGATAACTTGACCGGAATCGGGTTTTAATGCGGTGGACAAAATTCTCAGCGCTGTTGTTTTGCCAGCACCATTAGGCCCCAGCAAGCCAAGCACTTCACCTTTTCCACAGTGAAAACTAACGTCTTTTAAGGCGTAAAACAGGTTACCGTGGTCTCTTGGGTCGACCTTATTCGAATCCAGCGCTTTCTTTGCTTTTGTGACAAAGCATTTGCTCAGATTTTCTACTGAAATCATGAAGTTCCTTTTACCATAGGGGCAGGATTTTTTGTTGTCTTGTTAATTAATTGTAAACGTGTTTTAACACATGGCAATCAATAACGACATATTCAGGTAATTATTTGTAACCAATACTTTATTTCAGTGGCATGACACGTTACATTTAGTCACACTTTTTGCAATCTTCAGGAATGCTATGAAACTAAATAAAATAATGATGATGGCGGTTGGTGTTGGTATTTTGGCTAGCTCTGCTGCTAACGCTAAGTCATTCGAACGCGCTTACAACGATATTTCCGAAAAATCCCTACACCAACATATAAAAACCATTTCATCTGATGAATTTGAAGGTCGCTTACCGACTTCAAAAGGAGAGAAACTGGTACTGGACTACTTAACCAAACAATTTAAAAAAGCCGGTTGGCAGCCAGGTAACAACGGCAGCTTTCTACAACCTGTAGAATTGTCTGAAATCACCGCTTCGCCAGAGATGAGCTTAAGCGTTGCTGGTAATGGTCAAGCCGCTGAGTTTAAATACGAACGTGATATGGTGCTTGGTACCTCTCGAGTCAGTGAGTTTGAACAAATCAAAGACAGCGAAATTGTCTTTGTTGGCTATGGTATTAATGCGCCAGAGTACAAATGGAACGACTATGAAGGCCTAGACGTTAAAGGCAAAACCGTGGTGATGTTGGTAAACGATCCAGGTTATGCTTCACAAATTCCGAGTCTGTTTACCGGCAGTGCGATGACCTACTATGGTCGTTGGACATATAAATATGAAGAAGCCAGTCGCCAAGGCGCAGCTGCGGCTATTATTGTGCACGAAACCGCACCAGCATCGTACCCTTGGTCGGTAGTGACTAATGGCTGGACTGGCCCACAATACGTATTATTCGACAAAGATGGCAACAAAGATCGCGTGCAAATTGAAGGTTGGTTAACACTGGATGCCACCCGTGACTTGTTTAAACAAGCGGGACTTGATTTTACCACCTACAAGAATAAGGCAATGCAAGGGCCAATTAATAAACCCCTTGGTTTAACCGCGTCTGCGACGGTAAAAAGCAGCATCAAGAATTCGACATCGCATAACTTTGTCGCCACGTTACCCGGTTCTAAACGCCCTACCGAGCAAATACTGCTTACCGGTCACTGGGATCATATTGGCACAAGTGAAGAAACCGAAGGCGACACCATCTATAACGGTGCACACGATAACGCCACCGGTATCAGTGGCATCATCGAAATTGCCAAAGCGTTAGCATCACTAGATCAGCGCCCAGAGCGTTCAATTACCGTTGTTGCGACCACCGCTGAAGAGCAAGGTTTACTGGGTTCAAAATACTATGCGGAAAACCCAATCTATGCCCTAGCAGATACCGTTGGCGTATTGAACATTGACAGCATGAACATTTTAGGTCCAGTAAAAGACTTGGAAGTTCGTGGTTTAGGTAAGTCTGAACTTGAAAAATACCTAAAAACGGCGGCATTAAAGCAAAAGCGTAACTTAGTTAAAGAATCGAACCCTGCAGCAGGCAGCTATTACCGCTCTGATCACTTTAACTTTGCTAAAGTTGGTGTACCTGCATTGTACGCTGGTGGTGGCAGCGAACCACTTAATAGTGACGTTGCAGCATACCGTAAGAAGATTTTACCTAAGATGCGCGCTTGTTATCACCAAACCTGTGATGAATATAACCCAGAGTGGGATCTAAACGGTGCGGTGGATGATGCCAAGGTACACTTTGATATTATTTATCAATTGGCTAACTCACAAGATTGGCCACAATGGTCAGCAACAAGTGAATTCCAGCGTCAACAACCGGTAAACAAACAGTAATGCGTATGCATTAAACTGTTTAATTTGTTATAAATTGGAATAAATATTCTAATTTATAGCGAATGGCTATTGATTTTTAAATGTAAATAGCACAATTTAAAAGCATGAGGAGTTTGTTCTCATGCTTTTTTTTATGGGTGTTAGGAAAGAACATAGCCATTAAGGCGGTTTCCTTAGACATTTGTATAAAGGTGTATCACTGTTAAATCAGCGTTATTAATTTCGATTTTGGTTAACCGGGGCTGCCCCCAAAGGAAACAACATTATGTGTTCAATATTTTGTATTTTGGACATTCAATCCGATGCGACCAGTTTGCGTTCGCAAGCGATTGAACTGTCAAGACTTCTTCGTCACCGTGGACCTGATTGGTCCGGTGTTTATGCAAACGACAATGCGGTTTTGGTGCACGAGCGCCTGGCCATTGTAGATACCGAAAATGGCGCACAGCCTTTATACAACCAAAATCGAAATCACGTGCTAGCCGTTAATGGTGAAATCTACAACCATAAGAACCTTGAACATGCCCTTACCGTCGACTATCAATTTCAAACGAAATCCGATTGCGAGGTGATTTTGCCGTTATATCAAGAGTTTGGTGCTAGCTTCATCGACCAACTTGAAGGCATGTTTGCCTTTTGTCTTTATAATGAGGATGACAACAGTTACCTTATCGCACGAGATCATATCGGCATAATCCCGTTGTATACCGGTCATGATGAACACGGTAACTTTTATGTTGCATCGGAAATGAAAGCCTTAACACCTGTGTGTAAATCGGTAAGCGAATTTCCACCAGGTCACTACCTATGCAGCAAAGAAGGCGAAATCAAGCCATATTATCAACGTGATTGGCAGGAGTTCTCTGCCATTGAAAACAACAGTACCGACATTGATAAATTGCGCGAATCTTTAGAGTCTTCGGTAAAAAGTCACCTAATGACCGATGTACCTTATGGCGTATTATTATCTGGCGGTCTAGATTCGTCTTTGATTTCAGCCATCACGCAAAAGTTCGCCGCGCGACGTGTCGAAGAGAATGATTTATCAGAAGCTTGGTGGCCAAAACTGCATTCGTTTGCTTGTGGTCTTGAAGGCTCACCAGACTTGGTCGCTGCGCAAAAAGTTGCCGATGCAATTGGTACCATTCATCACAGTGTTACCTTTACCGTACAAGATGGCCTTGATGCCATCAAAGAGGTTATCTATCACCTCGAAACCTATGATGTCACCACGGTTCGTGCCTCGACACCAATGTATTTGATGGCGCGTAAAATAAAAGCCATGGGCATTAAAATGGTGCTTTCAGGTGAAGGTGCTGATGAAATTTTTGGTGGTTACTTATATTTCCACAAGGCGCCTAATGCCAAAGAGTTTCATGAAGAATTGGTGCGCAAATTAAACAAGTTGCATATGTTTGATTGCCTTCGAGCCAACAAAGCAATGTCCGCTTGGGGTATTGAAGCGCGTGTACCATTTCTAGATAAAAACTTTCTTGATACAGCGATGCGTATCGACCCAGAAGATAAAATGTGTAAGAACGGGCGCATTGAAAAGCATGTGTTGCGTAGCGCATTTGAAGGATACTTACCTGAAGAAATCCTGTGGCGTCAAAAAGAACAGTTTTCAGACGGCGTTGGCTACAATTGGATTGACAGTTTAAAAGAGTTAGTTGAACAAGAAGTGAGCGATCAACAACTGGCAAATGCGGCGTTTAAGTTTCCGCATAACCCCCCAGAGAGTAAAGAAGCCTACTTCTATCGTCGCATCTTTGAAGAGCACTTCCCATTAGCGTCAGCGGCAGAGTGTGTGCCGGGTGGTAAATCCGTCGCCTGTTCAACAGAAGCAGCCTTGGCTTGGGATGAAGCATTCCAAAACATGGCCGACCCATCAGGTCGCGCCGTCAGTAGTGTACATAACGAAGGCTACTAAGCTAGGCTACTAAACAAGGCTAATAAGCTAGGCTGTTTTACAACAAAGGTCGCGAAAGCGGCCTTTTTTATTTATGCTTTAGTTATTAGCAATAAGGGCATAAATTTGCGAAACATTTTCTTTCTGACATCTTGGGTATTGCAACCTCTTGGCGACATTTTAAAGCAACACAATATTGACATAGAGCAGGCTTGTAGCCAGTCACTGTTTCCTGCAAGTGCATTAAAACAAACGGACGTAGTGATCAGTTGGGCGTGTTTACGGCGCATGTTTCGCGTTATTGAAGAACAAGCCGGAGTACCAGATTTGGGCTTTGAATTGGTTAAAAAAATTAGAATCAGTCACCTCAAGCCATACCTTAATTACGCTGCTGATAACGCCACAACCATTGCACAAACCCTCGAACAGTTTATCCAGTTAAATAACCATCAAGCCAGTAATGCTGAATTATATACTGACGCCAACACGGATGGTCTCTGGTTATGTTTTGAACAACGACAATACGTCGATACACCACTGCATTCATTTGAACAGCTGATGGTAGCAACCTTTATAGAAGTGATTCGCTATTTAACAAAAAGCAATTGGCAACCAATGGTGGTTGGTATCACCAACAAGGTGCACAACTTAGGACAACATCAATACCTTAATAACGTTACAGTCGAGCAAAACCATAGCTCTAACCGAGTATTCGTTGAACAAAGCATATTACAACAGGCGCCGTACATTAGTGGTGAGAAGCGTTCAGATTATATTGCCAGCAAAGACGACATTGTTGCCGAGCTAACGTTGGTATTAACCCCTTATTTGCGCGAATATATTCCAAGCCTGCCACAAGCGGCGTTAATCACCGGCATAAGCGAACGCAGTATTCAACGTTACCTGCAGCAGCGCCAACTTAGCTATCGAAAGTTCATCGAAATGTTGCGTATTCGCAGCGCTAAACTGTACTTAAAGAATCGCGAGATGTCGGTGGCGGATGTTGCAGAAAAACTGCACTACACGCACTATAATAACTTTTCTCGAGCCTTCCAAAAATCGACCGGCCAGTCACCGAGCCAGTATAAAAAATTGCATTGTTAATATTATATTATCGACCTTGCATGCTGGGTATATAAACCCATGCTATTAATCCGCCAATATCTAAGCCTTAACATTTGCTCATATATTGCCCCAACCTTGTACACTTTTTCACCAACTTGTAATAAATTGTCTTGGCGTAAAATGATATAGTGATTTATCCATCGAGTGTTTACTATGTCGCCACAGTTAACAAATATCGGTTCACGAACAAGGTGACGTATGAAATACTCGAAATCAATAGTTGCAATCGCGGTGTTGCCTTTATTAGCCACAGCTCAGGTTAATGCCAAAGAAGTCAGCGCTGAAGATGCGGCAAAAGAATTGGCTAACCCCAATACCGCCTTTGCTAGCTTGACCTTTAAAAACCAATTTAAATCGATGGAAGATGGCCGTGAGATTTCACATACCCTATTCCAACCGACGTTACCTTTTATGCTTGATGGTGGTGACAAAGTGATTTTCCGCCCTGCTGTTCCGATTGTCTATGATAATGGCAATGGTGAATCCGGCATCGGTGATTTAGGCTTTGATTTGGTTTACGCACCAAAAGCAGAAGACCCGACCGACCTGTTCGCCTATGGTATGGTTGGCTCATTACCAATTGGTAACTCAGATATAGGTGGCGGTGAAGTCACCGCCGTCGGTCCTGCGTTGTTTGTCGGTAAATTTGTTGGCAAAGGTAAAACATTAGTTGGTGCCTACACCTCACACCTAGAAAGTGTCGACGAAGGTGATTTAGGTGAAGCCGGTGAAATGAGTATCACCTCATCACAATTAATGTACATCAATATTGGTGACGGTGGTTGGGCTTATGGCTCGGCACCTAAAATTGAATACAACCACAATGCAGAAGATGAAAAACTGACCCTACCGGTTAACTTTACGATTAGTAAAACCACCATCATTGCCGGCCGACCGTGGAAATTCGGTTTAGATCTTGATTACTACGTGCAAAAAGATGAAGACTTTGGCCCGGATTATATGGTGACATTCAGCATCACTCCTGTTGTCGAAAACATGTTCAATACCTGGTTACACCAGTAAACACATAAATTAGACATAATAGACAAGGCTCCTTCGGGAGTCTTGTTTATAAACCGTACCTCAACATTGTTTTAAATGATAAACTAAGGGTATACAGACAAAGCCTACTTTTCATTAAAAAATGCCTCAACAACCAAAGTGCTTTCATGCATTTCAACAAGACGTTAGCGCGATTAAATTACCGGCGCGCTTCACCTTTCCGTTTTATTATCAGCCACACCCATTAGCTGAGATAGCCGCTGAGCAATTGCAACAAACGTTATTAACAAACAATAATTGGCAGCATAATTTTGGTCTGAATGCTGATGATGATCAGGACAGCGCAGTCGGTAAAATGTTTGGTATTTTGGTTGTCCAAGATCAACAAGGCCAACTTGGCTATTTAAGCGCTTTTTCCGGTAAAGTAGCCGACACAAACGCCCTACCAGGCTTTGTGCCACCTGTGTTTGACATGTTATCTAAAGACAGTTTTTTTAAAGATGATTTGGCCATTATTACGAAAGTAAGTAATGAATATAAACAAGCACTGCAGCAACCTATATATAGCCAATTACAAAGCCAAGTCAGCGAGCAACACCAAGCCTTTGCTAAAGCGTTAGCGCAGTTTAAAGGTGACGCCAGTGAGCGAAAAGCTCAGCGTAAACAACAAAGAACACAAGCCAAACAAACATTTTCAGAGCAAGACTACCTAGCATTTGAACAACAGCTCAGCCAAGCCAGTGTCATCGACAAGCTTAAACTTCGAGATTTGAAGGTGTTATGGCAACAACGTATTCAAGCGACACAACAGAGCTTAGATAGCGTTGAGGCGGAGATTCAATCCTTGGCCAAGACTCGTCGCAAGCTTTCTAATAGATTGCAAAAACGCTTATTTTCACAATATCGATTTTTAAACAACCTTGGTGGGCGCAAAGATCTCAATGATATTTTTGCTGAAACACCGTTTAAAGTGCCGCCGGCAGGCGCTGGCGACTGTGCTGCGCCAAAACTGTTGCAATACGCCTTTGAACAAGCACTCGCGCCTATCTGTATGGCGGAATTTTGGTGGGGCCGCTCGCCAAAATCAGCAATAAGACGACACAAGCACTATTACCCATCATGTTATAGCAAGTGCCAACCAATACTTGGCCACATGCTCGAAGGCTTGGCCTTAGATGAAAACCCTTTGTTGATTAACCCAGGCAAAGATAAGCAACTGGTTATCGTTTACGAAGACAATGATATGGTTGTTGTCAATAAGCCATCAGGCCTGCTCAGTGTGCCGGGCAAAAACATTGATGACTCGGTCTATTCGCGAATTAAACGGCAATACCCACAAGCGACCGGTCCATTGATAGTTCATCGCTTAGATATGTCGACCTCAGGATTAATGGTATTGGCGTTAACCAGTCGTGCCAACAAAGCACTGCAACGCCAGTTTGTCGAACGCAGTGTTAATAAAAACTATATTGCCGAGGTCACTGGCTTAGTCGAGGCTGACGAAGGTGAAATAACCCTACCGTTGACATTAGACATTGATGATAGACCAAGACAAAAAGTGTGCTTTGATACTGGCAAGCCTGCCCACACCATTTACAAAGTGATGCAACGCACAGCAACGACAACACGCTTATCCATGTACCCTAAAACAGGACGCACCCATCAATTACGTGTGCACTGTGCCCATCCGCAAGGTTTAAATATGGCGATTGTAGGCGACGAGCACTATGGTACTAAAGCCGATAGACTGCGTTTACATGCCGAATATTTACAAATCAAACACCCTATTACTCAGAAGGTGTTAAGTTTCAAAGTGCCACCTGAGTTCTAGTTAGCTATTAATAGTTGATTACTGTTAGGTGATTTTAAGGTGTTCGATGCGTCCTTTGGTAAACACAAATTCAACAACAAAAAAGGAGCTTATTGAGCTCCTTTTTTGTTCTATTAAATCTATTCCCTTTAATCTAGGAATAAATGGGCCATTAAAGACTATCGACAATATCTTTAATCAAGCCAGGGCCTTCGTAAATAAAGCCCGTATAAATTTGCACTAGGCTGGCACCCGCTGCTAATTTTTCTTTCGCCGATGCCGCGCTGTTAATACCACCGACACCGATAATTGGCATCTTGCCGTCTAGGGCTTTGGCAAGCATACCAATAACTTCAGTACTTTTCTTTTGCACTGGCAGGCCGCTTAAGCCGCCCATTTCATCACCGTGTTCAAGGCCTTCAACACCTTCTCGGCTTAATGTCGTATTCGTGGCAATAACCGCATCGATATTGTTAGCCAATAAGCATTCGGCGATACCATTGATTTCTTCTTCAGTAGAATCAGGAGCAATTTTAACCGCAACAGGTACGTATTTGCCATGTTGTTCAGCCAAACTGGTTTGCTCTGCTTTTAACGCCGACAATAACGTATTTAGCGCGTCACCGTACTGTAGATCGCGAAGACCTGGCGTATTCGGTGAAGAGATATTTACAGTAATATACGTCGCATAAGCATACACCTTGCGCATACAGTGAATGTAATCGTCTTTAGCATTCTCTTCTGGGGTATCTTTATTTTTACCGATATTGATACCCAACACGCCTTTAAAATTGGCGCGTTTAACCTGTTCAACTAAATAATCAACACCATGATTATTGAAACCCATACGGTTAATAACAGCATCAGCTTGTGGTAATCGAAAGATGCGAGGTTTAGGGTTACCCGGTTGCGGGCGCGGGGTCACTGTACCCACTTCAACAAAACCAAAACCAAGCGCAGAAAAACCATTGATACACTCGCCGTTTTTATCCAAACCTGCGGCAAGGCCAACCGGATTAGGGAATTCGATTCCCATCACATTAACCGGTTTGTTTTTAACCTTGGCACCGTATAAGCCTTTCATGGCAAACGCTGCAGGCATTTTCATCATATTAATGGTGAAGTCATGAGCCTGTTCTGGACTCATTTTAAATAAAAGGTTACGTGCAAATGAATAAAGCATGATGTTCCGATTCTGTAGTAAAAAGCATTTAATGTTAGGGGATTAGATACAAAAACTCCCCGACGCGCGGGGAGTTTACCATTATTTGATGCTAAGCAAAACCAGCATTACATCAAGTTACTTGGTTAACTTACATTATGATCATTGTGATGTGACAACATCATCAATTCACGTAACGCGACTGAGAACTTAGCAAATTCATGCGTTTTGCTGGTTCTAAAATCAGCCAACACTTGACGCCAGCGCTCTAACGGTTGATCACAACTTTCGATCCAGTTATTGATCATCGCTTCAATGTCATTGCTGTCTGGGTTTTGACGCAAAATTGCCGTGGTTAATGCACGTTGTTGCCAATCAAGCTCTTCACGGAATGAGGCTCGGGCAAGTGCTTGCCAGTGATTATCGACAGGTTGCTTGGTAATTTGGTCTAGGAACCAATGCAAGTCCAGACGTACACCAATGTTGTAGTAAAGCTTGGCGACCAAATCAATATCGCGCTGGTCTTGACACGCTACTTGAGCAATATCCATGGTCGAGAACAAGGTCGACAACTGAGATATACGCTCGGCAATTCTCGCCGGTACTTTTTTCTGCTTCAAACTGTCTTTAAAGTCGTGCAAGCCTTTTGCTTCTTTGGGATCTTGGAACTTATCCAATTTCGTTGTTAGCACCTTAAAGGTCGGTGCAAAGAAGTCAATTGATTGCTCAATAGTAAGCGACTTATTGCGATGACGCAGTAACCAACGCGTTGCACGGCGGACGTTACGACGCAACTGAAACAACATCTCTGTTTGTACATTAGCATCAATCTTGTTATCAAGTTCGGTAATTTGTTGCCAAATATCTTGTAACTCAAAAATTTCGCTGGCGATGGTATAACACTTAGCAACTTCAGCCACAGGTGAACCGGTCTCTTCTTGCATACGAATAACAAAGTTAGAGCCCATGTAGTTACACAAGTCATTTGCCAATCGAGTGGCAATGATTTCGGCACGCAGCGGATGCGATTGCATCTCACTCTTGTACGCGTTTTGCAATTGCTTAGGGAATGCGGTGATTAACAGTTTACCTAAATATGGATCATTGGTGATTTCTTCAACCACCAACTCTTCTTTTAATACCATTTTACCGTAAGCAACTAATACCGAAAGTTCAGGTCGAGTTAAGCCGCGATTTCTCGCCATACGTTCAATGATCTCTTCATCGGTTGGAATAAATTCCAATGCGCGGTCAAGCTTACCTTGACGCTCTAGATGATGAATAAATCGTTGTTGTTCTTTCAGTTTGTTGGCACCACGGGATTGAGAAATCGAAATCGAGTGAGTTTGGTGATAACAATCTTCAAGAACAATCTCTTCGACTTCTTCGGTCATATCATAAAGCAACTTATTGCGTTGCTTGATGGTCAAATCACCGTTGGCGACAAGGGTATTAAGTAAAATTTTGATATTAACTTCATTATCCGAACAATCAACACCACCAACGTTATCAACAAAATCGGTATTCATACGTCCGCCATTGCGGGTATATTCCATACGACCTAGTTGAGTACAACCTAAGTTACCACCTTCACCAATGATTTTTGCTTGTACTTCTTTACCATCAACACGCAACACGTCATTGGCTCTATCACCAACCTCGGCATGGCTTTCGGTTGACGCTTTAATGTAGGTACCGATACCACCGTTCCAGATCAAGTCAACCTTCATCTTAAGAGCCATTTGAATCAGCTCATTTGGTGACATTGAGGCTTTTTTGGTGCCTAACATTTGCTTCATTTGCGCAGACAATTTAATCGACTTTTCAGCGCGAGAGAAAATACCACCGCCTTCAGAAATCAATTCACGGTTGTAATCATCCCAGCTTGAACCTGGCAGATCGAATAATCGTTGACGCTCAACATACGTTGATGCGGAATCTGGTGTTGGGTCGATGAATATGTGCATGTGGTTAAAGGCAACCTGCAAACATATGTGTTTTGATAACAGCATACCGTTACCAAACACATCGCCGCCCATATCGCCGACTGCTAATACCGTAAAGTCGGTGCTTTGACAATCTATGCCAATTTCACGGAAGTGACGTTTAACTGACTCCCAGGCGCCTTTAGCAGTAATACCCATCTTCTTGTGGTCGTAACCAACCGAGCCACCGGATGCAAATGCATCACCTAACCAAAAACCGTAATCGTCGGCAATGGCATTGGCGGTGTCAGAGAATGTCGCGGTACCCTTATCAGCGGCAACAACCAAGTAGGTGTCGTCTTCATCTAAACGTACCACAGATTCTGGATGAACCACTTCACCACCGACGATATTGTCTGTGATGTCTAATAACGCACGAATGAAGGTTTTATAACATTCACGACCTGCTTCAAAGATTTCTTGACGAGTTCCACCTACCGGTAACTGTTTACAATAGAAACCACCTTTCGCCCCCACAGGCACGATAACCGTATTCTTAACCTGTTGTGCTTTTACCAAGCCAAGTACTTCGGTACGGAAGTCTTCGCGTCGGTCTGACCAACGCAAACCACCACGAGCGACTTTGCCACCACGAAGGTGCACACCTTCGACTTGCGGTGAATAAACAAAAATTTCAAATTTCGGCAACGGCTTTGGCATCTCAGGGATCAATTCAGGCATGAGCTTAAATGATACGTATGACTTATCTTGGCCTTCAGCATTTGCCTGGAAGTAGTTGGTACGCATGGTCGCGTTGATGATTTCAACATAACGACGAATGATACGATCGTCATCTAAACTAGCCACCGAATCAAGCGATGCTTCAATGGTGTCCAACACCTTTTGAATGGCTTTGTCTGATGTTTTGGCTTTTGGATCAAACTTCATTTGGAACAAATTAACCAAAAGTTCGGCAAAGTTTGGGTAACGCGTAAACGTTGATTCAATGTACGTTTGCGAGAAGGTGCTGCCAATTTGCTGCTGATATTTCGCATAAGCACGTAAGATTGAAACCTGACGACCTGCAAGACCTGCGCCTAGGATCAACTTATTAAAGCCGTCATCTTCTAGTTCGCCATGCCACACTTTAGCAAAAGCGTTTTGGAACAAGGTTTGCACTTGCTCAAGATTGAATGCTTTATTGCCGGTCAGTAACATAGAGAAATCTAGGATCCAACACATCTCGCCGTCGTTACTGCGCACCATGTATGGGCTTTCACCAATAACACGCAAACCGAAGTTTTCTAGCATCGGCAACACATCGGACAAATGTAATGGCTCACCTTTGTGGAATAATTTCAGCTTAACAAAACGACTGTCCGCTTTTTCTTCCAACGGTTGATAAAACAACATCTCAAGTGGACTGTCATCGCTTACCGCTTCTAACTTGTCGATATCAACAATCGCCGTCCCCGGTAAGACTTCGTCTTTGTATGCCTGCGGGAAGCTGGCATATTTACGTGCCAACGCTTTACCCTGAACTTCACCCTTATTAGAATTTAGGGCATCGGCAAATTTGTCATCCCAACTACGGGCGGCTTCATTTAGGTTACGTTCGATTTCTTTCACGTTGATATCTGCTTTGGTTGAGTCCACACGGACTATGTAGTGAGTACGAGCCTGGACAGATTCAGAGAAGAATGTATTGAACTCAACTTCATGTTCACTACCAAAGGCATCTTGTAATACTTTTTGCGTATCAATTCTTAATTGGGTGTTATAACGTTCGCGCGGCACATAGACCATGCACGAGTAAAAACGGTCAAATACATCACGACGCACAAACAAACCCGTAACGTCGCGCTCTTGCATTTGCAACACGCCCTTAACGGTTTGCACCAACTCTTCTTCAGTTGATTGCAAAATCTCATCACGAGGATAGGTTTCAAGTATGTTGATTAATGTTTTGAATGCGTGCGAGCCAGGAGCAAAACCTGAGTCATCACACACACGTTGCACTTTATGACGGATAATCGGTAAATTAAGCGCACTGTCATTGTAAAACGCACTGCCAAACAAACCTAGGTAGCGCTCTTCGGCGACCACATTGCCTTTGTCGTCAAATCGTTTAATACCGATATAATCCATGTGCGCCGGACGATGCACGCGCGACTTGCTATTGGTTTTGGTTAATATCAATATGTTGTTGCCAAGCGCCATCTCTCTCGCTTTCTCAGGCAAACTATGCACCATGCGTACACCGTTGCTTTCATCGGCATCACGCATTAAGCCAAGGCTCGAATCATAGTCGGCTTGCAATGCAACGTCGCCCTGTACCTCTTGCACCGTGTAATGGCGGTAGCCCATAAAGGTAAAGTTGTTATTCAACAACCATTCTAAAAATTCTTTGCTTTCTTGGAAGTCGACGGCATCAACAAACTTTTTCGATTTGCTTAACCCTTTAATCGAATCTTTGAATTTCCCGGTCAATGCCTGCCAATCATGTACCGTTGATAACACATCTTTGTATACCGACGCTAATTCAGCGGTAAGGGTATCAATTTGCTCTTGTGCGGTAAGACGGTCAATTTCGATGAAAAAGACGGTTTCAGTAATGCTGTCTTTTAATGATTTAGAGGCATCGCCTAACGCCGATACCTGACCGTTGTAATCGCGTACGATATTGATCGGGCAATTGACAATCAAATGTGGCGATAAACCCAAACGGTTCAATGCAATTCGAGTCGAGTCGACTAGAAATGGCGTGTCTTTCAAAATGATTTCAACAACGGTATGGCTTGATTTCCAACCATTTTTTGACACTTCAGGATTAAGTACGCGAATAAACGCTTTATCGTCTTCACGAGAGTTTAAGGCTTTCCACAAACTCAGTGTTGCACCATACACGTCGCTTTCGTTTCGACCAGCTAAATCGTCAGCTGACAAATTTTTGTAAAATAACGACGTGAATTGATCAAGTAACGGGGCCGTATCGGCTGGTACTTTTTCATGAATCAACTTTTTAACGTTGGTAAAAAGCACGGATGAGTGATTATCTAATGACGCCATCAATATTACCCTCAAATAGGCGAAAGGTTTATTAACCTACACAAACGATAACCACTGTTATGGCATTTAAAATCGCTTATGTTGTAATTATTGTTCTAAACTTTCACAACAAAATACAAAACATTTCTTTGCATTAAGCCAAATTAATAATTTGTTAGTTATTAGGATAGACTACGGGGGCGAATTCTATTAAGAAAATTAAGGTTTTGCGAGAACTTTTTTAGAGTAAAAGTACCAATTATTAAGCGTTTGTTAATCAAGGTTAATTTAATATTCAGGTGCCATAAATAGAAAATGGCCTTTCGGCCATTTTCTTGATTATTTATGCAAAACTTTCATTTTACTGAAAATCAGCTTTTTCTTTTCCATAGGAACGTTGAAAGTGCTGGCAAAATAATTATTGCCGCCAACATGTTTACCAAAAACATAAAGGTCAACAAGATGCCCATGTCGACTTGAAATTTCAGTGCTGAAAAGAACCAAGTCGAGACACCAATTGCTAACGTCACACCCGTGATCAATACCGCACTGCCTCGCTCTTTTAATGCGCCAAGATACGCATCCGCCATCGTCTCACCCATTTTCAAGCGCTGACTCATGGTCGATAGAATATAAATACCGTAATCGACCCCAATACCAACACCAAGAGCAATGACTGGTAATGTTGACACCGTCAGACCGATATCAAGAAATGTCATTAACGCTTGAGCTAATGTTGATACAACATACAAAGGCACGATAACTACTATCGTCGCTCTCACAGAGCGAAAGCTAATTAAACACAATAAAGTAACCGCCGCATAGACATACAGCATCATAGGTAACTGTGCTTCGGCGACGGCTTCGTTTGTCGCCGCCATTACACCCACCGGGCCTGACGCCAGTTTAAATTGAATCTCATCGGTACTTAATTCTACAAGATTCAATTTTACCGCATCAACCACACGTTCGATGGTTTGCGCTTTGTGATCTTCCATAAACAAGATAATCGGCATCGCACTACAATCGGTGTTTAAAAGACCACTGGTGGTTGGCACCAAGGCAATAGATTGCACCAAAGATGATGAATTACGTGGTAATACATGCCAACGTTTATTGCCTTCGTTGAAGTTCGAGTTTACTTTTTTAGCTACTGTCGCCAAGGATACTGCCGATTGTACGCCGTCAATGTTCTCTAGACGCCATTGCATGGTATCAATGGTTTCCAGTACCTCATGATTAATACAAGAGTCACTGTAAGTCTCGACAACCACCGACATGTAATCAACGCTGATAGCATATTTATCGGTTATTAAGAAGGTGTCCTGATTATAACGAGAGCTTTCATGCAAGGCAGGAGCACCGGCATGCAATTCGCCAATCTTTAACTTTTCACTCTGATTAAAGCCCCATAGGAACAATACCGCAGTAACTGCCAGAATGATGCCCGCAGCTTTCGGTGAGCTAACAATCGCGGCTTTCTTCCATAACAAGCGATTCATCAATTTGTGATCGGCATTCTCGATGATTTTTCTTTGCTCTTCCTGATCAAAGCGAACAAACGACACCAGCACAGGTAACAGTACCAAGTTGGTAAAGATAATCAAGCCAACCCCCAACGACGCGGTGATTGCTAATTCACGGATAATGCCAATATCAATCGCCAATAAGGTTAAGAAGCCTACGGTATCTGATAGCAACGCAATACCGCCTGGTACTAATAGACGTCTAAATGACTGTTGTGCCGCTTGCTTAGCGTTGTAGCCTTTGGCAACTTCTTTGGATATGGCGTTGATCATCTGCACACCATGGGACACACCGATGGCAAACACCAAAAACGGTACCAATATCGACATTGGATCAAGACCAAAACCCAGTTCAGTGAGCATGCCCATTTGCCATATAACCGCAATAAGCGAACAGGTTATTGGCAACAGTGTTAAGGTGATCGATTTACAGAACAGATAGACCATAACCGCAGTTATGGCGATAGCGATGGCGAAGAAGGTCACAACACCTTGTGCACCATTGGCAATATCACCGACCATTTTGGCAAATCCAATAATGTGAATACTGATATTGTCTTTTTCAAACTTGCCACGGATTTCGTCCTCCAATTGCTTGGAGATTTTTAGGGTATCAAGTTTCTCGCCGGTCTGTGGATCCATTTCCATCAGAGACGCTTTAACCATGGCACAACTGTAGTCATCAGAGACCACTGAGCCGACGATACCTGCCTTTTCAATATTACTCTTAACCGTCGCTAAACCCTGTTTATTGGGTTTAAAGTCAGCAGGAATGACAGGCCCACCGGCAAAGCCATCCTCGACCACTTCAACAAAACGCGTCGATGGCGAATACAAAGAGTTAACCAAAATACGATTGACGCCAGGAATAAAAAACAACTGGTCGTGCACGCCTTTTAAGGTCGAGAAAAATGGTTCGTTAAAAATATCTCCGTCGGTATTACATACCGATATCAAGACATTATTGGCACCACCAAAGTCTGTTTGGTGTTTAAGGTAAGTCTGCATGTAGCTGTGTTGCAGAGGGATATTTTTTTCAAATGAGGCATCAAGACGAATATTGGTCGCTTGAGCCAGCAAGTAACCGGTAATAAAAAGGAAAACGCCCAACACCGTAAACCGAAATCGAAACAGGTTGCGCTCAAAGTGATTCAAGAATTTTTTAAATATCATTATTGTACATCCAGAACTTTCATTCCAACTTCTGAAGCGACGACGAGTTTATCGTTAAACCAAACTCCCGCCATAAGCGCTTTACCGTCTTTTTCAGTGGTCAAGGTAAACTGTTTGCCATCATCACTAGATAGCAATACACCGGCATTGGCTAAGACAAAGACCTTGCCACTATCATTCGTCACGATACCGTTTAACAAGGCAATGGAATCAATCTCAACATGCTGCCATTGCGTGCCGTTATCTTCGCTGTAAAACAAATTGCCACGCAGACCTGCTGCCAACAGCACATTGCCCTTAACCACGGCGATATCGAAAAATGAGCCAATATACACTTCATCAAGCAATTGCCAGGTTTTACCCCAATCACTGCTTTTAGCCAGCAAGCCAAGTTCACCCGCCAAAAATAACTCGTCTTGATGCATATACAAGGCATTGAAATGTGGCAAAATGCTGCCAATTTCTTCTTTGTAAAACTCAGGATCTTCAAGCTTAAGATCTTCCAAATACAATTGGTCGTCTTCATTGAGCAGCTCTAGGTGATATTCTTCCTGCCACGTCTTGCCACCATCTTGGGTACGATACATAAAGCCGTAGGCGCCTACCGCGATACCGTTATTGGCATCGAAGAACATCAAATCAAATAAAGGTCGTTCGAGCTCAGGCTTATGGTTTTGCAATTGCCAGCTTTTACCACCATCAGTGGTGTGTAATATCACTGAATCATGACCAACCGCCCAGCCGGTTTGCTCATTCAAAAAGAAAAGTTTATTGATTGTCGATTTGGTTGGAACAGCGGTTTGTTGCCAGTTTGCGCCATCATTTGAAGTCAGAATATGACCTCGCTCTCCGGCAGCAATCAAAGTCTCACTGTTGACTTTAATCACATCTAACATTAAAGACTTACTTGCTAAAGCTTGCATTTCTGCATCATTCGCCCATACCTTGCCTGTCATTAAGACAAGTAACGCGAGCAAACAACTTGTTATTGTTTTGTTCATTAAAAGCAGTACCTACTCAGGTTATCTATTCTGCTCACTTATACACGTATATGGCACAATACTCAAGACATCGGATGAGTGTTCACGTAAGCAAAAAAAACGGTTGGCTAAGCCAACCGTTTATTATAATCAGTTTGTCGGTTAGCGACGTCCTTCTCGACGCAACGCCGAAGAAGTAAAGTCACGGTCTTTAACTTTAGGAGCAAAATCGTACATATTGTGCTCATTATCTAGACCAATCGCGATATAACGGCGAGAGTTAAGATCGTGATACACCTCAAGTGTAGACCATTGCGCCGGTAATTCGTAATAATTCAAGCCATGTGCTTGCGCTACACGATACAACTGATCGCGGTTATCGTACATGTCAGCAACCGATACTTGCCAGCTGTCTTCGTCAATATAGAAAACGCGGGTTTTGTAGACATGGCTGGTGCCATCTTTTAATTTCGCTTCAACAACCCAAACACGGTGTTTCTCATAGCGAACCAAGTCAGAGTTGATATGGCCTTTCTTAAGAATTTGATCGTATTTAACTGAGTCGCTGTGCAAACGGTAATCGTTATATGGAATCAATAATTCCTGCTTACCTTTTAACTCCCATGTATAACGATCTGGTGCGCCGTTAAACATATCAAAGTCATCGGTTGTCCGTAAACCATCTGACGCTGTACCTGGAGCATCATAAGCAACATTTGGCGCACGACGTACACGGCGTTGACCGGTATTGTATGTCCAAGCCTGACGTGGCGTTTTCACCTGATCCATTGTTTCGTGTACAAGCAATGCAGTACCTGCTAAACGTGCTGGCTCTGACACTTTTTGCTTAAATTTAAACAGTATATTGGTCTTTTCCAAGTCTTCATAGCTTGCGCCTTGAACACCGTAAGGAATGATCAACGATTCATCAAAACCAATGTACGTGTAATCACCGCTAGCGGTAGGCGCTGCCTGACCACCTTCGCGAGCGATACGCTCACCACGGTAACGTAAGGTATGGTTCCAAATCGCTTCCAAACCGCTTTGTGGAATTGGGAACGGTACGCCAACAGCCGCTTTAGTGATACCGTTACCGCCACGAATCAATTCTGAACGGGTCGCATTTTTAACGGTTTCATCATATACATGCTGTGGGTATGACGCACTGCGGCGAGTCTGATAGACATTCATTTTGAATGTCTCAGGATACAGTTCAAACAATTTCATTTGACCCGGAGTCAAAATATCTTTGTATTGCGCTGCGTTTTGCGCACTTACCGTATATTGCACTTTATCTTCTGGGTACGGGTCTGGGTGATGATCGCCGACAGTGTAGCCAGCCGGAGCCTCTGTAATACCGCCAGTCCAGGCTGGAATCGAACCGTCTGCGTTAGCAGCGGTTTCGGCGCCCATAGGCGTTAATTCTTTACCTAGCTTGGCTGCCTCTTCTGGCGAAACCTTAGCCATAGATGACGCTGAACATAATGCTAAGGTCACTGCTAAAGATAAGCTTGTAATTTTTTTCATGTCTACCTCTAGATTGAGTACTTGATGTTAAACGAGACAAAGTCACGGTCTTCGATCCGATTGGTTGTACCTACACCGTCAAAAAACGCGTTGTAGTTAATATCAGCGGACCATCGGCTTTGATAATCAAATGAAACGCCAGCGGAAACTGACTTTCTCTCTTCAACAAATAAAAATAGTGGATCTGGTGTAATACCATTCACGTCATGCGAGAACACCACACGTGGTGCGACATTTATGCCCCAGAATACATCGTTGTAATCTAATTTCGCCAACACACGATAACCCCAGGCACTATCACTTGGGAACGGGTTAGTTTCTGTGCCACCAAACAATACCATTCGACCATCTTGCGATAGAGGAGTTCCTGAACGGGCGCCACCAGGGCCATTTAGACGCAATTCATCATGCGACGGCATGTCCTGAATACTAATACCACCAACCTCTAATAAAGTGGTAAATTGGCCTGCACCTAAAGTTGGGCCCCACAAATTAGTTAGCGTGATTTGTGCTTGAATCGTATCTAGCTCGATATAACCTTGCGCTAATTCGCCTGGCGGAATATCGTCCATCTGTGAAATACCGTCAAGTGGTGCCAGACCTGCCGCAGCAAGTTGCTCTGGAACAGCAGCAAACAGTAGTTCAACGTCATCAATTTGCAATGGCTCATCTTCACGGTACGACACTTCACCCGCTACCGATGTAACACCTATGGTGGTGTTAAAGCTCAAACCATACATGTTGATGTCTTCAGGGTAGATAAATAATGCTTTCGCATAGGCGTTAAGGTTAGTGATATTGTCTTCCGTGATGCCAGCATTTAACTGAGCCAAATCCGCTGCGAGCGCTGGGGTTCCAAAATCCGCTGTTTGACCAGAGATTACCGGACGACGAGAATGATAGTTAACGTAATAAAGCGCTAATTCAGTATCGTTTAATTCAGGGAAGAAATACGAGAATTTCAAACCATACTGACCACCATCTTCAGGCTCAATTTCACCCTTTTCATTTTCTGGCGTTAACGTAGCCGCACGTGCTAAATCAATATAATCACCTAGCTTGGCGAAATCTGCCGGGGTACCGGTCAGTGAATCACCGAGTTCATTTAACTTGGCTACTAACTCTTGCAAGTTGATATCGGCTGTACCACCAAAACCTAGCTGAATATTGTTGTTGTAACCACCAGAGCCGGCGAAATCATTGGTCGAAAAATAACTGCCAGGAGCAGGAAGAATTGATTGCTCCCAACGGTATTGGTAGAAGGCTTCAATATTGAAGTTTTCCGTTACACCTATAGATGCCCAAACAGCACCGAATGGAATAAAGGCTTCTTTAAGTTCTGCTCCAGGCGCTCTTAAACGAGCGATATCAACTGGGTTGATTTCTGAAATACCGTGCGCGATCAAAGTCGACTCACCCCAACCGATAAGTTGGTCACCGACACGAATACTTACTGGCACATCACCAAAATACAAATCGGCATAAACAAACGCGTCAAGTAAGCGAATATCACGACAAATTTCTTCTTTAGCGTCGTCATCATCACATGGGCTATATGATTCACCGGTTAACGGGTTCACGTATGGACGATCGTTGTCCATCATTTCAAAATCATAGAAATACATACCACGACCAAAGAAACCGAAATCTCCAATATCTGCGGCGTAGCGAATATCCAGTTCATGCGACCCTTTTAATGTTTTTGAAAAAGCTTCACCAGAATCGTAATTTAGGTTACCCAAGTCACCATTACTTGAATAAGATCCAGGCAACGCCCAAACCTGACCTTGGCTGTAACTATTGTTCATCCAATCAAGGTTGTTTTTAAGGTTGTTAGACTTGGCGGTGAGATTACTCCAATCACGATTTTCTATTCGGTAACTTTCACCGTAAGAAAAGGTAGAATCAAACGATACTTCAAATTCACCTACATCGAATCGGACAGCATGGGAAGGCATGGCGCTAAGAAACAGCAGACCCGCTGCGACGCTTTTAGCAACCGGGCTCTTACCAAACTTACGCAAAGAACTTGGCTTCATTTTTTAAATCCCCGAGAGTTTCGAAAAACTTTTGTTTGTTATTAGTTATTTTTCTAGTTTAAGTAGAACTCAAACAATCATTACACTATTTTAGCATCTAAGCAACACAAAATAACAGACGTCAACCCTATGTAAATAGGTGCTTTGTTTGCAATTTACCCAATTTACCATTAACAAGTTTAAAACAAGCGTTTAAAACTTGTACAAATTAATGAACACGCTTAAATCATAGGTGTGAAACCCATATTGCGCAAAGCCAAACAGGTCAATGGTCAGACCAGCGTTTAAAGTATTAACTCTAAAGGTAATAAGATTGTTAACAAAAAAAGAGAGAAAATAGAAAATATGTTCTCTCTTTTTGTTAATAACATTTTGTTTGTTTAATTAGTGAACAAATTATTTTAATGCGGCAATGACTTTTTCTTGTAGATCTCGACTCAAGTTATCAATTGCTGCAATGCGCTGCAGTTGTTCAATCATCATTTGTTGATGTTGTTTAGCAAACGACTTGTACTGAATCAAAGGTGTGATCAAGCGAGACGCCACTTGCGGATTAATATCATTTAACGCAATCACCTGATCCGCTAAGAATTGATATCCCCTACCGTCTTGGCGATGAAAATGCTTACTATTAAAGTTGGCAAAGCCACCGATTAAGGCTCGAGCTCTGTTTGGGTTTTCAAGGCTGAACTTCGGGTGGCTCATTAACGATTGCACCATTTCGAGTACATCATCACAATCTTGCTGACCTTGCACCATAAACCACTTATCCATCACCAGCGTATTGTCTTGCCATTTTTGTTCAAATGCATCGAGCATCGAAACTTTATTGGCAAGTGAATGCTGACAAGCAACTTTCAACGCGGCCATTTCATCGGTCATATTGGTTGCCGTCGCAAACTGTTGTTGACTGCAGTCTTCGCCATGCGCGGTTAACGCCAGATAACTGAGACAAACGTTTTTAAGCGCACGATCGGCAATCGCTAGGCCATCTTTACTAAATTCGTCTCGGCACAAGTTGTGGTATGTATGTAGAAATAGCTCGGATAATTCCCTCGCCAAATTGGCTTTTAAACGTTGCAACGCTTTGACCAATTGCTGTGGGTCGATAAATGGCATGGCATCAGCCATTTGTTCGAAGTCCGGAATGGTCAGCTGTTCAGCCTTAAGCGCATTGTCGCCGTCTGCGGTTAAAATACTGGCCACGGCGTCTACAACGTTTTGCGGTAACTGATGCGACGGCTCGTTTAACATTTGCTTAATGTGCGCCGCAAATAGTTGTTGCCCCGCATCCCAACGATTGAATGCATCATCTGCACCAACCATGATGTGCAATAAATCTTGTTCACTATAGGGAAACTCGCATTTTACCGGCGCGGAAAAATTACCAAGCAATGCTGGCACCGGGTGTTGCTCGATACCCGTAAAGGTAAATGTTTGTTGCGCTTGGGTAAGTTGCAATAATTGTTTAGCAACCACGTCACCATCAGCCAAAAGTTCAACATTGATTGGGATATGTAAATCCAGTTTTGCTTGGTCATCGTCATTTTGCAGATGACTTTGCTTAATCGTTAACTGGTAGGTTTTACTATCCGCATTGTACTTATCTAGGACATGCAATTGCGGCGTGCCTGATTGCGAATACCAACGTTTAAATAAGCTTAAATCAACGCCGCTGGCATCACTCATTGCGGCAACAAAGTCGTCACAAGTAACGGCTTGACCATCATGACGCTGAAAGTAAAGCTGCATACCTTTTTTAAAACCTTCGGCACCTAAAATGGTATGCATCATACGAATCACTTCTGAGCCCTTTTCATAAACCGTTAAGGTATAAAAGTTATTCATCTCGACCACTTTTTCGGGACGAATAGGATGCGCCATTGGCCCTGCGTCTTCGGCAAATTGATGCGAGCGCAATAGGCGTACGTTTTTAATACGGTTTACCGCCGGCGAATGCATATCGGCACTAAACTGCTGATCACGAAATACCGTTAAGCCCTCTTTAAGGCTTAACTGAAACCAATCGCGACAGGTTACTCGATTACCGGTCCAGTTATGGAAATATTCATGGGCAATCACGGCTTCAACATTAAAGAAATCGTCGTCTGTGGCACTGGTGTCATCGGCCAATACAAACTTCGAATTAAACACATTAAGGCCTTTGTTTTCCATCGCCCCCATGTTGAAGAAGTCGACAGCGACGATCATGTAGATATCAAGGTCGTATTCTAAATCGAACACTTGTTCATCCCACTGCATCGACTTTTTCAAGCTTTGCATCGCGTGTTCAGCTCGACCTAAATTGCCTTTATCGACAAATAACTCAAGCGCGACATCGCGCCCAGAGTGCGTCACGTAACTGTCTTGCAATACGTCAAAGTCGCCTGCGACCAAGGCAAATAAGTAACATGGTTTTGGAAACGGGTCATGCCAAGTTACAAAGTGTTGTCCCTGGGCTAAATCGCCACTATCGACCTTATTACCATTGGCTAATAAATACGGATACTGTGTTTTATCAGCAACAATTTTGGTGGTAAAGGTTGCAAGTACGTCAGGGCGGTCAAGATAATAGGTAATGCGACGAAAACCTTCGGCTTCACATTGACTGCAAAAAACTTCACCGGATTTATATATCCCTTCTAAGGCGGTGTTGTCTTTGGGATTAATCTCGGTCACCAAGGTCAGCTCGAAAGCCTGTTCTGTGGTAGTGATTTGCAGGCCATTGTCGCTCACCTGATAACAACTATCAGCTAAAGGCGCGCCATTAATGGATACCGATAGCAAAGACATATGCTCACCATCGAGTTGCAATGGCTCGCTATGGTTACCTTGGCGACTGATCGCCATGGTGTTAGTGACCTTGCTGTGGTGATCGGATAAATCGATTAACAAGTCAACGGTAGAGATAGTAAAAAGCGGTGCTTGATAATCTTTCAGATAACGGGGAGTAAATTCGCTCATAACGGCTTCTTTGTTTTTAATGATGTTTAGATTCTACCTGCGGTTACAGGTATTGCAACTTGAAAACCGTATGACCATAAAAAAGCCCGCTAGTGCGGGCTTTTTTGATTCATTAAAACGCTAGCTCGTTGCCAATTAAGCGGTAACCGCTTTGGCCAATTTTCTGATTTTAAAACCTATAAAGCCATAAACAACCGCCAGCACAGGGTTAATCAAGTTAAAGAAACAGTAGAACGCGTATTCCAGTGGATTAACCGCTAATACACCGTGCATATAGGCACCACAGCTATTCCATGGAATAAGTGGCGAGGTCAAGGTACCTGAATCTTCAAGAGTACGAGATAAGACCACAGGATCTAATCCACGACGCTCATATTCTTCTTTGTACATACGACCCGGCATGACAATCGCCATATATTGGTCAGCGGTAACAAAGTTAGTCGCAATGCAAGTGCCTACTGTACTAGAAATCAAACCGCCAACCGATTTAATGCCACTTAAGATAGCGTTCATCATGCGACGCAATAAACCAAGATGCTCAAGAACCGCACCAAAGGTTAATGCACAAATAATCAACCATACGGTATTTAACATACCAGACATACCACCACGGCTAAGCAAGTCATCAAGATTTGCATTACCTGAGTTTACCGACACACCGTCAAAGAACGCGGTCCAAACAATAGTAACATTAGCGGTAATGGCATCAACATCTTCACCGGCTAATGACATAATGAAATCTTGCTGAAACAACACTGCCCAAACGGCACCGGCAATTGCGCCAAGGGATACGGCAATAAACGCCGGCACTTTTTTAATAGCCAGTGCCAATAAAATAACCAAAGGGATCAGGTTAAACACACCGATGTCGAAATTCTCTTGCAACAACGTGTTTAGCTGCATTGCATTGTCCGTTGTTTGGCTGACGTCTTCATTCAAACCTAAAATAATGAACAGCACCAACGCCGTGGCAATAGACGGTAATGTCGTCCATAGCATGTAGCGAATGTGGGTAAATAATTCCGAACCGGCAACCGCGGGGGCTAGATTAGTGGTTTCCGACAATGGCGATATCTTATCACCGAAATAAGCGCCAGAGATGATGGCACCAGCGGTGATTGGAGCAGACAGCTCTAAACCACCTGCAACCGCTAGTAAGGCAACACCGACGGTGGCCGCGGTGGTCCACGAACTACCAATAGACATTGATACCAAGCCACAGATAATACACGTTGCCGCATAAAACCAAGATGGGTCTAGTACATTAAGGCCGTAATAAATCAAAGTTGGGACAGTACCCGCTAATAGCCACGTACCAATTAGTGAACCAACCGCTAACAGGATCAAAACCGCGCCTAGTGAGATTGAAATACCATTAATGATGGCTTTTTCAATACTGACCCAGTTATGGCCATTTTTAAAACCGATGATGATAGCAACACCTGTTGCCATAAGAAGACCAATTTGGTTTGGCCCATAAGAAGAATTGTCACCGAAATACATCACCGCTGCGGCAAGCAAGCCGATCATTACGAATACCGGGATCAACGCATCAAGTAAACTTGGTTGTTTGATGGTACTGCTATTAGACATCTGAACTAATACCTTATTTATCGTAGCGACATTATTGTTAGGCATTTAAAAATGCTCATTGTATTGCGTCGCTGCTCTGTTAAAAAAGTGTTACGAGTGTATTACGATTGAAAGCAAAATCAAGCTATTATTTACAACCTAGGGTTATATTGACGCTCTACAACTCCTGTGAATGTGCGGCAGTATAAAAAATCTATTCAGTAATCGCGAATACATATGCGCTCTGATTACAAATTAATATAATTTTATGCAGACGCTCGACATAAGGCAAAATAATCACCACCACCAAATCGCTACCAATGTTGACAAAAATTGCAATAAAAAAGCCGCTAACATGCGGCTTTGTCATACTAAAGTATCGAGTGTTGCTACTGTTTTGCTAAACGACCAACTTCGACTAAATCGAAAGTAATGTTGGCCGCCTCATCTAAAAACGGATCCAATTCATCAAGATCTTCAGGAATATCATCCACTGAGGCAACTTGTTCCTTACCCATCGCTTTCAAGCGAAGGTTGGCACGTGTTAAACGTTTGGTTTTGTTTTCTTCACGTTCAGCTTTGCGCTCATCGAAATTTAAGGATACCGACTTCTTATCCTTGTTTTCGCGGTAGTAGGCGATGTCTTCGTTTAAATATTTAAACTCATCGTTGCCTTTTATACGCTCTTGATACAACGAATCTAGGTAGGTAATGTCTTTACTGAAATCATTCATCTGAGAATAAGACGCTCTGTCAATCTTATCCCAAGGTAAAGCATTGTCTTCACGACTTTCACCCCAATCACCTGGGTCAATTGCCGATGGGAATTGAATATCTGGTGTTACGCCTTTATGCTGGGTACTACCACCATTGATGCGGTAGAACTTAGCAATGGTAAATTGAATCGAGCCTAATGGATTGTCGTACAAATCATAGACACGACCTAAGCCACGATGCTGTTGCACGGTACCTTTACCAAAAGTGTTTTCACCAATAATCACCGCGCGACCATAATCTTGTAGTGCTGCGGCAAAAATTTCTGACGCTGACGCACTGTAACGATCGACCATTACCGTTAATGGACCATCGTAGTAACTGATACCATCGGTGTCTTTGTTCACTTCCACACGGTTAGCACCGTCACGAACCTGTACCACAGGTCCTTTATCAATGAACAAACCGGTCAACAAGGTTGCTTCAACTAGAGAGCCACCACCATTGCCACGCAAATCAACGATAATACCTTGGACACTATCTTCTTTTAGCTTGGCGATTTCTTTGGCGACGTCACGAGACAGCTTGTTATAGAAACTTGGAATGGTAATCACTCCAAGCTTCTTGTCATTTTCTTCGTAAACTTCAGATTTTGCTGCACGATCTTCGAGCTTGATGGTATCGCGCACAATTGAAATCACTTCAATAACAGGGTCGTCTTCGCCCTTTTCAACTTGCAAGCGAACCGTCGTACCTTTTGGTCCTTTGATTAAATCGACAACATCATCTAAACGCCAGCCAACGACATCAACTAATTCTTCGTCGTCTTGCGCAACACCAATGATTTTATCTTTTGCTTTAAGCTTTTTCGACTTGTCGGCAGGTCCACCGGTGACAACGCTTTGGATAACCGTAAAGTCATCTTCAAGACGCAATACCGCACCGATACCTTCGAGCTTTAAATTCATTTCCATCTGGAAACGTTCTGCATTACGCGGTGATAAGTACGAGGTATGAGGTTCAACGGTACGAGAAAATGAATTCATCACCACTTGGAACACGTCTTCTGACTCACCTTGACTGAGACGTTTCATTGCATAACGATAACGTTTGCCAAGAACTGTTTGAATTTCTTCCCACTTCTTGCCGGCAAGTTTCAGATTTAATGCGTCATACTTAACACGTTTGCGCCACAACTCGTCAAGTTCTTCACGTGATGTGACATAAGGCATGTCTTCACGATCAAACTGGTATTCTTCCTTAACCGAAAAATCAAATTCTTTGTCGAGCAATGAAAGAGCGTACTCGTAACGCTCAAAGCGGCGTTGCACATTTAAGTTGTAAATATCAAACGCAGGATTCAATTTGCCTGAGGTCACCATATCGTCAAAAGAGTTGCGATATTTTTCGAAACCATCGATATCAGATTGAAGGAAGATATTACGCGAAAAATCTAGATTTTTAACATAATGGTCAAACACTTCCGATGACAATTCATCATCAAATTGAAATTTTTTGTAGTGTTGACGTGCAAAAGTTGCCGATATTCGCTGGCTTGCTTTCTTGTGCTGGACTTCTTGAGTGAGCACAGGTAAATCCTGAGCGGTGACAACCTTAGTTTCGGCAAAGGATGCTAATGAGGTGACAGACAATGAAATGGCAAGGGCTAATCGACAGATTTTTTGCATATAACAACTCCGGTGATTTTACTTGGTAAAGATTTTGTCGGCTTGCGTTTTAACGATCATGCCTGAAACAAGTTGAACGGAAACATCTTTACCCGCTACTTCTGTAATAGTAGCAGCTATTGGTGAATTCCCAAATTGCACCATAACACTGGCGCCTACTGACAACGCAGAGGCGTCAGCTTGGGTTAATTTAACAGCAGGTTTTGGTTTCGCAGAGGACTTCTTCGCCTTACCAACCTTAAACTTTTTCGCTTTCTCATCAGAGCGTTTGTCGCCCTGTTTAGTTCCTTTATAAGACGAATTTTCTTTTTTGTCTTGTGTTTTTTTGTTAGAAAACTTTTCTTGGCTCTCTTTTAGCGTCTTTGCAGCGTAATCAGCTTGCTCTTGATCTATCTCTGCGATCTCCGCTCCGGTAAGGTCTATACGGTGAGTTCCGGCCTTAACAGACTTAAGATAGCGCCAGCTTGAGGTGTAATGGCGTAAAGCTTGACGAAGCTGTGTTTTGCTCACTTTCTCGTCGCCGTTTAGTGCTTCAGCCAAATCTTGAAAAATACCCACCTTTAACGGTTTCGCTTGTCCTTCTAAGGAAAAACAGGCTGGGAATTTTTCAGCCAAATAGGCAATCACTTCTTTACTGGTGATACGTTTAGTTTCCATAATTCGATTACTTCAAATAATTAAAATTGTTGTTCGAGATATTGCTCACGGTTTTCCAGCACATGGCGGCACCAGTCATAAATATCTTCATGTTCGATTTCGGCCAGCGCGGGCTGACCAATCCAATGTTCCCACACCAAATCAAGCAACTGAGTCAATTCAGTTGGTTCGATATCGTCTTCAGCCAGTTGATATAGGGTGTGATAAATCTCGTTCAGGTTTTCTGTAACACACTCTTCCTCGCCATCCCAGTCACCAACGACTTCTTCAGAGACAAGAAAATCATGTATTACAACAAATTCTTTCATTAATTATACGCCAACTCGGTTAAAGGTGATGGATTAATTCAAAGATAGCTGAAAACGATCAACTATCGCTTGTAATCCAATCGCGTCCTGTTCATCAAAATTACCGTATTCAGTGCTGTCGATATCCAGCACGCCTATAACCTTGCCATCGTTAAACACAGGAATAACGATTTCCGAATTGCTCGCCGCGTCACAGGCAATATGACCGCTAAACTGGTGCACATCAGTGACCAATTGCAACGTACCTTCTGACACAGCGGTGCCACATACGCCACGACCAATGTCAATGCGAATGCAAGCGACCTGCCCTTGGAACGGACCAAGTACTAATTGGCCGTCAACCATTCGATAGAAGCCAGCCCAGTTAACGTTTTCAAGACTGTTAAACAAAATAGCGCTGATATTGGCCATGTTGGCTGTTACATCGGTCTCGTCACCAATAATGGCGTCAACTTGAGCCAACAGAGTGCGATAAAATTGTGTTTTTTCCATGGGTGTCATTTAATTCGGATTATACGATTATAAAACTGGCATAACATACCTGTTAAAGCTCCGAAATTAAAGGCTTTATTGCATTTTTTTACGGAAAAGTAAGTGCCAGAGGCTGGCTGAGCTATTTAATTGAGAAGTTGATGACCACTTGCGCAGCAATTTCACGTCTTCCTGGGGTCGACGTTAATGCAACCGCTCTGCTTGTTTCAGCGTCATCATTTACTCGTAACACCCGTGGTGCATTAACCGGTATCTCAGCCATATAGGTTACCTTGCCGACTTTAACATTAAGTTGTTTCGCCAATTGTTGTGCTTTGGCTTTGGCATCTTCAATGGCGATATCCATAGCTTGGCGGTAATACATGTCTGCTTTTTCGGTTTGATAATTCAATCCAGAGATATGCTTCACACCAATCACGATGGCGCGCTCCATTAACGGATCATAGTGAGCAAAGTCATTGAGAATAAACGTTAATTTACGCGACACTTCAATAAGCGCTGGTTGATATAAACTGTCTTGATTTTGTGATGAGTGATCAAAAATTGGACGAATCAACATTTGTGCGGTTTCAATGTTGTCATCTTTCACACCTAAAGACTTAGCTACGGCTAAGATGTCTTGTGATTTTTCATCGACAACTTGTTTTGATTGTTCGGCGCTAACAGCACGGTCGGCAATAGTAATGGAAAATGTAAACACATCAGGATCAATTAAGATGGCGCCTTTGCCCGTCACTTCTAATCCATGTTTTTGATACTCATTCGCGTGCGCAACATTGGACATAAGGCACACTAAGGCGAATAGGCTTAGATGTAGATATTTCATGTATTACTCCTGCTCTTCTAAGTATTGCAAAAATGCCTCTTTGTCTTGTTGGCTGGCTTGATGCCACCAATATTTAAGCATAGACAAGGATTGCGGCGATTGGTTGGCTACTGGCGCTTGCTCACTTTGCAAAGACTTTTTGACGATTTGTTGGCGACGATTCATGGTTTCTCTCATCACCTCATCTTCATAACTTGCCAATGATTGGTTTACCATCGCAATGGCTTTGCCTTGGCTGTCGATTAATTGCACTTGCGGATCTTTGGCAAATAATTTAGCGCTGTCGCTATCGACTGGCTTTGTGTAACTGAAGGTGAGCTGTTCGTCACCGGCAATCGAAAACAATAAAATAAACGGCTTTGAACGAATCGTGGTGTGATGATCTTCCATATCGTCATCAAATAACTCTGAATATTTTAACACAACCACGTTTTGCCCTGGCTCAAGCGTGACTTTGGATTCTCTTGCAAAAAACGACGTCGAATGCTCTTCCCCATTGACGCGCAGCACACTGAAGGTGTCAGGAACAACCAACTCGGTTGCACTTAAAGCGCTGCTAAACAACAACGCCATGGCCAATAGTTGTTTATAGATGGTGTTAAATTTCAAACTAGACTCCATTATTGAAACGATTTATGGAACATTATTTTCGCGTCATCTAATCCAGAGTTCCCCTGATAGCCACTTATTTTATAGCCATTTTTCAATAGGAACTGCATCATCATCGGGTATATGTTCATCGATTTGACTCGTAATTGTTTATAGCCTTGTTGCTCGACCCACGTCTCTTGATAACTCAGTAAACTTTGCGCCAACCCCAATTGACGATATTCAGGGTCTACGCCGCCCAACCAACTGTAAAACACATTTTGATTAAGCTGATAACCTACTTTTACCGCAACCGGTTGCTCGTCGACATAAGCTGCTAGGGCTAAGAAAGATTCGTTACCAATGCGATTGCGTAAATACTCCGCATCAATTTTTGGCTCAGCGGCAAGTTCCGGAATATTGCTAAGTAAATGTGCCGCCTGCTCCAATGATATGGACTCAATATGACAATGGTGTGACGATTGCTTCGCTGCGCTGTTATTGTCTGAAAAATAATGTACAGCTAACCACAAAGTGGTTTCAGTTTGACTGGTTTTCGCGACTCGGTGTTTTAAGCCAGATTTAATGAAACAATAATCGCCTTTACCTAAAGTGACGGTTTCACCAGATTCAAACTCCAGCACGCCGTGGCCATTTAGCACAATAACCCACTCATCTTGTTGCTGCTGATACCAATATCCATCGGCAGAACATTCGCCATTTGAAATAATTCGTTCGATCTTAAGTTGATTGTGACCCGTGTTGCTAGGCCCCATTTCTAGAAGGATTTCTATGATTTCTTTGTTTTGATGTTCGGGCAAAGATGTGAAAACGTTATTTATTGTGGTCATGGGCCGTTAATTAAGTTGCTCTATGCTATAAGACCTTAGCAAAGATTTGAATAATAAAAAGGGCTAGCCTTAGCCAACCCTTTCACTTGTTTAGCATTATTGTAGAGTTTAGCAAGCGCCAAGCTCTTTTAAAACATTTTAAAAACAATCACCTGGTATACGAACCCAGCCTTCCATCAAAATACGTGCACTGCGACTCATGATGGCTTTATCGACTTGCCAGCGATCATCGACACAACTTGCTTGTGCGCCGACCTTTAACGTGCCCGATGGGTGACCAAAGGTGACAAACTGACGTTCACCACCACCTGCGGCAATATTCACTAGCGTGCCAGGAATTGCTCCTGCGGTGCCGATAGCAACAGCAGCCGTGCCCATCATGGCGTGGTGCAATTTGCCCATAGACAAGGCGCGAACATTTAAGTCGATATCATTTACGCTAACGTTTTTACCACTTGAGGCGGTATAGGCTTTTGCCGGTGCGACAAAGGCAACTTTTGGTGTGTGTTGGCGTGATGCTGCTTGTGCAACGTCATTAATCAATCCCATCTTAATCGCACCATAAGCACGGATGGTTTCAAAACGGTTGAGGATTTCATCACTGTTGTTGATATCATCTTGCAGTTCACTGCCGCTAAAACCTAATTCTTCAGCATTAAGGAAGATGGTTGGGATCCCCGCGGTGATCATTGTTGCTTGAAAGGTGCCAACGCCTGGTACATGCAATTCATCAACAATATTACCGGTTGGGAACATGGCTTCATTTGGATCGACAGGGGCAACAAACTCCACCGGTATTTCAGCGGCAGGAAAGGTGACGCCATCTAATTCAAAATCCCCAGTTTCTTGCACTTCGCCATTTACCATTGGTACTTTAGCAATGATGGTTTTGTTGATATTGGCTTGCCAAATACGTACTGTCGCAACACCATTTTCTGGCACACGATCGGCATCGACTAAACCCGAGTAAATCGCAAAGCTACCAACCGCTGCGGTTAAGTTACCGCAATTTCCCGACCAATCAACAAACGCTTTATCAATCGACACCTGGCCGAACAAGTAATCGACATCATGATCAGCCTTTTCACTTTTCGCCAAGATAACGGTTTTGCTGGTACTAGACGTAGCCCCACCCATACCATCGGTTTGCTTACCGTAAGGATCTGGGCTGCCAATTACGCGCAAAAGCATGTTGTCGCGCGCAGCACCCGCAACCTGACAACGTTTAGGCAAGTCGGTAAGGTTGAAAAACACCCCTTTTGAGGTACCACCGCGCATATAGGTTGCTGGTATTTTTACTTGAGGAACATGAGCCATCGCTCTCTCCTATATTAATAAATAGAGGGTGAGTTACCCTACTACCTAATCATCTTATTGTTTAAATGAATTTGGCGGATAGACGAATTAGTTTTTACTGGGAGCAAGACGGAAATACGCAGCCTAGTATTCTAGGTGAGCATTTCCAACACAGCTCGCAAAGAAAATAAACGTCTAGGCGTTAGATTCTAAGAAGTCTTGGGCAAATTTTTGCAGAACCCCGCCTGCGCTGTATACAGACACTTCTTCCGCCGTATCCAAACGACACTTAACCGCGATTTCTACCGTTTCACCATTTTGGCGAGTCATTACAACGTGCATTGGTGCACCAGGCGCTGGTGTGCCGATGACATCAAAAGTTTCACTACCGTCAATATTATAGGTGTTACGAGTATCACCCGCGGTAAACTCTAATGGCAATACACCCATACCGACCAAATTGGTGCGGTGAATACGTTCAAAACCTTCAGCAACGATGGTTTGTACGCCAGCAAGACGAACCCCTTTGGCAGCCCAATCTCGTGAAGAACCCTGACCGTAATCAGCACCAGCAATAATGATCAAAGGTTGATTGCGTTGCATATAGGTTTCGATCGCTTCCCACATACGACTTTGCTGTCCTTCTGGCTCGATACGAGCATAAGAGCCTTGCATAATTTCGCCATTTTCATCACGCACCATTTCATTAAGCAGTTTTGGATTAGCAAACGTTGCGCGCTGAGCAGTTAAGTGATCACCCCGGTGCGTGGCGTACGAGTTAAAGTCTTCTTCAGGTAAGCCCATTTTAGCCAAGTACTCGCCAGCTGCGCTTGACGCCAAAATAGCGTTCGACGGTGACAAGTGATCTGTGGTGATGTTGTCACCTAAAACCGCTAATGGACGCATGTCTTTCATGCTGCGCTCACCGGCCAATGCTCCTTCCCAATATGGCGGACGACGAATATACGTGCTCATCTCACGCCAGTCGTATAGTGGGCTTTCCGCACTGTCGACATTGCGAATTTCAAACATTGGTTGATATACTTTTTTGAACTGCTCAGGTTTAACACAAGCACGAACAATCGCGTCAATCTCTTCATCCGATGGCCACAGGTCTTTCAAGACAATATCCTTGCCGTTATCGTCTTTACCCAATACGTCTTTTTCAATATCAAAACGCACCGTACCGGCGATAGCATAGGCGACAACCAAAGGTGGAGACGCCAAAAACGCTTGTTTTGCGTAAGGGTGAATACGACCATCAAAGTTACGATTACCCGATAGTACAGCGGTCGAATATAAATCGCGCTCGATCACTTCTTGTTGAATTGTCGGGTCTAGAGCACCAGACATACCATTACAGGTTGTACAGGCGTAACCGACAATACCAAAACCAAGTTTTTCAAGTTCAGGTAATAGACCTGCTTCTTCAAGGTACAACTTAATGACTTTTGAACCCGGTGCGAACGATGTTTTCACCCATGGTTTGCGCACTAGCCCCAGTTCATTTGCACGTTTGGCAACAAGCGCTGCGGCAATGACGTTACGTGGGTTTGAGGTATTAGTACAACTGGTGATGGCAGCAATAATACACGCACCATCAGGCATATTGCCCTGCCAATTTTGTAAATCAGGCTCTTGCCATTCGCCGGCAATTTCACGCTCAGCTAGCGCTGATGTAGGCAGACGACGATGCGGGTTCGATGGACCAGCCATGTTACGAACAACCGTCGATAAATCAAATTCCAACACACGTTCATATTCAGCGTTTTGCATACCGTCGGCCCACAAACCCGTGGCTTTGGCGTAGTTTTCAACTAAGGCTACTTGCTCTGAGTCGCGGCCGGTTAGTTTTAAGTAATCAATGGTTTGCTCATCAATGTAGAACATACCTGCTGACGCACCAAATTCTGGTGTCATGTTTGATATGGTTGCTCTGTCACCAATGGTCAATTGACGCGCACCGTCACCGAAAAACTCAAGATAGCTTGATACAACACGTTGTTGACGTAAGAACTCGGTAATCGCCAAAACGATATCGGTCGCCGTTATACCTGGGTTACGATGTCCGACCAATTTAACGCCGACAATGTCCGGTAAACGCATCATCGATGGACGACCTAACATGACGGTTTCCGCTTCTAAACCGCCAACACCGATGGCGATAACACCCAAGGCATCAACATGTGGTGTGTGCGAGTCGGTACCAACACACGTATCAGGGTAAGCTACACCATCGCGTGCCTGAATAACCGGTGACATTTTCTCTAAGTTGATTTGATGCATGATGCCGTTACCCGCTGGGATCACATCGACATTTTCAAATGCCGTTTTCGTCCACTCAATAAAATGGAAACGGTCCTCGTTACGACGATCTTCAATGGCACGGTTTTTATCAAATGCTTGCGGATCAAAGCCTGGTGCTTCAACAGCCAATGAATGGTCGACAATAAGCTGTGTTGGTACAACCGGGTTTACTTTTGCCGGATCACCGCCTTTATCGGCAATGGCATCGCGCAGACCAGCTAGGTCAACTAACGCGGTTTGCCCTAAAATATCATGACAAACGACACGCGCTGGATACCAAGGAAAGTCGAGATTACGTTTACGTTCAATAATCTGTAATAAGCAATCGTTTAAAGTATTTGGGTCACATTTACGAACCAACTGTTCAGCCAGTACTTTTGAAGTGTATGGCAAGGTATCATAACTGCCAGGTTGCAGTGCTTCAACGGCTTCACGAGTGTCGAAAAAATCGATGTTCGCGTTCGCTAACGGTTTGCGGTATTGGTAATTCATATCAATATCCATGAATAGATGAGTAAAGGGGAAATCGTCGATCTCCCCTATAAATTGCTGCGTGCTGCCCTATGTTAGCAGCACATACTTTTATCGCTCGGCGATTGGTGCAACAGTGCGCGGCTCGGCGCCAATGTAATCAGCACTTGGGCGAATAATACGGTTGTTGTCACGTTGTTCCATAACATGCGCTGCCCAACCGGTTAATCGTGAACACACAAAAATTGGTGTGAACAATTTGGTCGGGATGCCCATAAAATGGTATGCCGAGGCATGGAAAAAGTCAGCATTACAGAATAACTTTTTGCTATCCCACATAAACTCTTCACATGCGACAGAAATGTCATACAGTGAACTGTCACCAAACTCCTGAGCCAATTTTTCTGACCAGGCTTTAATGATGGTATTGCGCGGGTCAGATGTGCGGTAAACAGCGTGACCAAACCCCATGATTTTTTCTTTGCGCTCAAGCATGCCAGCCATTTGTGCTTTGGCATCTTCTGGCGATTCAAATTTTTGAATCATTTCCATCGCCGCTTCGTTCGCACCACCGTGCAAAGGACCGCGTAAAGAACCGATAGCGCCGGTGATGCATGAGAACATATCCGATAACGTTGAAGCACAAACGCGTGCGGTAAAGGTAGAGGCATTGAATTCGTGCTCAGCATACAAAATCAGAGAAACATCGATCACTCGACGATGCAAGTCCGACGGTGTTTTACCGGTCAGTAATTTTAAGAAATGGCCACCAATAGACGCTTCATCGGTGACACAATCAATTTCAACACCATCATGAGAATAACGGTACCAATAGGTCATGATCGCTGGGAACGCCGCAAGCAGACGGTTTGCAGCACGATGCTGTTGGCTAAAGTCTTCTTCAGGTTCGATGTTACCAAGGAAAGAAGCACCGGTACGCATAACATCCATAGGATGCGCCGTTGCAGGAATGTGCTGTAAGACTTCTTTTAATGCTTGAGGTAAATCACGCATTTGTGCCAATTCGGCTTTGTATGCGTCAAGTTGCGCCTGATTTGGTAGCTCACCATTGAATAATAAGTAAGCAACTTCTTCAAATGTCGCATTTTCAGCTAGGTCTGAAACATCGTAACCACAATACGTTAGGCCAGTACCTGATTTACCGACTGTACATAGTTTTGTTTCACCGGCACTTTGACCACGTAGGCCTGCACCACCTAATTTCTTGTCCACCATAATAATCTTCCTGTTATAGATTAATTCTTGTTGTATTTTGGGTGCCCGACACTACTGCGCCAGGCTGAATTTTATATCCGCATCCGCGAATCGGCGTTTTATTTGTTTTTGCCTTCAGCAAACAACGAATCAAGCTTTTGCTCGTAGTCGTGATAGCCAAGATAATCGTATAACTCCATGCGAGTTTGCATGTTATCAATAACGGCTTTTTGATCGCCGTCGGCTAAGATAGTTTTGTAAACAAGCTCTGCTGCTTTGTTCATTGCACGAAATGCCGATAGAGGATAAAGCACCATGGCACATCCCCATTCACCTAATTGCTCGCGATTCCAAAGTTCGGTTTTACCAAATTCAGTGATGTTGGCAAGAATCGGTACATCAAGTGCCTCTGAGAATGCACGATAATGTTCTTCGGTTTGAATTGCTTCGGCGAAAATACCGTCAGCACCGGCAGCTACGTAGGCTTTTGCACGTTCGATGGCGGCATCAAGACCTTCTTGCGCAAATGAGTCGGTGCGCGCCATAATGAAGAAATCGTCGTCGATGCGTGCATCAACGGCGGCTTTGATTCGATCGACCATTTCAGCTGTCGACACAATTTCTTTGTTTGGACGGTGACCACAACGCTTTTGTGCCACTTGATCTTCAAGGTGAACCGCCGCTGCGCCGGCCTTTTCCATATCGCGAATGGTTTTGGCGATATTAAACGCACCACCCCAACCGGTATCGATATCAACCATTAATGGCAATGATGATGCCGATGTAATGCGCTGCACATCAGCAACAACATCGTTCAAAGAAGTCATGCCCAAATCTGGTAAACCGTAAGATGCATTGGCAACACCGCCACCAGAAAGGTAAATCGCTTGGTGACCTAATTGTTCAGCCATCATTGCGGAATAGGCGTTAATCGTACCAACGATTTGTAATGGTTTATTCGCTTCTAAGGCGGAACGAAATTTGGCGCCTGGGGACATTCTTACTGTCATATTAATATTCCTTTTCTAATTTCTTTTCTATGTTCTTTCTTGATGCGGCAATATGGCGGCGCATCAATATTTCGGCTAACTCACCATCACGTTCAGCAATGGCGGTCAAAATATGGCGATGTTCATCAAAGGCACGTGTGGCTCGCGGGCTATTCATACCAAACTGACAACGATACATGCGCACTAAATGGTATAACTCACTGCATAATATGGTGATCAGTTGAGCGTTATGACTACCTAATATGACCCGATAATGAAAATCTAAATCGCCTTCTTCTTGGTAGTAAGCGACACCATCTTGCAACTCCTTGGTATCCGCATGTACAGCCAATACCCGTTTCAGGTCTTCAATTTCTTCATCGGTCATGTTTTGCGCCGCCAAGCGACAAGCCATGCCCTCTAACGCTTCACGCACTTGATATATTTCTAACAAGCCCGTAACAGAACATTCCACCACGCGCGAGCCAACATTGGCTTTGCGTTCGATAAGATGACATTTTTCTAAGCGGTTGAGTGCTTCGCGTAAAGTAGAACGACTGACTTGGTATTGTTTTGACAATTCAGGCTCTGATATTTTACTGCCCGGTTCTATGCGCCCCTCAACGATATCGTGTTGTAATGACTCAAACACTTTGTCGGCTGTGGTAATCGCTTGTTTTTGTACGGGATTTACTAGATTCATAAAATTGTCGACAATTTAGAAGATAGTTGCAGATATTACGCCCATTTCAAATATTGTCAATATCTAAAACACAACATTGTCGACAATTTATGACGCAAAAGCCGTTAATTACGATATTAACGCGGTTTTCGCCGACACATTGTTCGACATACAAGCGTTTGAATTAAACATTTAAGTGGGGTGGAAAATTGAATGAGTTATTAAAATAACACAGAATAATGGCAAAAACTGACTATTCGATACTAAATATTGATTACAATTTTGTACAAAGTGTCGACAAAAATTGCGAATAAGTTGTCGACCAAAACATCGAATAAGCGCTCGATTAAGCTATCGTAAGCCAGTCGATAAACGTTTGTATATGATTAAAGCAACAGAGACGTTGTTACGCCTATATCCTAGTGCTTATGTACTTCTCGCAGTTTGGCCACAATGCGACGCCTATCCACGACTTTACAAAGTAATTTAGTGATCACAAATGCAATATACATTGCCGCAAGAATTTCGACGTAGATATTCGACCAAACACCAAGGTAAATGGCTGTTTCATGTAAAGATACCGCCAACGCTAAAGTGCTGACAGAAAAGGTGACTAATCTTAGACTCATGTTATATCCTTTTGTTTTTGTTATTCTAATTTAAGAATAGTAAAGCCCGTAAAAATGTCAAAAAACACACAGGGGTATTTATACATTTGTACAAATCAATGCGTTATATGGAAGCCAATAAAACCAAGGTTTAATGAGGTCGTGAAGTTGATGAACAGCTCGTGATACCAAATGGGCGTTGGTACTAATAATTAATGCTAATTAAAAAGGCCATTGTCATATAACGACAACGGCCATTTCCAATAGGTTTTCTAAATAACGGTAAATGGCATTTACGTCACTAAGTGGTATCCCGTTTACTTAACCTGCGCCAGGAACAAAACAGCAAGCTATAACAATAAGTGAAACAATAAACCAAGTTACGCCAACGTTGGTCAATGTTTTTGCCACCTCAGCCTCTTTTATCGTTAACTCTTTAATATCCGCTATCTCAACGGATACATCTTTGCCAACTAATTGAGTGTCAGTAATTTGCTCAATTCTAAATTTATGGCGTGAATCGTCTTTCATTTTGACGATGACGTAATCGCGAACTTTTACTTGTTCTGCAAGTGAGACAAAGGAGCCTTGTTCATTTGGCTTCACCTCATGAAACGTCGAGCAACCACCAATAAACAGGACAAAAAGACAAAACGATAGGCTTTTTATTATAGAAGTATTCAATTTACATCCTTATATTATGAATATGCTTCACTTAAAATTAGAGCCTAAATATTAATCAAACGATGCGATATTCGTGGCGTTTAAAAAGTAAATTCAGTATCAATTAAACATCACAGTTAAGGTCATGCCCGCTAAGATAACGGCACAGAGCATCTTTGAAACGTTGATGACCATCTCTTGCATCTTGACCAAGAAACAGCTGATGTCACTTTCTATGACATCGCCTTGGTGTGCGTATTGTTTTAGATCTTGATTGAGTTCTGATTGCACCGATACGTGCTGTTGTGTTGGCTGAGCCAATTGCTGATAGGCTTGCGTTGCAACGCGACTATAGGCCGCATCAAGTACCATAACAAGTTGCTCTTGTCTCACTCTGTCTCCGCTTGCACACAATACTTCAGCGATGATGCCGTCATGGCTAGCTCGGATTTCATGATTAACCTTACCAATTCTGATCTCAAACAATACTTGATTGGCAGACACCTGCTGTCCTACTGACACGCATATTTGGCTGATGTACGCGTTCGCGTCATTGTCCGATAGCAAGGGGACGAATATATTACTAATATTACTGCTCATTACCCTGCTACCTACTGCTGACTCATGCTTTGGCGAATTTTGTCATTGAGCAGTTTAAACTCTTCTATCAGAGCATCACATTGAGGTTTACTTGCTTGACACAGCGCGGTCATTTCAATATGAATTTGTTTATCTTTTTCGACGATTTTGCGTTTCACCGCAGCTGGGTGTGCATCATGATCTGTCGGCGTAAACGACCAGAGAACATAATCACCGTCTTCTTGCTCGGCAACAATAGTCCAGCCGCCCTGTTGACTAAATTGAGCGCCTTGCTTTGATTTCAAAGCTGTTAAGGCACTTTCAACACTGTCGTAGCCTATGCTCGTTTTTGCATTAGCGCTAAGCGCAGTAAATAGACTAAATGTCACCAATACCAGTAGGTATTTATTCATCGCACGATCCATAATAATTATTGTGTTTGGCATCTAATAAAAAGCAGCGATTAGGTTATGTAATCTAAATAAAAACTGCAATGATTATTTAAAAATTTCTAAAAATTTCAACGGTATAGGCTATATTTAATACAATGCAGGCAATATCACTCGCCTGCCCTAAGGGTTAGACCTTGTATTAAAATGCTATCTATTGATTTGTGTTATTACTGATCATTAAAGTCGCAGTTTTTGGGCGAAGTGACTTCTCTAAAATGACATCTGACGACGTCACCTTTGCACAACATTTTCATGCCTTTGCCATGCTTATTTGAGTGCTTTTATTGATTAGCCAAGCTTGGTTAATCAATCACAGACATAATCGTTTCCATAGAATGTTGGGCATGAGTTCGTTGTTTCTCGCACCAATCATTGTGATTTCAGGTTTTACGGTTATTGCCGATATCAGCTCAAAAATCCCTTTTCCTATGCCTGACTGGGTACCTGCTATGGTGTGGTTTAGATTTTTTCAACTGACAGTTTTTGCGATCCTCTATGGCCTTGCGATTATTTACCGAAAGAATATGCAACGTCATATGCGTTATATGTGCTGTACAGGGGGAATGTTTCTGAACCCAGGCTTAAGTCGTTTGTTAGATTGGCTAGCTGAGACGACGCCATTATGGTTGCCAAGTGGTATCCAGCACTTTTGCATCCCCATTTTAATATGCGTGGTTATGCTTATCGAAGATCGACGTCGTGGAAAATTCTACCTGCCTTGGGCTCTATGTGGCTTTGCTTGGATTTTAAACATTGTCATTTTTAGCAACGTAAATCAGATCACTGCATTAGTCGATGTATCTCATTGGCTTATCAATGCCACACAACGATGGCCTTGGCCTGACTATAACTTCATAGTCTATTAACCAAAAAACCAGTAACACACTGCAATGGCAGCACTGATCCCTGCAACATCTGCAATCAAGCCACAGGCGATAGCATGGCGAGTATAACGAATACCGACACTACCAAAATACACCGCCAGCACGTAAAACGTTGTTTCTGTGGAACCTTGCATGATAGAGGCTAGACGACCAGCAAACGAATCTGCACCGTGATGATTCATGGTCTCAACCATCATTGCCCGAGCGCCGGATCCACTTAATGGCTTCATTACCGCCGTTGGTAAGGCATCGACAAAACGAATATCTCCACCGATTACGGCGACTAACGTACGTACCGAATCAACAATGATATCTAATGCGCCACTGGCTCTAAATACGCCAATAGCACAGAGCATCGCCAACAAATAAGGAAGTATGGTGATACAAACCTGCAAACCTTGTTTCGCGCCAATGATAAATTCATCATAGACTCGAACGTTTTTACGATGCGCAATAATCAAAAACGCCACTAACACCGAGATGATTAACAAATTACCAAATAAAGACGACTGCTGTGCCAACTGTTCTGCTGACAAGGTTGCCATATAGGCAATAAGCGAGGCGAAAAATGCAAAAGCGGCACCTAAATAAGCCATCACCACACCTTGCATCAATTTGATTTTTTGTACCCAGCAAACCGCGAATAAGCCCGCTATGGTTGATGCAAATGTTGCTAACAAAATCGGTAAAAACACATCCGTTGGCACCGCTGCCCCCTGCTGTGCTCGATAAACAAACACAGTGATAGGAAACAAGGTTACAGATGACGTATTTAACACCAAAAATAATATTTGCGCATTTGAGGCAGTATCTTTTTTCGGGTTGATTGATTGCAGATCTTGCATCGCTTTTAAGCCTAACGGCGTTGCCGCATTATCTAGACCTAAAAAGTTTGCCGATAAGTTCATGGTGATGGAGCCAAACGCGGGATGATTTTTCTGAACATCTGGCATTAAACGAGAAAATAACGGAGAAATCGCTTTTGCAATTTTATCTATTACCCCAGATGATTGTGCGATTTGCATCATCCCTAACCAAAAGCTCAAGATACCAATTAAACCTATTGCGATTTCGACCGTTAATGACGACATATCAATAATACTGGTTAACAATTGCTCAAAGATAGAGGCATTATTTAATGCTAGCCATTGATACAGGGCGCAGACAAAAGCAACCAGAAAAAATGAGAGCCAGATAAGATTTAGCATGGGCGACGATAATTATTTTTGTTTCTCTCACCATACCATAGCCTAGATAGCTTGATAACCTCCTGATCAGCAACAGGTAAATGTTAATATTAGGTTAAATGCTCTATAGCAACTTGTGGATAAGCTGTTATTTTCATGTATAAAAACTTTAGATAAAATTTTAACTATTTTTCAAACATCACCGCAACCCCTTGTATACAAAGGGGTTTAGTGTGGATAAAAAATATTGGCTTTTCTCAACCCTTGTACTAGAATTAAAATTCAAGGCAAACGAAATTACATCATTTTGCTGGTTCGGTTCCAAGGTAAATACTAAGGCAATTGAATAGCGAAATGAGATACAGAATTTATTAGCGCAGGCTCAACCTATGAGCCATTCCCCTGAGCCCGAAGCACCTCATTGCTTTGGGCCTTTTTTTACCTAAAGAAAATCACCATTTAGCAACACCTTATCTAAGTGCCGACGGCAAGTATAACCGGCGGTTACCGTTTACTATTTGCGTAGTACGGTTAATTTTTTGACATAAAAAAAGGTGGCAGTGCCACCTTTATCGGCTTTAATACCCATATTATGTTGCGAGCTTAAACAAACAACGGTAATTATCAGAACTAAGCTGGGCAATTTCTTCAACACTTTGTGCACGAACATCCGCCAACATTTTAGCCACTTCAACAACATAAGCTGGCTGGTTCTGTTTGCCGCGATGTGGTACTGGTGCCAAATACGGTGAGTCGGTTTCAATCATAAAGCGGTCATCAGGTACCTTGCTCGCAACATCTCTCAACGCTGCCGCATTTTTAAAGGTCACAATGCCAGAAAACGAGATATAAAAGCCCATAGCAATGGCCTGCTCAGCCATGTCCCAACGCTCAGTGAAACAGTGCAAAATACCACCCACTTCATCCGCTTTCTCTTCACGCATGATTTGCAAGGTATCTTCTACCGCATCTCGGGTATGAATGATGATGGGCTTGTTAAGTTTGCGTGCAACGCGAATGTGTTTGCGAAATGCGTCACGTTGTACTTCCTGCGTTTCTGGTGCGTAAAAGTAATCTAGACCGGTTTCGCCTATGGCAATCACTCGTTCATTATCAGCAAGCTGCTCTAATCTCGCTTCATCAACCATGTCTTCTTGATTAAGTGGGTGCACACCACAAGAAATTTGCACATTATCATACTTCGCGGTTTTGTCCGCCATGCTTTGAAAGGCATCCAACGTTACTGATACACATAGCATCTGTTCAACACCCGCTTGTTTAGCTGCGGCAACAACGTTGTCTAACTGATTGTCAAAATCCGTTAAATCTAAACGGTCTAGGTGACAATGAGAATCAATATACACTTTTACTCCAATGACTCATCAAAAAAGGAGTTCGTTGAACTCCTTTTAGTATTTAAATGGTTAAAGGTCTTGTGTGCAAATGGCCAACCCCTTTGCAACACAGTCCTTGTTAAATTACATGGTATAGGTCGGCTCTTTCGAATTTAGCATTCGCCCTAAATTTGATTCAATTTGACTACGCACGTTATTTTCATCGTTTACGAATGCAACACCAACACCCGGCTCGGTACCATTTTGCGCGCCATGTGGGGTGATCCAACAAACCGAACCATTTAATTCGACCGATTCAAGTTGACCAGGTAATGTCACGGTTAAATGAATTTCATCACCCAATTCAAATTGCTCAGGTGTTTTTACAAATAAACCACCTTGCTTTAAAAACGGCATATACGCCATATACAGCTCGCGCTCGTTTTTAAATTCTAACACAAAATTATTCATCAATGATTTACCTTGTTATTCTTATTTGATCGATCCGCTGTTGCATCAAGCGGCATTACGTATAGTCTGTTCAAGCTCCACCAGCAACACCTCAAGTGTATAGGTTTTATTGGCTTGTGTTAATGTTTTTAATTGTCTATTTGCTTGCATTGTTAGGTTAAGGCAGGCAAATACCGTCTCGGCATCTAGGCCATCGACAGTCTCAGATAGAGGGTTGTCAGCAAGCGCTTGTTGCCAGCCGCTATGATAGCGAAACATCGACTCAAAACCGAACTGCAACCAACGAATACCATGAACGGATGCCTGAATTTGCTCTATTAATTCAACGCCATTATCAAATTGATGTATAAACCGAGCCAAACTTTGCAGTAGCTGACGTTTGTCGTTGTAGACGTCCTCATCGGTTAACTCCGCAATTTCAGCAATCGTACTAAATGGATGAACCACCTGTTTATTCACAGCGACTTGCGCCAATTGTTCCCCTTGGGGTGGCGTAATAGCGACTTTACTGCAACGAGAAATTATGGTCGGTAGTAACTGTTCTATGTCATTGCACACCAACAATAAGAAGCTATTATTGGTTGGCTCTTCTAACGTCTTTAACAAGGCATTGGCAGCGGATTCCGTCATATTTTCACAGTGACTGATCATCACCACTTTGTTACGACCTAACTGCGCGGTTTTTTCTAGAAACTGACAGGCTTTACGAACCAAATCTACACCAATGGTTTTGTCATCATTATCAATAACTACAAAATCAGGATGCGATTGAGCTTTAAGTAGTTGGCAAGTTTTACACTGACCGCAGGGTTCGTTTGTTTGTTCAATATTTTCACAAAGCAGACTGTTACCAAGCCAATGAGCCAAAGGCAATTGCCCAGCACCGTAACTGCCATGAATTAACAAGGCATGAGGCAATATTTTTTGTAGGTATTTATTGATCAAATCCTGCTTATTGCTTTCAAGCCAAGGGCTTGCGATGTCTGCTGTGGTCTCGTTCATATTGATTCTTGCCGTTACGGCAATTGGTTTTCCAATGTTTGGCGAATATCTTGATGTACTTTATCCATCGACTGACTTGCATCAACAATAAAGGTGTTGTCATCTAAGGTGGCTAATTGCAGATACTTATTCCGTACACGATGGAAAAAATCAATTTTTTCTTGTTCGATACGATCGAGTTCGCCGCGATTTTGTGCTCGCTGCAAACCAAGCTCAGGTTCAATATCTAGGTATAAGGTTAAATCGGGTTTAAAATCCCCTAGCGTAATATTGGCAATGGTATCAATCAGGGTATCATTAAATTCTCTGCCACCTCCTTGATAGGCACGTGAAGATAAGTCATGGCGATCACCAATAACCCACTTACCTTGTGCTAACGCAGGCAATATTTTGTTCGCCAATAACTGCGAACGACTGGCGTACATAAGCAGTAACTCACATTCTTTGGTAACTGTCTCATCACTAGGTTCTTTGACAAGGGCTCTGAGTTTTTCAGCCAATGGCGTTCCGCCTGGCTCTCGAGTCTTCACGTATTCGATGTGTTTTGCTTTTAAGACGTCTTCTATAACGGCGATAGCAGATGATTTTCCGGCACCTTCAATGCCTTCAACAACAATAAACTTTCCCTGACTCATGATAGGTTATTTACCTCTAATATATTTATCGACCGCTTTATTATGTTCTTGCAAGGTTTTTGAAAAATAATGCTCGCCATTACCCTTGCTAACAAAATACAAATACTGACTCTGCGCCGGATGCATGCTGGCTTCGATCGCCGATTTACCTGGCATTGCTATTGGCGTTGGTGGCAAACCATTAATGCGATAGGTATTGTACGCGGTCTTTTCACGGATATTAGCATAGGTGATGTCGCCAGTGTAACGATCGCCCAAGCCATAAATGATGGTTGGATCCGTTTGTAAGCGCATACCTTTATTTAAGCGCGAGATAAACACCGATGCAATCAATGGTTGCTCGCTTAATTTACCCGTCTCTTTCTCTATTAGCGAGGCCATGATTAACGCCTCATAGACGTTTTTATATGGTAATTTTTTAGCTCTGCCCTGCCAGCTGGCGTCTAATTCTTGCATCATGCGTTGATGGGCATTACGCAAAATATCAATATCACTCATCGAAGCAGTATATTGATAGGTGTCTGGAAAAAACAAGCCTTCTGGGTGAGTGTATTGCTCAGTGATTAACGACAATACTTGCTGTTGTGATTTATCCTGCAAGGTTTGTTTAATATACGGCGTCTCACTTAACTGCAGTAACCATTGCTTAAACGTTGTTCCTTCAACAAACGTCAGCTTAAACTGGGCTTCCTTACCACTGTTCATAAGGGCTATGATATCCAACATATTCATGTCAGCTTCAAGCAAATAACTACCTGACTTTACGTTGGTTTTTGCTGGATATAACTTGGCATAGACGCGAAAAGCTAAGGTCGATGTCAACCAACCTTTATCGTTAAAATCCTTCACCAAATGATGATAACTCTTGCCTTTATTCAATTGGTATAAGGTTTGTTGGCTAATATTAATCGGCTTTTGCAATTGAGCGTCGACATAAGCGTACATACCACCGGCTGCTAATAACCCAAGAACGATAAAAATTAACAGGATCCGCTGCAACATGGTTTATTCCTTTATCCATTGATTCAATTGCTGATATAGCGACAGAGCGCTTGTCGAATGTTTTATGATATGACCATTAAAGCGAGTAACGGGGGCAAGCCCCAATACCGTATTACAAATAAACATCGCCTCAACATCCGCTAATGTATCGATGCATGTTTGCACTTTTTCAGCATCAATTTTAGCGAGCAGTTTTTGTCGGATAAGGCCATTAACACCAGCCTTATCTAAAGATGGTGTCTGCCATTGACCGGCTAACTGCCAAAATACATTAGCAGAGCTGGTTTCAACGATATTGCCCTGAATATCAGCCACTAAAAGATCATCGTGTTGACAGTGTTCAAGTTCATCTCTTATCAGCACTTGCTCAAGGCGATTCAAATGTTTGATACCCGCCAGTAACGGGTTAATACCGAGCCGAGTGTCAGCGATGCCAACGGTTATGCCCTGTTCACGCCACTGTTGATAATGTGCGGGATAATCGGATGTTTGCACAATAACTGTCGGCTTTATGAGAGCACTGCGAACATAGCCGCGTTGAGACTCACCAGCAGAAATAATAACTTTTAATACACCGTTTTGCTGAGTGGCGCATGCCTTATTCATCTCGCAAACCACAGACGGCCAATCAACGCCGGTAATACGCAAGCGCGCACAGCCATCTTGTAAACGAGTGAGGTGTTCACTTTGTATTAATAAGCGACCTTGTTCGATGCAACCTGTTGTAAACAAGCCATCACCAAACGCCACAGCGCGATCATAGACACTGAGTTGCTTAGTTTGCTGAAAATTAACGGATACAAAGCTCATGATTAAAGCCGTAAGTTGGCAACTATCTGAATGTTATTATTATAAAAAATGCTCAACCACTATATCAAAGTAATTGAGCATTTCACATCTTAACTTGGTGGCTTTATTTAAATCTTTTTAAATAATAACGAACCGTTAGTGCCACCAAAACCAAATGAGTTACACAAAGCATAATCAAGCTTTGCCTGACGAGCGGTATGCGCTATGTAGTCAAGATCACAGCCTTCATCTGGGTTATCTAGATTAATGGTTGGTGGGACTTCTTGATTCTTTAAAGATAGAATGGTGAAAATCGCTTCAGCAGATCCTGCTGCACCGAGCATATGGCCGGTCATCGACTTGGTTGAACCCATCATCAATTTGTGGGCGTGATCAGCAAATACTGATTTCGCACCATTGGTTTCAGCGATATCACCAGCTGGCGTTGAGGTACCATGAGCGTTGATATAACCGACTTTGTCGGCGGCAATATTTGCATCTTTCAACGCATTACTCATCGCCGCAGCACCACCTTCACCATTGGCTGGTGGCGAGGTAATATGATGGGCATCGCCACTCATACCAAAACCAACTAATTCTGCATAGATGTTCGCGCCACGAGCTTTTGCATGTTCGTATTCTTCGATCATCACCACACCTGCCCCATCACTTAGAACAAAACCATCGCGGTCTTTATCCCAAGGGCGAGATGCCTGTTGTGGTGCATCATTACGAGTTGACAACGCACGGGCTGACATAAAGCCACCAATACCTAACACCGTTGATGCTTTTTCTGCACCACCGGCCAACATCGCATCGGCATCACCGTAAGCGATCATACGTGCTGCATGACCAATATTGTGAACACCTGTCGTACACGCGGTGACAATAGCGATATTTGGTCCTTTCATGCCATGCATGATTGAAAGGTGACCGGAAATCATATTTAAAATAGTCGACGGACAAAAGAAAGGAGATAATTTTTTCACACTGCTTTGCAGCGCTTTTTTATGACCTTCTTCAATAAGCGTTAATCCACCAATACCAGAACCTACAGCAACACCAACACGGCCAGCGTTTTGTTCGGTAATTTCAAGACCAGAATCGGCAAGTGCCTGATTACCCGCAGCAATACCGTATTGGATAAACAAATCCATTTTACGGGCTTCTTTTTTTGCGATGCCGAAATCTTCCGAATTAAAGTCTTTAACTAGACCGGCGAACTTGGTAGAAAAGTCGGTGGTATCCAGGTGTTCGATCATCCCTATACCGCTTTTCCCTGCCATTAAGGCTTGCCAGGTAGATTGAGCATCATTGGCCAGTGGACTTAACATCCCCAAGCCTGTTACAACGACTCGACGCATAACTTATTTTGTCTCCGTATTACACTTTTCAAAAACAAAAAAGGCGGTAATTAAACCGCCTTCTTCGTTGAATTCGTTATTAGCTGTTAGCTGTAACGTAATCGATAGCTGATTGAACAGTAGTGATTTTTTCAGCTTCTTCATCAGGGATTTCTGTATCGAATTCCTCTTCAAGAGCCATTACTAGTTCAACTGTATCTAGAGAATCTGCACCTAAATCATCAACGAAAGATGCTTCGTTTTTGCATTCTTCTTCTTTAACACCTAGTTGTTCAACGATGATTTTTCTTACGCGTTCTTCGATAGTACTCATTTTTTTTCCTTCACTAAAATTAGCAATATTTTCTAAATTGCGTGTAGTTTATTCGGCATCAGGCACTGTTGCAAGCATAAATGCAAAATTTTGCGCTGGTCAAACCTGATAGCCAACTCGATATTTATGGCTTAAAATCGGCGAATACGCAAGTATTTGCGACAAATCCGCCAATTTCTGTTGTTTTTATAAACTGATCGCCTAAACCATGTACATGCCGCCATTAACGTGAACAGTTTCACCGTTAATGTAGCCTGCCGCGTCTGATGCTAAAAAGGCGACGGTAGCCGCGATTTCTTCTGGTTGACCTAAACGGTTTGCAGGCACTTGCGACGAAATCGCTTCACGCTGTTCATCGTTTAGTGCTTTAGTCATATCAGTATCGATAAAACCAGGGGCAATAGCATTAACGGTGATGCCACGTGAGGCAACTTCTTTTGCTAATGATTTAGTAAAACCTAATAAACCTGCTTTTGCTGTCGCGTAGTTAACCTGACCAGCATTACCCATTGAGCCCACAACAGAACCAATATTAATGATTCGGCCACTGCGTGCTTTCATCATCGGGCGCATAACCGCTTTGGTGATCTTGAATAATGAATTAAGGTTGGTAGAGATGATGTCATCCCATTCAGCGTCTTTCATTCGCATCATTAGGTTATCACGAGTGATACCGGCATTATTTACCAATATATCAACGTTGCCAAAGTCTGCTTTAATCGCTTCAAATAAAGCGCTGATCGACTCGCCGTCTGTTACGTTTAAAACGTAACCTTTACCGTTGTCCGCTAAGTATGCAGAAATAGCATCAGCACCACCTTGTGATGTTGCTGTACCAATTACTTTTGCGCCTTGAGCGACTAATTGCTCAGCGATAGCTTTACCAATACCACGGCTAGCACCTGTTACTAGGGCAACTTTGCCCTCTAAAGAAAATAAAGACATTGTTAACCTTCCAATGCTGATGTAAGCGTGTCAGCTGTATTGACTGATACGCAGCTAAGTTGTTTATTAATTCGTTTTACAAGACCTGATAGTACTTTACCTGGTCCCATTTCAATGACGTTTTCGACACCCATACCAGCGATTTTTTCAATCGACTCAGTCCAACGAACTGGGCTGTATAATTGACGAATAAGCGCATCTTTGATCGCTGCGGCATCATCAACCGTCGCAACATCAACATTATTGATTACTGGAATTTGCGGTGCATTAAAGCTGATATTGTCAAAATCGGCAGCCAATTGATCCGCCGCAGGTTGCATCAATGCACAATGCGATGGCACACTAACAGGTAATGGCAACGCACGTTTGGCACCGGCTTCTTTACACAAAGCGCCTGCACGTTCAACCGCGTCTTTATTACCAGCAATCACAACTTGCCCTGGTGAGTTAAAGTTAACGGCTGATACGACTTGACCTTGGGCAGCTTGCGCACAACAGTCAATAATCGTTGCATCATCTAAGCCGATAATGGCATACATCGCACCGACACCTGCCGGCACAGCTTGTTGCATATACTGACCGCGTTTCTCTACCAGTTTTACACCATCGCTAAGAGATAAAACACCCGCACATACTAGTGCAGAATATTCACCTAACGAATGGCCGGCTAATACTGCCGGGTTATCACCATTGGCCGCTAACCAAGCACGAAATACAGCAACACTAGAGGCGAGTAGTGCCGGTTGGGTATAATCTGTTTGATTCAATTTGCCATCGCTGTCGTTTTGAATCAGATCCCAAAGGTCGTAACCAAGGGCTTCTGATGCTTCAGCAAAAGTTTGTTTTACAACGTCGTTGTCGCCAAGGTCAGCCAACATGCCAACAGCTTGTGAGCCTTGACCAGGAAATACAAACGCTAATTGATTGTTCATTTTATTTATAGTCCTGAAATTAAAAACGAATTAATGCACTGCCCCAGGTAAAACCACTACCAAAGGCTTCCATTAATACTGTTTGACCACGCTTGATACGGCCATCGCGGACCGCTTCATCAAGTGCAGTAGGAATTGTCGCTGCTGATGTATTACCATGCTTATCAAGGGTAACGACCACTTGTGACATAGGTAAACTCAGTTTTTTTGCAGCGGCAGCAATAATACGTAGGTTCGCCTGATGCGGAACCAACCAGTCGATATCCGACTTATCCATATTATTGTGCTCTAGCGTTTCGGTAACGATTTCGCTTAAACGAGTTACCGCAAACTTGAATACTTCATTGCCCTTCATATATATGTAGGCTTTTTCTTCAGTTAACGGATCACCACGTTTTGGTGAATTCGCGCCAAGTAATGCGCCGTAATTACCATCTGCATGCAAATGAGTAGAGATGATCCCTTGCTCTTCGCTCGCTTCAAGAACCACCGCACCTGCAGCGTCACCGAACAAAATAATGGTTGAGCGATCTTTTGGATCACACATATGTGATAATGCATCGGCACCAATCACAAGAATACGCTTGGCCATGCCTGAGCGAATATATTGGTCGGCAATACTTAAACTGTAAATAAAGCCCGAACATGCCGCTGCAACATCAAACGCTGGAACATATGGCATATCCAAATATTTTTGTACGTAACAGGCACCACTTGGCAAATCAACATGGTTTGAGGTCGTCCCCATAACAATCATGTCAATATCTTCTTTTTTAAGACCTGCCATTTCTAATGCTTTTTCAGCGGCGCGTGCGCCCATATAAGCAACGTTCTCGTGCTCTGCTGAAATGCGTCTTTCCTTGATACCGGTGCGTTCCATGATCCAATCATCGGTGGTATCTACCATTTTTTCCAAATCAGCATTAGAGCGAATTTGAGCCGGAAAATAGCTACCGGTGCCAGCAATTCGTGAATACATAGTTATTTATGACCTTTTACTAACGTCTGTTCCAATTTGTGATTTATTTTCTGTGGAACTTGTCTATCAACTTCTTTAACCGCTTCCTTAATGGCGTTATAAAAAGCGGAGCTGGTTGCGTTACCGTGACTTTTAACCACGATGCCGCGTAATCCTATCAAACTTGCGCCATTATACTGGTCGGGGTTCAGACGTTTTACGATATTTTTTAGTGTCGGATTAAGCATTACGCCTAATAAACGGGTGAATTTATTCTCATTGATGATTTTCATCACCTTACCCATGACCAATTTAGCAACACCTTCACAAGTTTTGAGGGCAATATTGCCAACAAATCCATCACAAACAATAACATCCGCTTTACCAGAAAAAATGTCATTGCCTTCAATAAAGCCGACGTAGTTAATATCTTCAGTCTGCTCCAATAATACCGCCGTTTGACGGATATGATCGCTGCCTTTGATATCTTCCTCCCCCATATTAAGCAAGGCTACTTTGGGGGATTCAATTTCATCAACTTCTTGTGCCATCACTGACCCCATTACCGCAAACTGGAATAAGGTGGTTGAATCAACAAATACATTGGCGCCTAAATCGAGCATAAAGGCGTGTCGATGAGAATCGGTTATTGGTAAATGAGAAACAAGCGCTGGGCGTTCGACGCCCGGTAACATCTTTAAGACATAATGAGCAATCGCTAGTAAGGCTCCGGTATTACCGGCACTGACGCAGGCATTAGCGTCGCCTTGTTGTACCAAATCAAGCGCTTTTCGCATCGATGAATCTTTCTTGGTACGCAAAGCAATACTTGGCTTTTCGTTCATAGCGATCGATTCGCTGGTATGACAAATTTCAATACGCGAATGGTCAACGATATTGTGATGTTTGAGATGCGCTTCGATAACGCTTTTGTCGCCGCAAAGGGTGAGTTGGAGGTATGGCATTTTTTCAAGTGCCATTTTTGCAGCAGGAATTGTTACAAGGGGGCCATTATCGCCCCCCATAACATCTAACGCGACGGTTAGACTATCCAAAGTTAACTCGCTTATTTAGCGATAACTTTTTCACCTTTGTAAAAGCCATCGGCTGTTACGTGGTGACGGCGGTGAGTTTCGCCAGATACGCTATCTACTGATAGGTTTTCTGTAGTCAACGCATCGTGTGAACGGCGCATGCCACGTCTTGAACGAGATTTCTTACTCTTTTGTACGGCCATTTTACCTTACTCCTAAAAATTTTTTAAAGCTACTTGAGGTTTTTTAAAACATCAAATGGATTCGGTTTCTCAAGCGTATCCGGTAACTTGCCCCAAGTCGTGTTGGCATCTTGGCCACAGTCCTCGAGGTTATGTTTCGGAATTAATGGAATCGAAACTAAAAGTTCATCTTCCACTAAATCGCGTAAATTGACTTCACCATTTTCATCTAAAACGACAGCATCATAATGTTCCGGCAGTTCACCTGCCTTCTCCTCATTTTTCGCAGGAGAGAAAGAAAAGTCTACTTTCAACTCTTGTTCAAATGGTTCATTACAACGCTGACATGTTAAATAAACTTGGGTTGATGCTTTTCCGCTGATAACAATCAAACCCTGTTCATCAACATCAAAATTTATTACAACATTTACATGCTCGGTAGCCTTATCAGCTTCACCAAGCAATCTTTCGAACCGGCATAGTTCAAAAAATCCATCAACGACTAAACGTCGCTGTGCACTTTTGTACGGATCTATTGTTACCGGAAGTTTAAGATTCTTCATAAGGCGCGCATATTAATGGGTGTATCGCCCTGTGTCAAAAGAAAATTAACCTTTGTCTGTTCTTTTGACTAATTAATGACAAATTTTAACACAAGTGACTTAATTGTGAACAACTTTACTCGGTTAACTTGCTATTAACCTATTTTGCCACAATAAAAGCCAACTATCATCAATTCACAGTATGACAGATATTGGCGAGAACATACGCTTGGGCTACAATGCCTGCATCATAACCAAACAAACACAGCCCCATGACACAACTTGTATTAGGTTCAACATCTCCTTTTCGTAAAGCTTTATTAGAGAAACTTGGCGTGCCGTTTGCCTGCGCCAAACCAGACGTAGATGAAACTGCGCTTACTGATGAATCGCCAGAGCAGTTGGTCGCGCGCCTAGCCGAACAAAAAGCAAACGCGGTAGCGGCACAATATCCTGATGCTTTAATCATTGGCTCAGATCAAGTCGCCGTGTGTGATGGCAATATATTGGGTAAGCCACATACTCATGAAAACGCCATTAAACAATTGCAATCCTTTAGCGGAAAAACGGTCACCTTCTTAACCGGCTTGTGCTTATATAATAGTGCAACACAAAACAGCCAGGTTATTGTCGAGCCATTTTACGTGAGTTTTCGCGACCTTAGTCTCACCGAGATAGATAATTACCTAAAAGCCGAACAACCATACAATTGTGCGGGTAGCTTTAAGAGTGAAGCTTTAGGGATTTGTTTATTTAAATCGTTACAAGGTGATGATCCAAACAGTTTGATTGGCCTGCCATTGATTAAATTACATCAACTATTAAAAAATGAAGGTTATGACGTGCTCGCGAAACAAAGCCTGTAATCACTAAAATTTGTCAAATATAAAGGGTTAAACACATTAACCCTTCCATCTATATACGCGAGCTTTAGCTGCACCGTTAGCGTTTGTTAAGTAATACGGCGCCTACCCCTTGCTTTGCCAATGTGTCGTCTGGGTTATATAAAGGACAAGACTTTAAACTCAGGCAACCACAGCCAATACACGCATCCAGTGAGTCTTTAAGTTTATTCAGTTGAACTATGCGTTGTTCTAATTGTTGTTGCCATAAGGTCGATATAGCCTGCCAGTCTTGTTTGTCCGGTGTGCGATTTTTTGGCAGCGAGCGAAATACGTTTTTAATTTCTTCTAAGCTCACACCGAGCCCCTGCGCGACCTTTATTACCGAAATTCGTCGTAAAACATCGGCTTTGTAACGTCGCTGATTGCCGGTATTACGCCAACTGGTGATCAGCCCTTTGGTTTCGTAGAAATGCAACGTTGACACCTTCACTCCGGTGCGTTTGGCCACTTGCCCGACAGATAAGTTTGCCTCCATACTTCACCTCTTTATCACTAGCTCTTTGTAAGTAATCGAATTTTTCGATTCGTTTAATCTACTAATTTAATGCAAAAAAGCCTTTACCTCAAGTTAACTTGAGGCCTTATCCTTTGCATTACAAGATGACAACACCCAAACAAAAACAGCAACAATTTAAAGGAGCGACACGATGAAAACTTTAATCAATAACTTACAAAACTGGTTAGATAACGATTTCAAGAACAAATATTGGCAGTTAATGAACGACACCATGGCCAACAAATAAGTGTCACAAAACGCTTTAGGCAATAACCAGGTAGTTAAAGAACGATAACAAAATAGCCTAACCCGAGGTTGGTGTTAATCAGAGGCAAGATAACAACGCCGATACTGTAACACTTCAAGGAGAAAACGATGAGATTAGAACATATTAATTTGGTGGTTAGTGATTTGGATAAGACATTGACCTTTTATCAAGCGGCATTCCCCCATTGGCATGTGCGTGGTCAAGGACAGATGAATTGGTACGGCAAGGACCGACGCTGGTTACATTTTGGTGATGACGAGCAATATATTACCTTTAACGACGGTGGCGAAGGTGAAAATCGCGACTTAAGCTCACAACAACTCGGTCTCGCTCACTTTGCTTTTACCACTAGCAATCTGCAGTCGTTAATAGATAGATTAAAACAGGCTGGATTTACACGCTCTAGCGGTGGCAAGCAATTAACCGGTCGACGTAATGCTTATTTTATCGACCCGACAGGCTTTGAGGTGGAGTTTGTGCAATACACCGCCGACGACCCAGCAATACGTAATCTCTATGAAGATGAGTGAACACCTTGATACAGCAATAACAGGCACAGAAAAGGCGGTGAAAACACCGCCTTTAGATTTATCTTAGTGAACAGTTAACACAACACTAGCCATGCCAACTTAATAGGTTTTGATGGTCTGCTTTTTCAATATTGCCGTTAATTGTGCATCATATGGCGCTTCAAAACGAACCCGCTCTGCACTTCTTGGATGTTCGAATTCAATACTGTGAGCATGCAAGAATAATCGTTTAAGACCTTGCTTGTTCATCGTCGCAGTAAAATCTTCAGCACCGTATTTAGCATCACAAGCAATAGGGAATCCAGAGCATTGGCAATGCACACGAATTTGGTGCGTACGGCCGGTAACTGGAAACGCTCGAACCAAACTAGCACCTTCAAAATGCTTTATTACTCGATAACGGGTTTCTGACTCTTTACCTTGAACATTGTCAACGATAACGACACGTTCGCCTGATTTAAGCTCATTTTTACGTAACCCTTCGGTTACCTTAGTGAGTTTTGTAGGCCAATGTCCTTTGACTAAAGCATGATAAAATTTTTGCACTTTTTTACTGCGCAATTGTTCGTGCAAATGACGTAATGCAGAGCGCTTTTTGGCAACCACTAGGCAACCGGATGTGTCACGGTCAAGACGATGCACAAGCTCGAGCATCTTTGCTTGTGGACGCAGTGCGCGCAGCGCTTCAATGAGTCCAAATGACAAACCACTACCACCATGCACCGCCATACCCGATGGTTTATTAATGACAATTAAACAGTCATCCTCAAACAAAATACTTTGTTCAAGACGAGATACTTTGTCTAATTTAGTCGAAACAATATCGGTTTTCTCAGACACGCGTATCGGTGCCACACGGATAAGATCATCTGTCTGCAGTTTATATTCAGGTTTGGTACGTTTTTTATTAACCCGCACTTCGCCTTTACGTAATAAACGATAAATCATACTTTTTGGTACCCCTTTGAGAGTTCTTAGCAGAAAGTTATCGATTCGTTGACCGGCACTGTCTTCATCTACCGTAATGAAGCGAACCTTAGGTCTATCAGCATTAGGCTCGGCAACGTTTTCAGAGGGGTTTGTTGCCGCTTTTCGTTTATCGTGCAACGGATTTTTTGGCTTGTTGTCTTTCATGGCGCGAAGTCTAACACATTTTTTTGCATTTTTGCGTAACTTTCTAAGGCAAAATCATTGCCTTAAGCTAGTATTTAGTGGGATAATGGCTCAGTTACTGAAAAATTATCTGTAACAATAAAAAGTAAACGATAAAACTTAAAAAATCGACTTACTTATTAAAGAAAAATTGAAACAAACCGCACTCCAGAGAGAATCGTAAGAGGTTTATTGCGGCAACTTCACTATACGAACAATTGAGCGAGTTACATGCGCATAGGCCATTTGCCGAGTATGTCCGCCACAAAAGATATAGTGACAGCATTGCCCATTGCTTGATTGGCGCTTGTAACTTGCCAAATTCGAAGCATAAACAATGAATCCAGCAAATTCGGAGTGTTTTTAACAAAAGCCAGCACAATATGTGTGATGTGTAAAAGTTATTCGCGTAAGTAGAACCGACAAAGATAGGCTCTACTAAACGTAAAAAATTTAATGACAGTCCCGAATTCATTAGGGAGTTGACATCCGTGAGGCTGACAACCCTCTGTTTATCTGCTTTGCTGCCTGAATACCAGGTATGTTAGCTTTTGCACAAATGCGCCTGTTGTGACTTGGTTTATAAAAACAGAGTCATAAATTATATGAAACGTATGTTAATCAATGCTACACAGTCGGAAGAATTCCGCGTAGCGCTTGTTGACGGCCAAAGCTTGTACGATCTGGATATCGAAAGCCCAGGCCATGAACAGAAAAAAGCCAATATCTACAAAGGTACCATCACTCGCGTAGAACCATCTCTTGAAGCAGCTTTTGTGGACTATGGCGCCGAACGCCACGGTTTCTTACCTATGAAAGAAATCGCCCGCAGCTACTTCCCACAAGGCTACAGCTTCCAAGGCCGCCCTAACATCAAAGATGTATTGCAAGAAGGCCAAGAAGTCATCGTGCAAATTGATAAAGAAGAGCGAGGCCAAAAAGGCGCCGCCCTTACCACCTTTATCTCACTTGCTGGTAGTTACTTGGTATTGATGCCAAACAACCCACGTGCTGGTGGTATTTCACGTCGTATCGAAGGTGATGAACGTACCGAACTTAAAAACTCACTGTCTAAGCTAAACCTACCTAAAGGTATGGGTCTTATTGTTCGTACCGCAGGTGTTGGCAAAGCCTACGAAGAGCTAGAGTGGGATTTAAACGTTTTAATGCAACACTGGAAAGCAATTGAAGATGCTGCATCGTCACGCCCTGCACCATTTTTAATTCACCAGGAATCAAATGTAATCTTGCGCGCAATTCGCGACTATTTACGTCGTGATATTGGTGAGATTGTTGTTGACCGTCCAAAAGTATTCGATCAAGTAAAACAGCATATTGACTTAGTTCGTCCTGACTTTATTAACAAAGTTAAGATGTACAAAGGTGATGTACCACTGTTTACTCATTATCAAATCGAATCGCAAATTGAATCTGCGTTCCAACGTGAAGTGCGTTTGCCTTCTGGTGGTTCAATCGTTATCGATCCAACGGAAGCATTAACGTCTATTGATATCAACTCTGCCCGTGCTACCAAAGGTGGTGATATCGAAGAAACAGCATTCAATACCAACTTAGAAGCTGCGGAAGAAATTGCCCGTCAATTACGTCTTCGCGATTTAGGTGGTTTGGTTGTTATCGACTTTATCGATATGACGCCCGTTCGTCATCAACGTGAAGTTGAAAACCGTATGCGCGATGCCGTACGTCCAGACCGTGCTCGAATTCAGTTGAGCCGTATTTCAAAGTTTGGTCTATTAGAAATGTCGCGTCAGCGATTGCGCCCATCGATTGGCGAGACGAGCCAACACGTGTGTCCACGTTGTAGCGGTACCGGTAATGTTCGTGGCGTTGAGTCTTTAGCTCTTTCTGTTCTTCGTTTAATGGAAGAAGAAGCGATTAAAGACAAAACCGCGCAAGTTCATGCACAGGTTCCTGTTCCTGTAGCCACTTACCTTTTAAACGAAAAGCGTAATGCTGTAGGTCATATTGAGCGTAACCATAACGTTAAAGTATTAATTTTAGCGAATAGTGATATGGAAACGCCGCAGTACGAAGTGTTGCGTGTCCGCGACGATGAAACGGTGGCCACCTCAAGCTACGAAATGAAGCTAACAGAGGCGGTTGTTGAAGAAGCGGTTATGCCGAAGTTCCAAAAGGAAGCTGTTAAACGCGACGAGCCAGTATTGCAAGGTATGACAGCACCGAAGCAACCTGCTCCGCAACAAGCTGAACCTGAGAAAACGTCCGCTGGTTTGTTCGAAGCAATCAGCAGCTTCTTTAAATCTTTATTCTCGGCTGACGAGAAAAAAGAAGAGAAGAAACCACAACACAGCAATCAACGTCGCCCACAAGACAACAATCGTCGTCGTAAGCCGCGCAATCAACAACGTCGTGGTAAAGGTCGCGAGCAGCACAAAGGTGGTGATAAGCAAGATCAACAGCGCGATAACAAACGTGATGCGCAACGCGATCAGCAAAATAAACGCCAGAAGCCGCACAAAGACGCTCAAAACAAAGACGCTCAAAACAAAGACGCTCAAAACAAAGACGTTCAAAACAAAGGCAAGCAACAGCAACAACCAAAGAAGCAACCTCAAGAGCAAAAAGCGAAAGAGGAAAAAGTTGCAGAACGCCGTCAACGTCGAAATGTTCGTAAAAAAGTACGCGTAAGTGAGCAAAATAAAGAGCAAGCTGAAACTCAACAAGCTGCAACAGAGACGGTAAAAACCGACACACCAGTGAAAAAAGAGCAGCCTGCTAGAAAAGAGCCTCGTAAAAATAAAAACGAGAAATCGAAACCACAGCAAGCTGAAGACGCTATAGCTGAAGATGTAAATGAAGATAGCGCAGAACATGCCGGTGATGAGGGTGACAATAAAGAACGTCGCCAACGCAGCCGTCGTTCTCCACGTCACTTACGCTCTTCAGGCCAACGTCGTCGTAGAGAAAAACAAGATGCTGCTGAGACTGAAAATGCCATCATCGAACAACGTATTGATGAAGATCCAGTAACTGCACGTTACCCTGGCAGTACAGAAGCTGATGAGGCGCAAACATCGCTTGATCTTGAAACGCCTGAAGGTTTTGTTGCTAAACAACAAGTACCTGAATCTGACGTTGAGCAAGCAGACAGTGGTGATGGTGTGTCAGAGCAGCAACAAAGCCTGCCATTAGATGCCGATGCACCAGTAGCGAAAAAGAGAACGAGAAAACCTCGTTCTGCTAAAAAAGCTGAGCCTGTAGCTGAACAAGCCACAGAAAGTGCTGCAGCTGCTAAAACCGAAGCACCTAAAGCAGAAGCGCCTAAGACTGAAGAGCCGAAAGCAGAAGCGCCTAAGACTGAAGAGCCGAAAGCAGAAGCGCCTAAGACTGAAGCACCGAAAGCAGAAGCGCCTATGACTGAAGCACCGAAAGCAGAAACGCCTAAAGCTGAAGAACCTAAAGCAGAAGCGCCTAAGACTGAAGAACCTAAAGCAGAAACGCCTAAAGCTGAAGAACCGAAAGCAGAAGCGCCTAAAGCTGAAGAACCTAAAGCAGAAACGCCTAAAGCTGAAGAACCGAAAGCAGAAACGCCTAAAGCTGAAGAACCGAAAGCAGAAACGCCTAAAGCTGAAGAACCGAAAGCAGAAACGCCTAAAGCTGACGTTAAAAAGCCAGCAGCAAAAGTCGCTCGCTTAAAGGCTAAAGCACATGCGCCAATGGCAAAACCAGCGGCTGTAGAACCTACATCATCGGTTATTCCGACAGATGCGGTTGATACTGCCGATCGTGAGTCGGTTGTTCGTTCAGAACGTTCAGCTGCAGTAGGTTTTGCAACAGAGCACAGTACATCAGGTCCTTATAAGCCTTAATTTAGGCCTTAATAAGGCCTTAAGCCTCTAACAGAATACAGTTCTGTTAGAGGCTACATTAGACTCCATATAAAAAATGCCAATCAATTGATTGGCATTTTTTATATCTAAGCGTTTATTGTTAAAACGATCGTTAACAAAAACTATTTAGCGATTAAATTAACCCATTTTATCTGTTACAGCTTCATATACTGGGCGTTTTTCTCGATAAACTTTTCGCCAATACCTTTTACATTAGCCAAATCTGTCAATGACTTAAATGGGCCATGTGCTTGACGATAGTCAACAATCGCTTGCGCCTTTTTACTGCCTAAGCCTTTTAACTCAGACAATTGAGCAGCATTGGCTTTATTGATGTCCACACGACTATGGTTTGCTTGCGCCACAGCACCACTTGCTACGTTTTTGTTTTGAGCTTTATCTGCAAACGCAAAGCTAGTTGATGGGATTAATAGTGATAACGCCAAAAAAGATGACACTAAAAAAGATGAAGTAAGTATTTTCATGTGTAGTTCCTTTACGTAATTAGAGCTGAATAGAACGATGACTAAAGACCGCCCTGCCATTGCTGCATCCTGCAACAATCAGTGACACAGGTTGTCACCTATTTAAAACATAGTTAACCATGAGCTGATGTCAAAACAACAAAGGTGCCATAGCGACTAGGTTAATGAATTTACTATCGTTCTCGTTCGCGTAAATAACTGTGCAACAAAAAAGCGGCAACCTAGTGGTTGCCGCTTTTTAATCGTTGTTAAAGGGTGACTGGTTATTTATCAGCACGACTCATAAACTTTTTCTCTTCGGTATTCACTTTTACGCGATCGCCAGTAGAAATATATTCAGGAACTTGAATAACAATACCTGTCGTTAAAGTTGCAGGTTTGGTGCGAGACGTTGCCGAAGCACCTTTGATAGAAGGATCTGTTTCCACAACTTCCAGTTCAACACTTGGTGGCAATTCAATCGATACAGGGTTACCATCGATGATGACCACGTAAATCCCTTCAGTTGCTTCATTGATGAACTGAATTTCATCACTGATAGATACGGTATTAATGTTGTACGGTGTGTAGTCTTCATTATCCATGAACACATATTCATCACCATCCACATAAGAGAACATGGCTTGACGACGCGTTAAATCTGCCAAGGTAAGCATGTCAGAGTCTTTAAACGACTCATCGGCTTTACCACCGGTTACCGCATCGTATAAGCGCATACGATAAATGCTGCCACCTGCACGGCCTTGTGGTACCGAACGTTGAATATCTTTTACGAAAAAAACGCGATCGTTATGTTCAATCGCCTGATTCTTTTTAATGTCACTTGCCTTAGGCATGATTATTTCCTGTTAACGTTTGTTCTAAACAATAATGCTTTTATTTATATCTTCAAGAACCTGGAACGGATCTGCAGCTTTGGTGATCGGACGACCAATGACCAAATAATCAACACCAAGTTCGATTGCTTGCGGCGGGGTCATGATGCGTTTTTGATCATCCACTGAACTGCCTACCGGACGAATACCTGGGGTTACCAGTTTAAATTCTTGACCTAGGTTTTGCTTTAGCATTGCCGCTTCTTGAGCAGAGCATACGACACCATCAAGCCCTGACTCTTTCGTCAATCGCGCAAGGTTCATAACCTGTTGTTCAGGTGTCACCGCTAAGCCTAATTCATGCAAATCTTGCTCTGTCATACTGGTTAATACCGTAACCGCAATCAACAACGGTGCGTCTTTACCATAGCTTTCTAGACCCTGTTTGGCGGTGGTCATCATTTTACTGCCACCAGAAGCATGAACATTGACCATCCAAACGCCAAGATCAGCGGCTGCTTGCACAGCTTTGGCAACAGTGTTTGGGATATCATGAAATTTCAAATCAAGAAAGACGTCAAAACCGCGATTTGTTAAACCTTTAACAAACTCAGGACCAAAGTGGGTAAACATTTCTTTGCCGACTTTCAACTTCGCCTGGTTTGGTTCAATTTTGTCAACAAATGATAGCGCTTGCGCTTTTTCAGCAAAATCCAGAGCCACAACTACTTTGGCATCAGACATCTAATTATTCTCCTTCAAGGCCTCTTACCGGCTTTAATTGTTCCCAGTCATGACAGCTTGGGCATGACCAGTAATGGACTGTTGAATTGAAACCACAATTACGGCAGCTGTACCTAGGCCTAATGTTAATATAGGCGGCGACCATTTCGCTAATCACATCAAGGCTTTTTGCGGTTTTATCATCCTGACTTTCATGACGTTGCATTTTAACAAAGTGTTTGAAGCCACGGATGGTTGGGCGTCTCTTTAACGCCTGCAAAATATATTCTTCTGCCTTTTCTTTCGATTTCGATTGTTCAACATATTCTAAATATTTGATCAACGCAGTTGTACTACCACTTTTCTCGAACACTTTACGAATAAACGGATAGAATTCATCGTTAATATCACTGCGCTGATATGCAGCCTGCATTTTATCAATAACGTCAGGAAAAAACTCCATATCTTGATAAAAAATTTCTTTATAACACTGGCATGCATCATTAAATTGCTCGCTATTTTCAAAAACCTGAGCCATAAGAAAATTAGCACGGCTGGACTTAGGGTGGAGCTCCAATGCTTTTTGCAATAATTCTAGTTCACCTATGTACTCATTTTGCGCAAACGCCTGTGTCGCCAACTCGCAATAAAAGTTCGCTAGCACGTGTTGTAACTTCTTATCTTTGCTTTTAATTATCGCCTTTTCCAGTTCTCGGCCTTTTTGCCAATCTTTGGTACTTTGGTATATCTGCAACAAATAACTTAAAGACTTATTGCCATAGGTAGGCGTTTTCGTCAGTTTTAAAAATAACTTTTCGGCACGGTCAAACAAACCAGCAGCATAAAAATCACGACCTAATTCAAATAAGGCTTGCTGCTTTTGAGGATCTGATAATACCGGTTGTCTCACCAGGTATTCATGAACTTTCAGCGCCCTGTCGAGCTCACCTCGCTTGCGAAACAAGTTTGCCATAGCAAAGTGAGCTTCAACGGTATCGTCTTCTACCGTTAAGGCTTCTAAGAGAAACTCCATGGCCTTGTCTTGTTGGTTAGACAACAGATAATTTAAGCCAGTGGAATATTTGATGGTGAGATTGTCTTTGTCGGTTTGGTCTTTTTGTTTAACGCTGTTGCGGCCCATAAACCAACCGTAACCTACAGCAACCGGGAGCAACAAGAACAATAATTCAAACATAAAAGATAGGGCTTCTTGTTAGTTTATTTGCTGGAGGATTTACGCAAACGTTTAATTTTGCGCGACAGCATGATACTGAACATGGTCATCAGACCTATGACGAAGCCAATAAGGGTAAAGATGCTTACCGCCATGGCGACCGACATTCGTGACTTCGCAACGATATAGTTCAATTCAATCAATTGCTCGTTTTGCGTACCAAAAACAAAAGCGATGGCTAAAAAGATGAACAATACTAGTACAGATAAGTAGAGTTTCAAAGGAGTGCTCTTTTTGATTCGTTGGTTAAGTGTCTCAAGTATATGAATAAATAAAACCGGAGCACAAGTGCTCCGGCCTAATATTCTACAAAGACAGGTTCACCCGCTCGCGCAATTCCTTGCCCGGTTTAAAATGCGGTACGTATTTACCCGTTAATTCAACCGACTCACCGGTTTTAGGATTACGACCGGTTCGCGGTGCACGATAATGCAACGAGAAGCTGCCAAAGCCACGAATTTCAATCCGCTCCCCTGTTTCCAGAGTATTGGCCATCATCTCGATAATTTCTTTTATCGCTGTCTCAACATCTTTCGCTGAAAGATGTTCAAGTCTATCTATTAATCTTTCTATAAGCTCTGACTTAGTCATTTGAACCCCAACTCGTTCTTTTGCCATTCTTGTACCAAAACGCTAAGTCTAAGCTCGTTTGTTGCCTTAAGACTTTTGGTTGCCATTCTTTCTTTTATTAATTTTAATAAATATTATAGTTTGATCAAATAGTTATGTCGTCTTTTTTTAAAAAAATTGTAACCGTATCAACTTATTAGCACGCTTGAACAAAAAACAAACAGCAAATTAACGGCTAACTATTTAGAAAAATCGCATTAATTTGTCAAAACAACTTAGTAGATTCGTTTAATTATAACGAGATGGGTAAATCTCAGGCATAAAAAAAAGCCGCTTTAAGCGGCTTTTTATTACGTAATAACTTTATCTGATGTCAGATTAGTTTTTCGCGTTTTTGAAGGCTTCAGCCATAGCGTTAGTGAATGAACTATCTTCCGCTTGGTTTACGTCTTCTAGAGCTTGACGCTCTTCAGCTTGATCTTTCGCTTTGATAGAAAGGCTGATTGCACGGTTCTTACGGTCAACACCAACAAACTTAGCTTCAACGCTGTCGCCAACGTTAAGTTCAGTTGTTGCATCTTCAACACGCTCACGTGAGATGTCAGCTACACGGATGTAACCTTCAACACCTTCAGCAAGTTCAACTTTAGCACCTTTAGCGTCAACTTCGATGATAGTACCAGTAATTACGGTACCTTTCTTGTTGTCTGCTAGGTAGTTGTTGAACGGATCTTCTTCAGTTTGCTTAACGCCTAGAGAGATACGCTCACGTTCTGGGTCAACTTGAAGTACAACAGCACTGATTTCATCGCCTTTCTTGTATTCGCGAACAGCTTCTTCACCGCCATTCCAAGAAATATCAGATAAGTGAACAAGACCGTCGATACCGCCTTCAAGACCGATGAAGATACCGAAGTCAGTGATAGACTTGATCTTACCAGAAACTTTATCACCTTTGCTGAAGTTCTTAGCAAACTCTTCCCAAGGGTTCGGGATACATTGCTTAAGACCTAGTGAAATACGACGACGTTCTTCGTCGATTTCAAGAACCATAACTTCAACTTCATCACCCAAGTTAACAACTTTAGATGGGTGGATGTTTTTGTTAGTCCAATCCATTTCAGAAACGTGAACTAGACCTTCAACGCCTTCTTGGATTTCAACGAAACAACCGTAGTCAGTTAGGTTAGTTACGCGACCAGTAAGTTTAGAACCTTCTGGGTAACGATTAGCGATAGCTGCCCATGGATCTTCACCTAGTTGCTTCATACCTAGTGATACACGGGTACGCTCACGGTCGAACTTAAGAACTTTAACGTTGATTTCGTCGCCAACATTAACAATTTCACTTGGGTGCTTAACGCGCTTCCAAGCCATGTCAGTGATGTGTAGTAGACCATCGATACCACCAAGGTCAACGAACGCACCGTAATCAGTAAGGTTCTTAACGATACCTTTAACTTCTTGACCTTCTTGTAGAGACTCAAGAAGTGCATCGCGCTCAACAGAGCTTTCAGATTCGATAACTGCACGACGAGAAACAACAACGTTGTTGCGTTTTTGATCTAGTTTAATAACTTTAAATTCTAGATCTTTACCTTCAAGGTGAGCAGTGTCACGTACTGGACGAACATCTACTAATGAACCAGGAAGGAAGGCACGGATGTTAGAAACTTCAACAGTGAAGCCACCTTTAACCTTGCCGTTGATAACACCAACAACAGTCTCTTTCTCTTCGTATGCTTTTTCAAGGAACTGCCAAGCTTCGAAACGCTTCGCTTTCTCACGAGAAAGGATAGTTTCACCGAAACCGTCATCAGTAGCGTCTAGAGCAACATCTACTTGATCGCCAACGTTGATTTCTACTTCACCAGCAGAATTCTTGAATTGGTCAATTGAGATAACAGATTCAGATTTAAGGCCAGCATCAACTAGTACGTTGTCTTTTTCGATACGTACAACAGTACCTTTGATGATTGAACCAGGACGTGTTTCGATTTCTTTTAAGCTTTCTTCAAAAAGCTGTGCAAAATTTTCAGTCATAACTTGTATATAAACTCAGTTATTAATCCAGTCGACGTCATTGTCTCATGGGGTTGTTTAATTGACTTCGTGCTTCCATGCAGTAAGCCCTAAATAAAGATATCAACCATAATTGGTTGATATCGTATAAATCTATTTACATTAATTGCTTTAGCTAAAGATAATTCAAATCAATTACTTAGCTCAGTTTTTCACTGGCGAACAAGAGGATTTTTTCAACTACTTGTTCAATACTCATTTCAGTTGAGTCTACAATTAACGCACCTTCGGCGGGTACTAGAGGCGCAACTGCTCGGTTGCGATCTCGGTCGTCCCGTAGACGTATATCTTCCAAAAGGCGCCCGATACTAACATCTTCCCCCTTTTGTTGCAACTGTAAACAGCGTCTTCTCGCACGTTCTTCAGCGCTGGCATCAAGAAATACTTTTACTTTTGCATCAGGAAAAACCACGGTTCCCATATCTCGACCGTCAGCAATCAAACCTGGAGTTTCACGAAATGCGCGTTGGCGACGCAATAATGCCTCTCGTACTCGTGGATACGCTGCGACTTTTGATGCCACAGCACCAACAGTTTCAGTGCGGATATTGTCGGTTACATCTTCCCCTTCCAACAATATGCGCGTCTCGTTATCTTCCACTGAAAATTCAACATCCAGATGAGCCGCTAACGGGATCACTGATTCTTCATTATCAACATCGATGCCGTGATGTTCGGTAGCCACAGCTAGCACTCGATAAATAGCGCCACTGTCTAAAAAATTCCAGCCTAGTTGCTCAGCAACTATCCTTGCTACTGTCCCCTTACCTGCGCCACTAGGGCCATCAATTGTAATTAGAGGGATTTGCTCACTCATGTGTAATTCCTAATTCACTTATTATGCTGGTTGCTTTTTGATGTTCAAACCTACGCCATTAGCCATTTCAACAAAGTTGGGGAATGATGTGGCAACATTTTCGCACTCGAGTATGGTAATTGTATCACTAGCACGCAAAGAACTGATAGCAAAAGACATGGCAATTCGGTGATCATGGTGTGAATTTATCGTTCCACCGCCTAATTTTCCACCAACAATGTCAATCCCATCTGGTACAACAGTACAATCAACACCTAAGGTCACTAAGCCATCGGCCATGGCTTGAATACGATCACTTTCTTTTACACGTAACTCTTCAGCATTGCGAAGACGAGTTGTACCTTTAGCACAAGCGGCTGCTATAAATATTGCAGGAAACTCATCAATTGCCAGTGGTACGTCCTTCTCATCGATATCAATACCTTGTAATTGTGATGCATGCACTATTAAATCAGCCACGGGCTCAGCGCCAGCAAAACGTTTGTTAACTAATTCGATATTTCCGCCCATTTGCTGAACAATGTTTAACACACCAATACGAGTTGGGTTCATGCCAACATTGCGCAAGGTTATCGCCCCTTGCTTGGCTATTAAGCCGGCAACGATAAAAAATGTTGCTGATGAAATATCGCCAGGCACGGTAATATCACAAGCCGTTAAGCGACCACCGCCTTGTAGGCTCACTTTATTGCCATCGACTTGCACGTCATAACCAAAGGCTTGCAACATACGTTCGGTGTGATCGCGAGTAATGCCCGGTTCAGTAACTGTGGTTGTACCTTCGGCAAACAAACCGGCTAAAAGAACACAGGATTTTACCTGCGCACTAGCCATTGGCAGCTGGTAATCAATACCGCTTAATTTGCTACCACCTTTAACCACCACCGGTGGCGTGCCATCATCGTTGGCACTGATATCTGCACCCATAAGTTTCAATGGGTTAACAACACGCATCATTGGACGCTTATTCAGAGATACATCACCTGCCATTGAGCTGGCAAACGATTGCCCTGCTAGAATCCCTGACATTAAACGAATCGACGTGCCTGAGTTACCGATATCAATTTGTTCACTTGGTTGTTGCAAACCATCAATACCAACACCATCAATAATCACGTTATTGTCTGCATCAGGCCCTTGTATATTTACACCCATGGCTTTAAACGCATTCATGGTTGCCAAACAATCATCACCAGGTAAAAAGCCTTTCACATACGAGCGGCCATCGGCTAAAGAGCCAAACATAATGGAACGGTGAGAAATTGACTTATCTCCTGGAACGTTAACGTCACCATTGACGTTACCTTCAGCAGGATTGGCAATAAAGGTTAGAGAACCTGACATGTTTACTTCCTTCTATATATACAGCATGAATGCGATGCGTGAATGCCTGTTATTGTAATTAGTGGCAGTTTAATCTGTTTATTATGGGTAAGTCGCTACCTTGCCCAAGTAGATACGTTGGGTTAAGCGTTTTCTGCGGCGAATTGCTTCATAAAGTCAACAAGTGCCTGAACCCCTTCGATTGGCATGGCGTTATAAATACTCGCGCGCATACCGCCGACCATACGGTGTCCCTTTAAAGCCAACAAGCCAGCGTCTTTCGCTTCACTTAAAAAACGTTGGTTGAGATCTTCATCGGTTAAATAAAATGGTACATTCATCAAAGAACGATTGCTTTTATTAATGCGCGACTGATAGAACGCAGATGCGTCGATATAGTCATACAGTAATTGCGCTTTATCTTGGTTATGCTGTTCGATGGCTGGCACGCCACCTAATGACTTTAACCATTGAAACACCAGCGATGCCAAATACCAAGCATAGGTAGGCGGCGTATTAAACATAGACTCAAAATTTGCTGTCTTTTCATAATCCATAATCACCGGTGTTGCTTTAGCATGTTGACCAAGCAAGTCTTCACGAACGATAACAATGGTTAGGCCTGACGGGCCGATATTTTTTTGCGCACCAGCGTATATCAACGCAAACTGGCTGACATCAATTTGTCTCGATAATATGGTTGACGACATATCAGCAACCAAAGGCACGCCATTGGTTTGCGGAACCTCAAATATTTCAATACCGTCAACGGTTTCGTTTGGACAGTAATGAACATAGGCTGCGTTAGGGTCTAAGTCCCAATCAGAGCTTGGCTTAACCGCTTTTTCGCCATTAATGTCAGTGATGACATCAACACTGCGAATACGCCCGAACTTCTCACCTTCAACCACAGCAGCTTTTGACCATGAACCGGTTACGATGTAATCCGCACTTTTTCCCGCAGGTAATAAATTTAAAGGTACCGCTGAAAACTGGCCTCGTCCGCCACCATGGCAAAATAATACTTTGTAGTTATCAGGGATATTCATCAAATCACGAAGGTCTTGCTCAGCTTGGGATGCAAGCGCCATAAATTCAGGGCCACGGTGAGATAATTCCATCACCGAACAACCGCTATCATTCCAGTTTAAAAATTCGCTTTGGGCACGTTGCATAACCGGCTTGGGTAACATTGCCGGTCCGGCGCAAAAATTAAACACTTCACTCATTGCTGTTTTACTACCTATAAACTTGCGGCAATACCTTGCAGTCTTTGCCTGTTTAAAAACAAAATGAGCGGGGTTAGCCGCTCATTTTTTCATTGTTGTTACGTTGAATTATTCGTCGCTTGCCTCAGCGTCATCCGCTTCAGCCTGCTCCGCTTCCGGCTCTGGTTGAGCGTCACCATCTGCTGTTGGTGCACCCTCTTCGCCTTCTAGCAATTCATCGTCTTCATCGATTTCTTCGATTCGTTGTAAGCCTACGACGTTTTCATCTTCAGCGGTTCTGATTAATCGAACCCCTTGCGTATTACGGCCGATGATGCCTACTTCATTAACACGAGTACGAACTAAGGTACCGTTGTCGGTGATCAACATGATCTCGTCATTGTCATCAACTTGAACTGCGCCAACAACCGGACCATTACGATCACTCACCTTGATTGATACCACACCTTTGGTCGCACGCGACTTAGCTGGGTATTCTTCAAGTGCGGTACGTTTACCATAGCCGTTTTCAGTAACCGTTAACACCGCACCGTCGGAGCGAGGAATAATCAGTGAAACAACTTTTTGGTCACCTTCAAGTTTGATACCACGAACACCTGTTGCGGTACGACCCATGGCACGTAGTGCATGAATCTGTTCGCCAGTCTCTGCATCAACTTTGATTTCACCGGTCTCGCTATCGCGAGCCATCTCGTTGAAACGAACCACTTTACCTTCATCACTGAACAACATAATGTCGTCATGACCATCGGTAATATCAACACCGATCAAGGTGTCATCATCACGTAAGTTCAAGGCGATAATACCATTAGCACGTGGACGCGAATACGCCGTCAATGGTGTTTTCTTAATCGTACCTGATGCCGTCGCCATGACGATGTATTTATCTTCTTCATATTCGCGTACCGGTAAAATAGCGGTAATACGCTCGTCACCATCCAATGGTAGGATGTTAACGATAGGTCGACCACGAGCAGTACGAGTTGCTAGAGGTAATTGATACACCTTCAACCAGTACAACTTGCCTCGGTCAGAGAAACATAAAATCGTATCATGGGTATTGGCAACCAACAGACGTTCAATGAAATCTTCATCTTTCATCTTGGTTGCAGCTTTACCTTTACCACCACGACGTTGCGCTTCGTATTCACTCAGCGGTTGATACTTACAGTAACCTTCATGAGATAAGGTCACGACAACGTCTTCTTCAGTGATTAAATCTTCTAGTGACAAATCATGAGATGACAATGAGATTTCTGAGCGACGCTCATCACCAAACTCTTCACGAATCGCTTCTAACTCTTCACGAATAACTTCCATTAAACGTTCAGGGCTAGATAAAATGTGTAGCAATTCAGCGATGATGTCTAATAACTCTTTGTACTCATTTAGAATCTTTTCGTGCTCAAGACCAGTAAGCTTTTGTAGACGTAAGTCCAAAATAGCCTGAGCTTGTTGCATGGTTAGGTAATATTTACCATCACGGAAACCAAATTCTGGTTCTAACCAATCCGGACGCGCGGCATCAACACCAGCACGTTCAAGCATGTCAGAAACATTGCCTAAATCCCAACCTTGAGCCGTTAGCTTCTCTTTTGCTTCAGCGGCTGTCGGCGAGCTTTTAATGCATTCGATGATAGGATCGATATTCGATAACGCTACCGCCAAGCCTTCCAAGATGTGCGCACGTTCACGCGCTTTGCGAAGTTCAAAGATAGTACGACGCGTTACAACTTCACGACGATGCAAGATAAACTCGTCAATCATGTCGCGTAAGTTAAACAGTTTTGGTTGGCCATTTGAAAGCGCAACCATGTTCATACCAAAGCTAATTTGCATTTGTGTTAGTTTGAATAGGTTGTTTAATACAACCTCACCCACTTCACCGCGCTTAACTTCAATAACCATGCGCATACCGTCTTTATCAGACTCATCGCGTAGGGCTGAAATACCTTCAATACGTTTTTCTTTTACTAGCTCAGCCATTTTTTCAATAAGGCGAGCTTTGTTTACCTGGTACGGTAATTCGTGAACAACAATGGTCTCTTTGCTTGTTTTCTCGTCTACTTCAATTTCAGTACGAGCACGAATATTTAATTTACCGCGACCGGTTTTATATGCTTCATGAATACCCGCAACGCCAGAAATAATGCCCGAGGTAGGGAAGTCAGGTGCCGGAATGTATTCAATTAATTCTTCGGTAGTAATGTCTGGATTTTCAATCATGGCAATACAGCCATTGACTACTTCCGTTAGGTTATGCGGTGGAATATTGGTTGCCATACCTACCGCGATACCGGATGAACCATTAATTAACAGGTTAGGTACACGAGTTGGTAAAACTGAAGGCATAAACTCTTGGCCGTCGTAGTTCGGCACAAAATCAACAGTTTCTTTTTCAAGGTCGGCAAGTAAGGCATGCGAGATTTTCTGCATGCGGATTTCCGTATAACGCATTGCCGCTGCAGAGTCGCCATCAACAGAACCGAAGTTACCTTGTCCATCAACCAACATGTAGCGAAGCGAGAATGGCTGAGCCATTCGAACAATAGTGTCATAAACAGCGGTGTCACCATGCGGGTGATATTTACCGATTACGTCACCAACAACACGGGCAGATTTTTTATAGCCCTTGTTCCAGTCATTACCTAAATCGTGCATTGCATATAGCACACGACGATGCACTGGTTTTAAACCATCACGTACATCAGGTAAAGCACGACCTACGATTACACTCATGGCGTAATCCAGGTATGAATTCTTTAATTCATCTTCAATATTGACAGGAACGATTTCTTTAGCCAGATCGGTCATAAAACGATGCTTTCCCTAAACTTGAACACCTAGGTTTATCGGGTGCTCCAACATTATTATTATCGAGGCAGAATTTTAGCATAAAAGCCCTACCTTCTGCACTTCTTTAGTCGCAATAAACGTTTTTTATTACGGTGCAACAAAGCACCTTTTAGCTTATATTTACGCGACTAATAAAAATAGCCCTGCCGCAACGTGATAAACGACCAAGAGTGATTGCAACTCTAGAAGTAAAATGCGACAAGATAATTAACGCTAACTGAACAAAAAACACACGTCATAAGTCAGTAAACCGTCGTCTTTCAAACTATTGATTAAACCCTAATCCTAGCCGCTTGTCACCTCTTTTATAAGCCTTTTTACAGAAAATAATCTTTGTTATCAGTTATAGGTTTACATATTGATATGACTTCGATATAAATAAGCGTAGTTACAAATAGTTAACACACATGGACTGTGTGATTTCATAGGTCAAAAAACCAGCGACGGAACGGTAAAATGCGCAGGTAAGACCTGTTGTAGAAATTAGGAAATAATAATAATCACATGGCTAAAGTTATCCAGCGAAAAGTAACCATTCTTTATTACGACATCACCTCTTTACAACTAAAACACGCCATTGAGACATTTCCTCAAAAAGATGGCGGTCGAGTCGTTATTGATGAGGAATTTAAGAAAGGTAAATCCATTATTGCAGTATGTGATGGTGAAGTAACCGTTCTTAACAAGATAGGTGACCGAATAGACGACGAACGCTGATCGTTAGCGCCTGTTCCAAACAAAAAACGCCAACAAATATGTTGGCGTTTTTTGTTGTTGATCACCTTTCAGCTTATTGCTTTAAGCCGCCAATCGATGCTTTAGCTTTCGAAATGTCGGTGCCGACATCGCCAATAATTGACACGCCCTATTAGCTGCCAAACCACTATCTAACGCCGCTTTAGCCAATAAACGTTGCATCAAATCCACTCTAGGCTCTGCCAATGGCATGCGCATAAGCGATTCAGAGATGTGATTAATCAACCCTAGCAACTTATAATCTTGTACCTCGGGCAATTTCTGAAGCTTTTGCCAACGACGTCTAAAGGTTGCCTCTGGCAGCAATAGAACATTCGCCGATTGCAACACAACCTGCTGGCATTGATTCATCGCGTATTGATACAGCGCGTATTCAAGATAGCTCGCTACCGGAGGCAGTTTTTGATACGGCAAGGTCACATCACTAATGGCAAAAACCAATTCCGTCAATGCTTGTTCAACACCTTGATCAAACATAAAGGCTACAGTATGTTGTTGGCTCGTTGTGTTTGGCGAATAGCTTGATGCTGCTGAATGACTGGTAGATGGGGTGTTAAGCGGTGCCGGGTTATGCGGTACAGGGCTATGCGATGCCAAGTTATGTGCGGTCGCCGGAGCGAACGCCACATTGGATTGTGCTGCCTCGCCATGCATGGCATTGCTATTGGACACACTCATATGCGAAACACTAGGCAGCGCTCCGCCAGCATTACCAGCCTGATTATTAATAAAATGAGTGTTCTCGTGCTGAACAGACGACTGCGTGTGCTCAGGCTCAGTATCAATGACGTTTTCACCGCTATGGTATAAGCCAAGGTGAGCGCAACCAAGTTGTTGCTCAGAACATAAAATAACCGCTCTATGAATTAAGTTTTTCAATTCTCGTATATTACCCGGCCAAGGGTAATCTAATAATGCTTGTTTGGCATCGGCGGTGAAACCCGTAATGCCTTTATTGTACTCACGATTGTATACTTGCAAGTAAGACGATGCGATTAACAAAATATCGTCACTGCGCTGGCGCAGAGGAATATTTTTTAGGTTGAACACATCTAGGCGGTAATAAAGATCTTCTCTAAACAAACCTTGCTTGATTCGCTCTTTTAAATCGACATTAGTTGCCGCAACCAAACGCACATCGACGCGTTTAATATCACTTGAGCCGACTTGTGAATATTGTTTTTCCTGGACAAAACGCAGTAATTTAACTTGCATTTCCAGAGGTAATTCACCAATTTCATCCAAGAATAAGGTACCACCATCCGCCTTAGCGATCGCACCAGTAGAGGCCTTACTGGCGCCAGTAAACGCGCCTTTAACATGACCGAACAACTCACTTTCGACCAAATTTTCTACCACGGTACCGCAATCAAAAATAACAAAGGGTTGATCTTTTCGATCGGAAAAATGGTGCAAGCTCTTAGCCAACATCTCTTTACCAGTACCCGATTCACCGGTAATTAGGACCGTCGCATTGGTCGGTGCCACCAGTTGCAGCTCATCCATTAACTTATGCATAGACATCGAATTAAACCAAAAATTTGGTACATGGTGTTTGTTTTGACTAACAACAGCGGTATCACTGTGACCTAGTTTGGTTAAGGTCATGGCAATAAAGTCTGCGATATGACACAACACATGATGGTCGCGCTTTTGAATACTCATACCGGAATGGTTTATCAATGACAAACAGCCTAATAGCCGCTCTTCATCATAGACACCAACGATTGATTGCGTGCCTGAGTTGGCCAGTACCGAGGTAAACACTCGATAGTCTGAACTGGCATTTTCTACCGACGCCAAAAATTGCAGTTGTGTATTACTGATGGTTAAACCTGCATGCTCAACAGGTTGGCCTTGTTGGTCTATGGCACACAACAACTTACTGGTGACGCTATTGCCGCTATCAACGATCTCATAATAGCCACTTTGGTCGAGTTCAAAGCCATGACATAGGTGAGCTAAGGTACTTTCAATAAACTCTTCTTTACGGGCGTTATCACCTTGTTGGTTGATAATACTCCACTGCATCAACATCTTTTGATAATCGCCATCGGTGGTTTGCGATACTTTTCCGGAAATTTTATCCAGATTACCTATTTGCGTTAAGGTATTTTGATGCTGCCATTGGTTTAGTTGATTGCCACCGGTCTCCAACGCATTCGATAACGAAAAGTTGGCATAATAAAACAATTCAATTGGCGAATAGCTTACTTCTTGGCTATTCAATGCCAAACCACAACTGAACGACAATGATTGATTCAATCCGGCAAAACGATGCTCATGCAATAATGTCTGCAAACGACTACTCATGTTCAGCATTTGCTCTTCGTTGGTATCATAAAACATCAACATATAGATGGTGCCGCCATAATGCGATGCTAAATCGCCAGGGCGAGCGAACTTTCGTAAAAAGTCACCTATGCCATACAAAACCTTGTCACCGATTTCACGGCCATATTCAATATTAACTTGGTTGAAGTTATCTGGGCTTAATAACAAGATTCCCGATACACTTTTGTTTTCATCACCAATATGATTCGCCAAACCCATAGGTAAATGATCAAGGCGAGTCAGTTGCCTAAGAAATAAAACCGCACCGCGTTCCATATCATCGTAATGCATAGGCGCAATAATACCGTCGAGCAAAACACTGGCATTATTAGCACACTGTACGGCGATGGGTTGCAATTTAGTCAAGGTATCAACTTTGATCGCGGCGTCGATAAACTGCTCGGCGTGGCGAGAACTTAAATCTTCACGCATACGAATCAATGCCGGCCATGGTTGACCGATAATGTCGACACCCACCGGCGCTAAAAGTGATAATGCCGATTGATTGGCAGTAACGATTTGACCACGACTGTCGAGATAAATCTGTACCTCACCAATAGCCGAAACCGCTTGTTGTAATAATTGTTGTTGGCAATCAATGCTCATTACGCCTGCCCCTCAGTAACCCAGCCACAATAATCATGTGACAACAAGGCTTCAAATTCAGTGGCGTTAACCGCTGCGCCAAATAAAAAGCCCTGTACCATTGTCACACCATGTTGCTCTAGTACGTGCAACTGAGCGTCGTTTTCAACGCCTTCGGCAATCACATCTAGGTTAAGTGCGTTAGCCAAAGCAATGATTGCCTGAACAATGGCTTTATCATCTTCTGATGTGGCGAGATCAATAATAAATGAGCGATCAATTTTTACCGTATCGATAGGAAAGCGCTTTAAGTAACTAAGCGATGAATAGCCCGTACCAAAGTCATCGATGGCAATATCAACGCCAAGTTCTTTGATCTGTTGTAATCGGCTGATGTTGTCTTTGACGTCATTCATGATGGCGCTTTCGGTCAGTTCCAACTGCAATGATTTACGATTAATTTGGGTGTGTTGTAACACCTTTTCTAAATGGCTAAGCAAAGTGCCACGGCGAAACTGAATGCTTGAAACATTAACGGAGACTTTCAAGTCATGATAACCCTGCTTTTGCCATAAACTGGCTTGCATACAGGCATTTTCTAATACCCATTCGCCAATCGCGGCGATAAGGCCTGTTTCTTCGGCAATAGGGATAAATTTAGCCGGTGATACATAGCCAAACTCTTCACTGCGCCAACGAACTAATGCTTCAGCACCGACGATATTACCGGCTTTGCTGCACACTTGTGGCTGATAGAATACTTCCAATTCATTATTATCAACCGCTTTACGCAATGCCTGTTCCATTTGCAAGCGTTCGGCAGCCAAATGGTTGAGAGAGCTGCTGTAATATTTAAAACAACTTCGCCCTTCTTGTTTGGCATGATACATAGCAACATCAGCATTTTTCATCAAATTGGTTACACTAATGGCGTCATCCGGAAATACCGATACGCCAATGCTTGGCGTTACTAAAACTTCGTATTGATCAATCATCAAAGGTTTGGACACCGCATCGATGATATCTTGCGCCACCACATTGATGTCATCCAAGGTATCAATGTTATCCAAAAACACCGTAAATTCATCACCACCTAAACGGGCCACTTGTGACACCTGAGGCTTCAAGCTACTTGGCGATACGCCGTGATAACTTGCCAGAGTTTGATCAAGTATTTTGGCAACTTTTTTAAGGACTTTGTCACCAAAATTATGGCCTAATGTATCGTTGATTCGCTTGAACTGATCAAGATCGATAAACAGTACGCCAAGCCTTTGTTTATTGGTTTGCGCTGACTCTATCAAATGATCGAGCTTGTCGTAAAAACTTTGTCTATTGGGTAAGCCGGTTAAGCTGTCGTAATAGGCAAGATAATGCAGGTGCTCTTTTGAGTGTCTTAGCTCGTTTACCGCCTGTTGTGAACGCAACATATAGCGAACACGATGGCCAATCATTGGCCAGCGAATCGGTTTAGGTAAAAAGTCGGTTGCGCCAATATCATAGGCACGGCGAATAGACTGATAATCATCTGCACCGGTGATCATTAAGATAGGAATATCTTTACCTTTAGGGTGCTGTCGAATGCGCTCACAAACTTTATGACCACTTAAACCAGGCATTTCAACATCAAGTAGTACGATATCAATTTCATGTTCAATAAATGCCGCAATGGCACGTTCGCCGTCGCAAGCATCAATCACGTAAAAACCTTCTGCCTCTAACGTATCACGCATTAACATCAGATAGGTTGGATCGTCATCACAGACCAGTACTTTATACCCGTTATAATCTTTTAATTCTTCTTCGCTCATACAACTTCTCTGGCTATTTCATCAAGTACAAGATTGGTTTCGCCGTATACATCTTGTAACTGCTGGCTATAGCGTAAACAAGTGTCAATATTTCCTTGGCTGGCATTTCGCTCAATTTGCGCACAATAGTCAGCAAGCTTTTTGCCACCGACATTAGCGCTCAGTGATTTCATGGCGTGAGCGGTTTTTCGTACCTGTTCGCTGTCATTACTTTCAAGTGCTTGTTCAAGCGCTTGGTATTTATGAGCGAACTCCTCTTTAAATGTTTTATAGACTTTGGCATAAATTGGCTTGCCGGTCATCTTTTCTATGTCTTTTATGGCATCAACCGCGCTTTTATCAATCAGATTGTCGGTTGTTTTCAATGGTTTTTGCGGCGCCGATGATGACAATGATAAATGCGCTGCGGATGACTGACTGTCGTTATTGCAGTCTTCAAACATTCCTTGGTTTGCGTTATCTTGCCCCTGAGCATGGCTACCTTCTATGTGGTAGGCCTCGATAAACTCTTCGATTTCAGCATCATCAACTTTAAGGTGTGCTAAAAATTGATTTAACACCGTCAATATTTGATTGATGGTAAACGGTTTATAGGTGTGTGAATTCATACCCGCATCGATACATTTTTGTTCATACCCCAAACCAACCCCTGCGGTTAGCGCGACAATCGGCACCGCTTGAAGGTTCATATAACTTTGCCACTTGCGTATGGCTCGGGTTGCTTCAAAGCCATCCATGACCGGCATTTGGCAGTCCATCAGTAATAGGTCATATTGGGTTGTCTTAACCATCTCTAACGCCACCTGACCATTTTCGGCAATATCGACCTCACAGCCAAACATATGCAGCATACTGGTGGCGACTTCTTGGTTTGTGCGCACATCCTCAACAAGCAAAATCCGAGCTCTAAACTCATCAACATTGGCAAAGGCATCAACAAATCCGTCTTTTTCTTCTCGCACCGTACCACTTAAACAGTCATGCAACACTTCAATGGTTACTTGCTTACGAAGTGGTTTTTCCAGATGGAAACCATGATCCTTGACCTTACCATCGGCTAAGGTACTGGTTAACAACACCACGTGTTTACGTTTGGCAAAAAAGTGCTTAACCGTTGGATTTTCCAATAATGGGCTATCAATGATGTATAAATCGACATCATTCAGAGGTTGTTGAGAGACATAGTCTAAAGGCTTATCAATCGCATCAGCATCAATGCCTAATCGATGCAAGGTATTGATGGTCATGCGACGCACAATTTGAGAATCACTGAGCACGACAACATGAGAATCAAAACTTTGTGACTGACACTGCTCATGCTGCTCAGCTCTTACCAAAGGTAAGTTAATGGTGAACACTGAGCCTTTGTTCGGTATCGATACCACATCAATATTACCCTTCATGACCTCCAGCAATCGCTTGATGATCGCCAGGCCTAAACCGGTACCACCATAACGACGAGTGGTCGAGCTGTCTTCTTGGCGAAACGCTTTAAAAATCTTATTTTGATTGGCTTTGGCAATCCCTATGCCTGTGTCCGACACACTGATGACAATATGGTCACCTTTTACAGAGCAACTTATTTCAATATGGCCCTGCTCGGTAAACTTAACGGCATTGCCAAGCAAGTTGGCGATAATTTGGCGAATACGTAACGCGTCGCCGACAACCCATACCGGCGCATGAGGGTCAATAGTTACCGCCAATTCAACGCCTTTTTCATGAACGCGATTGGCGAATAAAAACGCCGTTTCTTCGACCAGCTCATGTAAGTTAACGGGTTGTTTTTCTAATTCAATTTGATCAGCTTCCATCTTTGAAAAATCGAGAATATCATTGATCAAATCAAGCAACATTTGACTGGCTTTTTGCACAGATAGCGCATAGCGATTTTGAGCTCGGTTCAACCCTGTCTTCAATAATAAATCACTCATGCCGATGATTGAGTTCATCGGTGTACGTATCTCATGACTCATGGTTGCTAAGAAATTTGACTTGGTTTGCGCCGCACGTTCTGCAGTATCTTTGGCTTTATTGGTTTCAATGACCGCGACTTCTAACGCTACGTTTGCCTCTTGCAATTCCGCGGTCCGTTCCGCCACGTCTTTTTCCAATTGCGCTTGATAGGCAAGCTGATCGCGACGACGTTGCTTACTGCGCATCACTATGCTAGCGATTAAAAGTAATGTTGCTAAGGCATAAAATGCATAGGCATACCAACTGTACCACCATGGTGGATTTACTTTAATCGGTAAACTCAACTCCTGTTTGCTCCATACACCATCGTTGTTTGAACCGCGCACACGAAAGATGTAATCACCATCCGGTAAATTGGTAAAAGTAATACGATTATTATTGTCAGAATCAACCCATTCATTACGCAAGCCTTGCATCATGTATTGAAATTGATTGTCTTCTGGCTTGGTGTAATCCAACGACGCAAATTCAAATTCTAAAAAGGCATCAGAATGTTTCAGTTCAAGCACTTCATTATGATTGAATACTTTTTCAATCGGCATTTCAGTACCAAAAATACTGAACCGCGTTAACCGTAACGGTGCCTGATAATTATTAATTGGGATCTGATCTGGCATAAAGGCATTAAAACCATTAGAACCACCAAAGAACACCCTGCCTGTTGCAGATTTAAAATAGGCACCACTATTAAAGTCTTCGCCTTGCAAACCATGCGTGGTATTAAAGCTGTTCACTTTTAACGTCTTGGCATTAATGCGCGATAAGCCTCGCGTATGACTGACCCAAACATAGCCGTCATCGTCTTCTACCATGCCATAGGTGAACAAACTTGGCAGACCATGTTGCAAGCCAATTAATTCAAAGTGCATGTTGCCTTTGGCGAAGTTATCTTTGCGAATACGCGCCAGACCGGCGTCTTGGGTAGCCACCCAAATATACTTTTCGGTATTTAATAAACTAACAATTTTATTGGTTGGCAATGAATATGGTTGTTGTTGATGATGACTAAAGTAATTTACTTTGCCACTTTTAATGTTGTAAGTATTCACACCACCACTGCGTGTCGCTATCCATAAATGACTCGCTCCATCGTAGATAACATCGAGTACCCTATCACTTGAAATGGAATCTTTATTGTTCTCATCGCTTTCTATATGAGTGATCTTGCCGTTTGCATCAATAATATTGAGACCACCACCAAAGGTTGCTGCAACGATATTGCCGCTTGGTAATTCGATGATTTTTGAAATGGCGTTACTGCTTAAATGATGATCTTTGGTTTGGTCATTGGTAAACAGTTGAAATGTTGATTCTCCGCTGCGACGTAGATGCAAGCCCTGACGAAATGTGCCTACCCATAAATTGTCATTTGAATCGACCAATAAACTTAACACCCGCTCATCTTGCAAGGCGCCTTCTGTACCAGGGCTCGCTTTAATCACTTCGGTTTTGGTGTTATCGGAGTCAAAAACATTTAAGCCGCCGCCCCAGGTGCCAACATACAAGTTGCCGGCTGAGTCTTCGGCAAATGAGGCAATGACATCCGAAGAAATATTATCGTTCATTCCCTTACGAACATGAGGAAACTTGGCCAAACTTGCGTTCCAACGACTTAAACCGCTTTGTGTACCAACCCACATAACGCCACCGTCGTCTTGGAATAACGTTTTGACCCTATCATCAATTAAACTGGTGGGCCTTGCATCGCTGTGGCGGTGAGCGATAAAGCTATCGGTTTCACTTTGGTATTGGCATAAGCCACTATCGGTAGCAAACCACAGAATATTATTTTTATCCTGATATATGTCATGTACGCTATCGTGACATAAAGTGCCCGATTGCTCTGATGAGATATAACGCTTTTGTACGCCACCAACAGGGTCGAACGTAAATACCCCTTTATCGCCAGTGGCGATCCAAAGAGTATTGGAATTATCTTCATAAATGGTTTTTATTTTGTCGCTGGGTATCGAAATTTGCGTCGATGTAGAAAATGTAACAAAGGAGTCTTCTCCAGGTTTTAATAAATTAAGACCATTAAGGTTTGTTCCTACCCAAAAATTATTCGTAGAATCAAATTGAAGATCGGCTATCGTATTGCCACTAAGATGCGATTTACCATCAAGTTCGTTAAAATGTTTAACATCGGAGCCATTATCAATAAACGCAATAATACCTTGGTTACGACTGCCAAAATATAAGTTACCGTTAGCGTCTTCTGCGGCCACATCAAAATCACTTGGAATGATATCTTTGTATTGCGCTGAATCACTTAGATTACGAAAGCCATCAATCTCAGGTAGATATAAACTAATACCACCATCACCTAATACCCAGATCCGCTCTTCTGAATCAACAAATACGTCTTTAACCCAATTACTTGCAAGGGATTTTGGATCACGAGGGTTATGGTTATAAGCTTTAGAAGAAATACCATCAAAGCGGTTTAAACCATTTTGGTTACCAATCCAGATATAGCCCATTTTATCTTGAGCAATGGCATTAACCGATTGTTGTGATAAGCGTTTGCTGTCTTTTAAGTTGGTAAATTGAATTTCATGATTGGAATATCGATACGACGTCGCGAATAACTGTACACTCACTAGTGCCAGAAAAATACAACAAAAAGAAACGCTTAATTTACGCATCGTAAAAGATAGTTTGGTTTTATACATCGATTAAACCCAGTTTATTTTTATAATTTTTGGGAGTACTGCTTTATCACATTAAAACACTTGCGCAATCCGTTGTCACGTCTATGTTTTGACTATATTTATCGCCAATTTTGATACCGATAAAAAAGGCACCTAAGGTGCCTTTTTATTTTTCGTTTATTCGACAAACCAGGTATTGGTTATGGCCGCATTTTCAATCCTTTGCTGTGACCAGATATTGTCTGCACCTATTTCATCATCTGGCCATAAATGTCCATTAGTGAAGAACTTACCGTCTAGTTTTAAATACCCGTAGGCGGTAATGGTGTCGTTCGGCCATAAATAGTAGGTAGCGCCAATTTCATCATCTGGCCATAAGTGACCATTAGCACCAATTTCATCGTCTGGCCATAAGTGACCATTAGCACCGATTTCATCGTCTGGCCATAAGTGACCATCAGCACCGATTTCATCGTCTGGCCATAAGTGACCATCAGCACCAATTTCATCATCTGGCCATAAGTGACCATCAGCGCCAATTTCATCGTCTGGCCACAAATGACCAGCTGCACCAATTTCATCGTCTGGCCATAAGTGGCCATCAGCACCAATTTCATCGTCAGGCCACAAGTGACCACTGGCGTAGGTGCCATCCCAGCTGTATTCTTTATTACCGACTAGGTAAAACTTGCCTTCTTGTAAGTTATAACGTGCTGGACCAACGTAATGTTGATACTTAGTTTGTGCGGTCAGCGTTTGTTCAATGTTCATGCCACGATTGGCACAGCCAACAGTATCAGAATTCACGGCACGTTCGGCATTTACAAAACCGGCACCTTGTTGGAACACACTGTAGGTATATTCATCCGTTTCAGAATTAGCACCTGCAATAGCAGACGATAACAGGCGGCATTTGACATCATCGGGGGAGAGGGTTGGGTCTTCTTGTAACAACAGGGCAACAATTCCCGAGGTAACCGCTGTTGACTGAGAAGTGCCAGATAATGCCATGTATTTGCCGCCTGCATCGGCTTCTGGGAAATTTCGGTATATATAACTATTTTCGCTCATTAATCCTTGGATTTTGCTACCCGGTGCGATTAATTCAGGTTTAATAAACCCTTCGACCGTTGGGCCTGCACTTGAGAACGATGACAAGATGTCATCACCAAGGAAATAAGGCGTGCCATTGTCTGAGCTAGCACCAATGGTAATAACATAAGGGTTATTGCCTGGAACGCCAATACTCATCGCATCTGAACCTTTGTTACCTGCAGAAGCAAGCACGGTAATGCCCTTGCTCCAGGCTAAAGTAACGGCCTGATTAATAGGATCGTCCCAATAAAAAGACTGCGGATTAGCCGAGAACGACAGATTAAGAACCTTGATATTATGCTCGTCTTTATGGGAGATAACATAATCAAGGGCCTTTAAGATCTCGGTGTAAGTTGAGCTGCCATCTTCATAGAAAGCTTTTACAACCAACAAATCCGCATCAGGAGCAACACCATTATAGAAAGCCATTTGGTTTCCATTTCTGTCATAACTATATGAACTGTTACCAATGATACTTGCCACGTGGGTACCGTGACCATTTTCATCGTGTTTTATATCTGTACCACCTAAGACATTATGCAGTACTAAATTACGTTTATGACCTGTGGTATCTTGTTTGATACTTTTCATATGACGTACGCCTGTATCGATGATGGCAACACCAACACCTTTACCGGTTATGCCATTTTGATGCAACTGACTGGCGCCAGTTAGGGTCGATACATAGGTATTTCTTTCGTTAGCGAATGCTTCTGCCGCTGCAACACCACGTTCATTAGCCATGCTCAATTGCACTTTATCGTCATTGAACAAACGAATCATAGGATGAGCGTTACGCACTTCATTCACTTGAGCATCGGTCATTAATGCAGAGATTGCTTGGATGACGGTGTACTTGTGCAGTACTTCACCACCGACTGACTCTACAGCGTTAACCAGTGTCGGCTTACTTGCTCCTTGCACAATATACGAAAAACGCTCTTCCGCATGTTGGTGACCGACGTATAGGAGAGCTGCCGTTAATACGAGCAGCGAGGTCATTAGCGCAGACCTTAAAACAGATTTTTCTAAAAATTTGAACGATTTCATGCCCTGTCCATAATTTTTTATTATTGTATTCTTTACAATGCGAGAAGCGTGCCAAACTTTAAAATAACTAATACAGACAGCGAGTTATGGGGATTAGTGCAATAAACGCACAATCACAGCAAAATCAAAACCAAAACCTAACGAGCAAATATGACGAAAACAAACAACGAACCAGAAACAAATGACGAACCCAAGTAAAAGAGAAGCATATGAAGACAAGAAATGACGAGCGCGCTTAACTATAATTGCAACAGCTTTATCAAAGTTATTGATTAGCTAAAGAAAAAACCTCTGATACACTTAGTAAATACACACGGTAGTAAATGTGTTTCAATCATTTTGGTGCCGCCCTATGTTTAAAAAAATTCTAATATTTACCATTCTGTTAGTCCTAGCCTATGGTTTTTGGATCAGCCCAGATTTTAAAGAGATAGCTGCTGGTGTGGCGATTTTCTTATTTGGCATGATATCTCTTGAAGAAGGCTTTAATACGTTTACCGGCGGTACGCTGGAACGGATTTTAAAAAAATCCACAGACAAACAATGGAAGAGTGTTGGTTTTGGTATCGCCACAACCACGATTATGCAATCGAGCTCTCTTGTCTCGGTTATTACTATTTCCTTTTTAAGTGCAGGACTGCTTGGTCTGGCCGCCGGTATTGGTATTATTTTTGGCGCCAACATAGGTACCACCACGGGTGCTTGGTTGGTTGCCGGACTTGGTCTTAAAGTTAAGATATCCGCCTATGCTATGCCCATGCTGGTTTTTGGTGTGGTGTTATTGCTACAAAAACAAAAGAATTTAAAAGGCTTTGGTTTTATTCTTGCCGGGCTTGGCTTTTTATTTCTCGGCATCTCCTATATGAAATCTGGATTTGAAGCCTTTAAAGATACCATTGACTTAGCGCAATTTGCCATGGAAGGATTCGCCGGCTTGATGTTGTTCTCTTTAATCGGTATCGCGGCAACGGTGATCATGCAATCAAGTCATGCCACCATGGTGTTGATCATCACCGCTTTGGCTGCGGGGCAAATCACTTATGAAAACTCTCTTGCGTTAGCCATAGGTGCGAATGTCGGCACCACCGTAACCGCAGTAATCGGCGCAATGAGCGCAGCCATTCCCGGGAAACGGCTGGCTGCAGCTCACTTGATATTTAATATGGTTACAGGCTTAGTTGCGATAGTCTTTTTGCAACAGTTTTTAGTGGCAGTAAACTACTCTAGTGAGGTTTTAGGCATTGCCAACGACGATTACACTCTAAAACTGGCGGTATTTCATACCCTATTTAATACCGCCGGGGTGGTCATCATGTGGCCATTCGTCAATAAAATGGTCATTTTTTTAGAAAACATATTCAAAGAACCAACGGTGGAAGGCAAAGGCGCCATTCATTTACATAATATTTCTGTCGACTTCCCTGAAACCGCAGTCGAAGCGGTGCGCAAGGAAACCGCCCATATGTACCAAATATCGACCAATGTATTGTGTGAGGGGCTGAGTTTAAATCGAGATGAAGTGCTGTCAGACAAAGATCTTGAATTGGTGGTAAAAAATAGCCGAACCGTAAAGGACCTTGATATTGATGGTCTCTATGAAACTGAAATAAAAGGCATTTACTCTGAGATAATTAAGTTTATTTCCAAGGCATCGTTTACCTGGGAAGTAGAGCAATCGTCTTCGATTCATTGGTTACGATCGGCAACGCAAAACATTGTCGAGTCGGTAAAAGCGATGAAGCACCTGCGTAAAAACATGTCTCAAGCGATTGTGCACAGCAATAAAGACTTACAAGAGCAGTATGACTTGATGCGGCTGATGATCGCTCGCATCATTCGTGAACTTGACGGTGTACGCATCATGATACGGGTAGAAAATGACGATCAAAAAGCGTTAATGATGATTCAAGATTTAAAACAAGAAATACAAGGCATAGATCAAAAGTTCTATCGTCATATCACCAGTCTATTACAGGATAAAAAAATCACCGCACATATGGCGACATCCTTGATGAATGACGGCAACTATACACTCACTATAGCTAGTGACATTATCTCTATGGCTGAGACCTTGTATGCAGTTTACAACGAGCAAAAAGAACAGGTTAAACGTGAGATCATATTAAATGAAGAGTAGATAGTTTAGGTATCTGCAAGGCCTACCAGGCTTTTCACTATACAGATAAAAAAAGCGCTATCTTTTTGATAGCGCTTTTTATTTACCGACGATAAATCAACTAGAGAATAGCGTATTTATTGCGACAACAAATCCAGCATAAATGCGTATACCAGAGCACGGTCTTTATAACGTTTATAACGACCAGAAACACCGCCGTGGCCTGCTTCCATATTTATATGGAACAACAATTCATTATCATCAGTCTTCATCTCACGTAATTTCGCCACCCACTTAGCCGGTTCAAAATATTGAACTTGCGAGTCGTGTAAGCCCGTTGTAACCAATAGGTTCGGGTACGCTTTGGCCTCTACATTATCATATGGCGAATAAGACAACATGTAGTCGTAATAGGCTTTCTCATTTGGATTACCCCACTCATCATATTCATTTGTGGTGAGCGGAATAGACGCATCAAGCATGGTGGTCACCACATCAACAAACGGAACCGCTGCAACAACACCTCGATACAATTCAGGCGCTTGGTTAATGACCGCGCCCATCAATAAGCCGCCAGCACTACCACCGTAGGCAAAGATCTTATCGTCAGCGCCATACTTGCCTTTCACTAGTTCACGGGTGACATCAACAAAATCGTTAAAGGTGTTCTTCTTTTTCAAAAGCTTGCCATTGTCATACCATTTGCGGCCTAACATAGAACTACCACGAATGTGCGCGACCACATAGACAAAACCACGGTCGACCAGACTGATCACAGAATCACTAAAGAATGGGTCATTGGTTGAACCATAAGAACCATAGGCATATTGCAACAATGGGTTGGTACCATCGCCTTTAAACTGATCCTTTTTATAAAGCACACTGACCGGAATGTCGGCGCCATCACGGGCTTTCATCATGATGCGCTCAGAATGGTATTGCTTGGCGTCATAGCCGCCTAACACTTCATCCTGTTTCTTCAAATTAATAGAAGATAAATCCAGGCTGACGTCATACACCGAACGAGGGGTTGTCATACTTTGATAACCTACGCGAACAAAGTCGGCATTGAAATCAACATTGTTTTGCAGATAAACAGAATATAAAGACTCATCAAACTCAACCGGTGCGACTTTGCCGGTATTTAAATCCATAACACGAAGGCCCATTAAGCCGTTTTCGCGTTGGGTAAATATAAGCGCATCGTTAAGTACCAATAGCCCCGAAATTAATGTGTCTTCACGATGTTCAATCACATCTACCCATTTGCTTTTATCGCCGACATCCGCTTTTGCGACCTTAGCTATTTTGAAGTTTTTGGCATCTAGATTAGTAAGAATATAGAAATCTTCACCGTGCGACTGCACGCTGTATTCTAAATCTCGTTCAATCGCATGTGCTAGCTTAAACTCACCATCAGGGTTATTGGCATCGAGTAATGAAACACCTAAGCTCACCGTACTGTTGTGAAAAATCTCAATGTATTGATCATCCAGCGATTTACCTATCCAGGTATAGAATGACTTGTCAGTTTCTTCATACATCAGCACATCGTCTTCTTGCTTGGTGCCAAGGGTATGACGATAAACTTGGAAACCTAATAAGGTTTGCGGGTCTTTTTTAATGTAGAAAACAGTATTGGAATCGTTGGCCCAGATGATTTGACCGTTTGTACCGGTTAATTCATCACTGAGCATATCGCCGGTATGGATATTTTTAAACTTGATGGTATAAACACGACGACTCAACAAATCTTCTGAATAGGCTAATAAACCATTGTCAGGGCTAACTTCGACACTGCCATTCGCATAGTAATCTTTGCCTTCGGCTAGCACATTGGCATCAAGCAATACCTGTTCTTCACTACCGCCCTGTTTCACACGGCTGTATATACGATACTCACCGCCGGTGACAAATTTGCTCTGATAGGTATAACCATTCTTCGTATATGGCACCGATGAATCGTCTTTTTTAAGGCGGCTGATCATCTCGTCATATAAGGTATCTTGCAGCTCCTGAGTATGCGCCAATTTAGCCATCGCGTAATCTTCTTCCGCTTGAAGATGGGCTAGTATTTCTGAATCCGAACGGGTGTCGTCACGTAACCAGTAATAATTGTCAATGCGCTCATCACCATGAATCTGCATTTTCTTCGGCACTTTCTTAGCAATAGGTGCGACCACTTGAACCTCATCAGCCACTGACTGTTCCTTACCTTCATTATCGACACTGCAACCTGTTATATACAACGGCAGCAGCAACAAAGCGATTTTCTTCATTCTTATTCCCTAGCTTAAGTTATTGACTTGATTCAATTTAGTAAACATAAGTTAAATACACAAATCAACTTTTGTTTTTAGAAAAGATAAAGAAATGAAAAAGGCAATTATATTTAAGTGCAGTTAAAGCGATTACTGTTCAGCATAACCACTACCAATAGCGCTGAATGGTAACTCTAATTCAAGTTCGGGTACTTCTTGAGCAATCCAAGCAACAAAGGTATTGCTGTTAGGGCCTGGAAAGACACTGTATTCATCGGCCCACGGATAGCTTTGTATAGCTTGTTTAATCTTTGGGATAAGCTCTGTTGCTCTATCACCTTTTATTGATAGTAAAAGCTCTGGCTTTGAGCCATACCAAAATCTGTCGGGCGTTGCGGTATCATATTCACGGATAGCAGAAAGCCCTCGTCTTACTTGCCAGCCTACCACTTCATATACCGTGTATTTATCTGCGTCTTCACCTTTCACTGCTACCCACGGATGCACGGCAAACCAACCACGCCAGCTAAACGCATCGGCGGCATACACTTCTATGATCGCTCGGTTTTCTTCACTCGGTAATGCTGCAATACCCGCAGGTTCTCGACTTGCTGTGCGCCAATCACTGTTGGCACAACCGGTGAGTGATAATAAAAGAATGAAAGCGATAAACCGTTGCAACTTAAAACTCCTGACGATTTTTGATATGCACGTTATAAATTTTAGATGAAATCCATGAAGATAGACATCTTACCCACCATTACGTTCATACCAATGTAACAATGGTTTTATAAAGTACGCATCCATGAACAAAAGTATAACAACACACTTTTGCAGTGTTTTACATTTGGTTAACGGTATTTTTTCTGGAAAAGTTTACTATTAAACACAGTTAACTTTTCATAGTTTTCCTCCCTGAAATACAAATTTTTGCCCCACTCTTTAGTGGGGCTTTTTTTTAGCTAGATGTTGAGTATTTGCTGGGGCTAAGGTGACTAGCTAATTTTTCGAACTCTAAAATTTCGCCCTTTCATTTTGCCTTCGCTAATAGTTTTTACTGCAAGATTAGCAATTTTTGCCTCAACCGCGACAAACGATGCGACCGCTTGTACCTTTATCTTACCAATTTGTTGGCCGCTAATGTTTGGATTTGAGGTTAATCCGCCAAGAATATCACCAGGTCGTAACTTACTCTTTTTACCACCATCAATTTGCAAGGTTACCATAGTCGCTCTGACTGCTTTTTGGTTTAGCACAGATTCATCAGGTAACTCTGTCGGTATAATTTCTTGGCCTAAGTATTCTTCTAAACGAATGACTTTATGAGCTTCTTTGTAACTGATAAACGAACAGGCGGTACCCTTTTTTCCGGCTCTGCCGGTTCTACCAATGCGATGTACGTGTACTTCAGGGTCGTGTGCGATGTGAAAGTTAATCACCAAGTCCAAGTTATCGACATCGAGACCGCGGGCTGCGACATCGGTTGCGATAAGCACCGACAAACTTTTGTTGGCAAAACGGATCATGACCTTGTCTCGATCTTTTTGGTCTAAGTCGCCATGCAAAGCAGCACTATCAAAGCCACTGGCTTTTAATTGCTCGGATAATAATTGGCATTGTACCTTGGTATTACAAAACACCACCGCCGATTGTGGCTGAAACGCAAGTAATAAGCGTTTACTGGCGTCCATTCGTTGTTCATCGCCCCCTTCAACTTCATAAAAGTATTGACTGATGCTGCTGTTGTCATGGCTCGCTTCTACCGTGACTTTTTCAGGCGCGTTCATAATATGTGCAGCGAACTGTTCAATCTTCGGTGGGAACGTGGCACTAAACAACAGATTTTGTCGATCACTCGGGCAAAAACCAACTATGGTATTTAATGACTCTTCAAAACCGATATCGAGCATGCGGTCAGCTTCATCCAATACCAAGGTATTGACCTCATCTAAAGATAAACGGCCTTTACGAATGTGCTCTTCAACTCGACCCGGTGTGCCAACGATAATATGCGCACCATGCTCTAATGACCCTATTTGCGGCCCCATGGGCTGACCACCACATAAGGTCAGTACTTTGATGTTATGAATATTTCTTGCCAGCTTGCGTATTTCAACAGCAACCTGATCTGCTAATTCACGGGTTGGACACAGCACCACACTTTGCACTCGAAAGCGTTTCACATTTAAGTTATTCAATAAGCCCAATCCAAACGCACAGGTTTTACCGGAACCGGTTTTTGCTTGACCTATTACATCCTTGCCAGCAAGCATCAATGGAATAGATTTGGCTTGAATGTCAGTCATAGATAGGTAACCAAGCGTTGTTAAATTTTCAACGAGGGCCAATTTTAAATTAGTCGAGTTAAATGTTGGATTAGACACAATCAATAGCTATATAAATGGGAAAGCGTAAGTATAACAGATACTGATGTTAGGCATTAACGTAAATTAGCCATAATTCAATGGATTAAGAGATCAAAGACTGCTGCAAGATTTGTTGGTTCGTAATTACATTCACGATAAAGTCGTATATTAGGGCAAAACCAGTGTCGTTTTAACATATTTATAACAACTCACTATTGCACAGTTTTACATTTGGTTAACGGTATTTTTTCAGCAAAGGGTTAACATTAAAGACAGTTAACTTTTCATAGTTTTCCTCCCTGAAATGCTATTTTTCACCCCACACTTTAGTGGGGCTTTTTTTATTTAGCCATTCCCAGATCATTGCTTACTCATATACAATGGGCTCTTTTTTCGCGAACAGCGTATTGCTTTAGATGAAATCATTTAATATTCCGTTGGTATTTCACCCTATCTACAGTCAGCTTGAATTGCCTGACAGGCATCGCTTTCCTATTGATAAATATCGAACCATTTATGAGCGTTTGTTGCAGGAAGGTGTGTCCGAGGAAGTGTTTCATCAACCGGATATGTTGCCATATGAATCGGCTTCACCATGGATTGATTCGTCTTATGTGGATGCATTGGTTTCCAATAAGCTCGATCACAAAGCCATGCGCCGTATTGGTTTTCCTTGGTCAGAGCAACTGATCAAACGTACCTTTACCGCCGTTGGTGGTACCTTATTAACCGCAGAGCTAGCCTTAGAACATGGTGTGGCGATAAATCTCACCGGTGGTTATCACCACGCCTTTGCCGATTTTGGTTCAGGCTTTTGTATGATCAACGATTTGTATTTGGCGGCCAATCAAATGCTCGATGATGATGGCGTACATAAAGTATTGGTTTTTGACTGTGATGTTCATCAAGGTGATGGCACGGCCGCATTGGCCAAAAAGCGTGATGACATCATTACCGTGTCATTGCATTGCGAGAAAAACTTTCCGTACCGCAAACAAGTGTCCAACATGGACTTTCCATTAGATAACCACCTAAATGATGACGAATATTTGCAAACCGTGCAGCAAGCCATTGAGTTAGCCCTTAATTGTTATGACGTGGATGCGGTTATCTATGATGCCGGCGTTGATATTCATCAGCACGACGATTTGGGCCATTTGAACATTACCACTGATGGCGTGTATCAACGCGATAAGTTAGTGTTTCAAGCCTGCGCCGAACGTCAATTGCCAGTAGCGGCTGTGATTGGTGGTGGTTATCAGCGTGATATTGATGCCCTTGCTGATGTGCACCTGCAACTGTTTAAGGCGGCGCATGATGTAAAAACCAACATGGCCGATTAACATTTCACTAACAACACACTGTTGCCAAGTTTTACATTTGGTTAACGGTATTATTTCAGGAAAGGTTTAGTATTAAACACAGTTAACTTTTCATAGTTTTCCTCCCTGAAATGCAAATTTTTGCCCCACTCCTTAGTGGGGCTTTTTTTATCCTATCAAACAGATTATTAAAGAGTGTTTAAAATCAGGCAAATTTCCCGCTTCCATTCTATACTTGCACTATCTAATAAAATCTAGACAAATCAACAATTAGCAGGACGCATGAGTCTTTTTCAGGAATTAAAAAGAAGAAACGTGTTTAAGGTAGCCAGTGTGTACTTGGTTACTACATGGCTTATTATTCAAATCATTTCGGTCATATCCCCGTATCTGCACTTGCCGTTAATTTTTGGCACCATAAGCACGGTTGTGTTGGCGATTGGTTTTCCTATTGCGGTCATATTTGCCTGGGCATTTGAGTTAACACCACAGGGTTTAAAGAAAACAAAACAGGTTGATAAAGAAGAATCCATAACCGATGTTACCGGCAAAAAGCTGAGTATCAGCCTATCCATCCTTCTCGCATTCGCGTTATTTTTTATTGCCTATGACAAGCTCATTGCGACAACGCCTGCCAATACAACCGCAGAGACACAAACGCAAAGCCAGCTACTAACCATTGCCGTGTTGCCATTCATCAATATGAGTACGGATAAGGAAAACGAATTCTTTGCCGATGGTTTAACCGAAGAAATCCTCAATAAACTTGCCCGTGTATCGAAATTGCAGGTCACAGCCCGAACATCAGCATTCAAATACAAAAACACCAATGAAGACTTACGTGTTATTGGTGAAGAACTTGGGGTCCGTTACCTGTTAGAAGGCAGCGTTCGTAAAGACGAGAATAGCGCGCGCATCACGGCGCAGTTAATACGCGCCGAAGATGGCTTTCATATGTGGTCTGATACCTACGACAGTGATTTGGCTAATGCACTTACAGTGCAAGATAAAATCGCCACTGAAGTGACCGAAGCCTTGGATATCATTCTTGATGAGCAAGCACGAAATGAAATGCAACAAGCGGGTATAGGAGATGTGCAAGCCTTTATTGCCTTTCAAAAAGGGGTGGAGACATTCAATGAAGCGCATTCCAATTTGTTCGTCAATATTGAGTTACTTAAAACTGCTAATCAGTATTTTGATATTACCATTGAGCAAGCGCCTACCTTTAAAGATTCATATGTTTATAAGTCTGATTACTATGCCCATGTATTTTTGAGTGACGAAGTAAGATACAGCAAAGAAGACAAATTACAGGCGCAACAAGAACTGCTCAGTCTGTTTACGCATGTTATCAATAATGAGCGAAATAAGAATTTAAAAGCTTTATATCAAATGAGCGCGACCCTGTTTGGGGATGATTGGCGTAACCTGCCCAGGTATGCACAAAATATTCAAGCGATAGACTTCTGTGCCACGATACAATGGATAGATGTTTTAAAAAGTCTTGGCTACAAACAATTGATTTTGGATTTGGCTAAAAAAACATATGAATGTGACCCTTTAAATGGATTGAATAAATTAACCTTATTATTTGAAAACTATAATTCGGGCGATCAAGAAGAAGTACGAAGACTCATCAAACAATTTAACACGAAGCAAGGTAACCAATACCGCTATGCAGTGGTAGAAGTTCTTACCTATCTCGCTGAAAGCAACATTGATGAAGCTCAAAATGCCATTAAAAAAGCGTCTGTGGGTCCTCTAAAAAACATAGGCGAAGGTTTAATTGCCAGTGCGATAGGCAACGAAAATGACATTAAACAGGCCATAAAATTGTTGACCAATCACCGCAATGGTACTCGAACATATTTAATGGATGATTTAGTGCACGCCAATTTTATTGGTGATAGAGACAAGGCCAATGAAATTGCCGCGCAACTGGATAAAGACCCCGCAGGTTCTTTTTATTTATTACAAAGCATTTTAAATTGTAGTTGTGGCGCTACTTTCGATATTGAGCATACGCCAACTTTTGCCCGACGTCTTGAACAAGCTCAAGTTAGCTGGCCGCCACAAACGCTGATTAAATTCCCTATGAAGGACTGGTAACAGAGCAACAGCCATAATCGACATTTACATTTCACTCACAACACACTGTTGCGCAGTTTTACATTTGGTTAACGGTATTATTCAGGGAAAGGTATAACATTAAAGGCAGTTAACTTTTCATAGTTTTCCTCCCTGAAATACTATTTTTGCCCCACTCCTTAGTGGGGCTTTTTTTTGCGCGAAATCCTCGGTACTGAAAACACGTGGCCAAGCTCCTTGTTGTTAATTCAATAAATAAAGCGACAATAAGCGATTCAGTTAGGTTAAAATAATTCCGTTATTACAATTACTTTCATTCAGGTTACTATGAAGCACACTCTTATCTCACCAAATCAGTTTAAAACCATTCCCTGGAAAAACGGCAAAGGCAATACCGTTGAGTTAGCCATAAACGATGGTGCAACGCTGGATAATTTCACTTGGCGCATCAGCATGGCCGATGTGGTGGAAGATGGTGAGTTTTCAGACTTTAGCGGCTATTTAAGAAATCTGGTATTAATCAAAGGTTCAGCCATTACCCTTGAGCATGACAAACAAAACACCGATGCACTTAACCAATACTTACGTTTTGCGACCTTTAATGGCGGCAACAAAACCGTTGGAAAGTTACCTAATGGCCCGATCACCGACTTTAATATCATTACGTGCATCAATACCTATGATGTTGAGGTGTTCACTCACCTAGATAAAACATCGCAACCTATCCCTGATTGTGATTTAGCCTTTGTTTATAGCTTGGGAGAGCCTGTCATTGTGAAAAGTAACAATTTCTATATAACGGTTGCCAGTAATCATCTATTAAAGGTGGATATGGATAAAAACGCCGAACAACTCAGTGCCAATGGCGGTGACATGATCATCGTTTGCTTAACCCAAAAATAAGAGCCTACTGATTAACAAATTGCTAACAACAAACCGTTGCGCAGTTTTACAATTGGTTAACGGTATTATTCGGGGAAAGGTATATCATTAAAGACAGTTAACTTTTCATAGTTTTCCTCCCTGAAATGCAAATTTTTGCCCCACTCCTTAGTGGGGCTTTTTTTTGCTTATAATTTTCTCCGATTCAGTGCCCTAGTTCGAAACGACGTTTTTATATAAATAAGTCGCATTTCGTGCATGGTTGAGGTCTTCATACACCACCAAACATACGCGAATCTCCTGAATATCGTCGGTTGCAGGCATGGAACCGGTTAACATGGCGACAATAAATGCCGCCGCCTTTTCACCCGAGCGCGACGCATCGATTTCTTTTGCGCCGATAACACACCGATTCGGGTACTGGACTCTTCAACGATATAGCCGAGATCTTGCAAGATACCACCGGTGGCCAATAATAAGGTCTGACGGTCTACGTCATCATATTTTCTGCTTTGTATGCGTACTTTGGCGTATCTAAATTACCATTGACATAACGGGTGTGCTCTATTCGTCGGTCAGCATCAACGAGTCAACTATATCATTACTAAAAACCATGCGTTAAATATAGATACTAAGGCTTACTGGTTTGTTGCTTTGAAAAAGGTTGCTGTTGCAGTTTTGTCCCGCAACGCCACAGCCATTCTAATGGTCCAAACTGAAATCGTTTAAGCCACCAGCTACTGAGTTTTAATTGCACAATAAGTATAACCAGCGCAATCACAAGGCCTTGATGGTGAGATAATTTCGCAATATAACCTAACCCCCAATTGAAAAAAATAAAGGTGCCGATCATGCTTTGCGTCACATAGTTGGTGAGTGCCATTCGGCCAAAAGGTGCTAAGCGCAGTAAAACCTTCTGCCCACGCAAGGTAGCAAAGGCCAAGAGAAATAAACACAGATACACACCGGTCATCGTCAAATTAACCAATTGATACATGGTCAAGGCCACCATGCCGACAAAGCTATCAAAACCAGCGGCGTTTTCTTTCATAAACGCGTGGTAAATCACAAATCCAGCGATAGGTAGACATATAGCAAAGGCTATACCCAGTCGTTTAAGCCAGGTTTTAAATACTGCTTTATTGGCAATAATATCGTTGAATATGCCTAATCTACCCAACCAAAGGCCGATTAAAAAGTAAGCAAAGGTGAGGTACAAACGACCAAAAATACTGATTTGAAATTCAAATTTCGCCAGCATGCCAGAAAAGGCATTTTCATAAAACACATCACCAAGACTGCCCTGTGTTATAGCCGCAATATAAGCCTGTAACGCCGGTTCATCGGGTTCCACACTTCCCCCAGGTATGATGGTATCGGTACCGTGAGTGAAAAATATTAAATAACGAAAGCCACCAGCGAAAATAAACGCCATTATCCAAAAAAAGGCTTTGTTGGAGAGTTTATAGCAAGCAACTAGCGGAATACCTAAAACCGCATAGATCACCAGAATATCACCTCGATAAAACAGATTATGCAGAAAGCCAATTACCAATAATAAGGCGAGTCGCCAAACAAAGCGGCCGTGGTAATTGACGCCTTTGCGTTCGGCGCTGTCCATTTGAATAAAAAAGCTGAGACCAAAAAGAATTGAAAATAACGCAAAGAATTTACCACGCAGGAAAATCCAGTCTATTGGACCGATAATGGCGTCTATGACACTGGTATTCAAACCATCAAAGAATCCCGGAGGCGGCAAGGTTGCCATGTATTGTTCTAGCATATGACAAATAATAATGCCCGCCAGTGCAAAGCCACGCAACGCATCGACAACATGCAATCGAGCATTGCTCGTTTGTGTTGATGAAGAATTTACTAAGCTATCATTTTGCATGGGTTTCCTTATTCCTTGGACTACGTAAGCAGAGCTGTTAAAAAAAGCGCTTAACCAAAACACCTGCTTTACAGTCTATGTCAGATACTGCCATTGAGCGAGAATTGGGCAACGTTGAAACCAAACATCTGTACAAGCTGGTTGATCAGCTTCCCTTAAAACACCCTAACACCCTGTTTAATATTATAAAAATCAAGCACATCAACATAATTCTACTATAGTTATCAAAGACGAATTCGGGCGTTTTAAGTTTAGTGAAACGGATATGGCCCGATATGATAATAAACAAGGAATCACTATGAATAAACGCATTTCACTGAGTCTTGCGCTCGTTGGCTCTTTGCTACTAGGCGCTTGCTCTTCCGGTAATAATGAAGTTGAAAGCACGATGGCAAAAAAAATTACTCCTCCTGAACTTATCGACCGTGCCGTTTTATTTGGCAACCCAAGTCGCTTTCAAGGCCGTGTTAGTCCTGATGGCAATAAAATGAGTTTTCGTGCGCCATTAGATGGCGTGATGAACTTATGGGTAGGCGATAAAGGTAACTTTGACAGTGTTAAAGCGATTACTAAAGACACCGGACGAGGTATTCCGAGCCATTTTTGGTCAAAAGACAGTAATTACATTTTTTATATTCAAGATCAAAACGGTGATGAAAATTGGCATTTATACAGCGTAGAGCTGGCCACAGGTAAAACCACAGATTTGACACCGCATGCCAATACACAGGCCCAGTTTTTAGGTCAAAGTAAGGACATGCCTGGCATCATTATTGCCGGTATGAATGACAGAGATCCACGTTGGCATGATGTATACAAGGTTGATTTAGCCAGCGGTGAACGCACCTTGTTACAGCAAAATGAAGGCTATGCCGGTTTTGTACTCGATAATGAACTGAATGTTCGTTTGGCTGCAAAAACCCTCGCTAACGCCGATATGGAATGGTTTAAAAAAGACGGTGAACAATTTACATCATTTTTAAGCGTCCCTTATTCAGATATGCGAACCACGCAGATTTTAAAGTTTGATAACGACAACTCAGGTGTATACATGCTCGACAGCCGTGGTCGTAACACCGCAGCATTGAGTCACATGGATTTGGCCAGCGGTAAACTTACCGTTCTCGCCAGCGATGATAAAGTCGATATTTCCAGCATTTTGTTTGACCCAGATAACCATACTCCGGTTGCCTATAGTGTCGATTTTATCAAACCAGAATGGGTTGCTATTGATGACGGTTACAAAGACGACATTAACACCCTAAACAGTCAATTGAGTGGCGGTGCGCAAATCTTAGCGCAATCAAATGATAATAATTACTGGACCGTATATACCGACAACAGTAATAGCTCGCCTATTTACAAGGTTTATGATCGAACCACTAAAACACTCACCGATATGTTTGTTACCAACCCGAAACTTAATGAGGTTAGCTTAGCTAAAATGTACGGTGTGGTGATCAAATCACGCGATAATAAAGACCTTGTTTCATACCTTACCCTGCCATTAGAAAGCGACATGAATCAAGATGGCAAACCTGAAGCCAAGGTGCCTATGGTGATGCTGGTTCATGGTGGCCCATGGGGACGTGACATCTATGGTTACTCTCCAGTTGTACAATGGCTAGCAAACCGCGGTTATGCGGTTCTGCAAGTAAACTTTCGCTCTTCAACAGGCTTTGGTAAAGAGTTTACTAATGCCGGTGATAAGCAATGGGGCAAAGCCATGCATACCGATTTGATTGACGCAAAAAACTGGGCGGTTAAGCAAGGCGTTACGGACGCCAATACAGTAGCAATTATGGGCGGTAGTTACGGCGGTTATGCCACATTAGCAGGGTTAACGTTTACGCCGGACGAGTTTAGCTGTGGGGTTGATATTGTAGGCCCGTCAAATTTACAAACGTTATTGTCTTCTATTCCGCCTTACTGGACCAGTTTCAGACAAGTGTTTGTTAACGCCATTGGCGACCCTGATACCGATGAAGGCTTAGCACTATTAAAAGAACGTTCACCATTAACCTATGTTGATGAGATAAACAAACCATTGTTAATTGCTCAAGGTGCTAATGATCCACGCGTTAAGCAAGCGGAGTCTGATCAAATCGTCGATGCGATGAAGGCACGAGATATTCCAGTGACCTATGTATTGTTCCCGGATGAAGGGCATGGTTTCCAAAAGCCTGAAAACAATCTGGCATTCTACGCGGTAGCAGAAGCATTTTTAGCGAAATGCCAAAATGGTCGTGTACAACCGATTGGTGATGACTTTGACAACTCTAGTATTCAAATTACCCATGGTGCTGAATTTGTGCCTGGTGTGCCGAGCACCTCGGTAAATGAATAGTAAACCAACGACAAAAAGGTAACCGACAAAAACAGTGCTCTATTCACATCATAGTAAAACAAAGCATTGCACTGTTTTACATTTGGTTAACGGAAATAATTTATGAACAGATTAGACTTAATAGCAGTTAACTTTTCATAGTTTTCCTCCCTGAAATGCAAATTTTTGCCCCACTCCTTAGTGGGGCTTTTTTTTGCCCGACATAGCATCTACTGGCAACCTTTCTCTAGTTCATTTAAAAGCTTGGCAATAGGCTTGCAAATCTACTCATCTCTATTTCGTTTGCAAACATTTATGATAAGGTGGTGAAAAAACAATAAGAATAAATGATGATCGAAAACGGAATTCTTAATAAACCCAAATTACGAGAACAGCTCTGGTTCAAAGTACTGTTCGCCTTGTTTGCCGGTGTCATCGTCGGCGTATTGATGGGCCAAGACTTGGCGCTTATGCCGCATCACATAGCAACATCTATCAGCGAATGGTTAGCACTACCGGGCTATCTATTTATGACCTTACTCAAATTTATCGTTATCCCTTTGGTGATAAGTTCGGTAATGCTGGGAATTTGTGACTCGTCTGGCTCAAAAGCACTAAAAACTTTAGGCTCAAGCGTGGGCTTTATTTTATTTACCACAACGATTGCAACAACCATTGCCTTAAGCCTGACGTTTTTAATAGAACCTGGTGCGGCTGTCGACAATCGTTATTTTGGTGGCAGCGGTGACAGCACCATCAACCCTATCAACATAGCCGAAAACGGTGCCTTAGGGATTATCAAAGGCATTATGCCTGGTAACCTGTTTTATCATATGAGTAACGCAGATATGCTGCAAATTGTTGTCGCAGCGATCATTATTGGCTTAGCGCTATTAAATATGGCAAAAGACGATTCGATGCCATTAATTGCATTAATGCGTTCGGTACAAAAAGTCTGTATGACTATTGTTATTTGGTTGATGAAATACACACCTATCGTGGTGTTTGGATTGATTCTTAACACGGTTGTACAAATGGGCTTAGGCGCCATTGTCGCGGTTTCGATGTTTTTCGCAACCGTCGTGTTGGGCATGGTGTGCATGGTGTTGGTGTATATGTTGATCATTGCCATCTTAACTCCTCATAACCCGCTCACCTTTATTAAAAATTGCCGCGAGGTTATCGCGTTTGCGTTGGCAACATCATCGTCAAGTGCCACCATGCCGGTGACCTTGCGTGTTACCGAAACATTGCACAAGGTTCGGCCGCAAATATCGCGCTTGGTCATTCCCTTAGGTACAACGGTTAATATGGATGGTACAGCGATTTTCCAAGCCACCGCGGTGGTCTTTATCGCTCAAGCGTTTGGCGTAGATTTAACCACAACGCAATTGATCATCATTAGCTTATTGGCCATTGTTGCCTCAATTGGTGCGCCAGGTATTCCATCTGGATCTCTTCCGATTCTTGCTGGTACCTTGGCAAGCCAAGGACTGCCTGTCGAGGGCATGGCATTGGTCATTGGCGTTGATAGACTCTTGGATATGGGGCGTGGTGTTATCAATATATTGGGTGATATGACGTCAGCAACCGTACTTAATACCTATATAAAAGAGGATACGGTAACAGATGTGCCGGTCAGCGACGCTGGCTAAGTTAACAGTTTTATAACAACAAACGATTGCCAACAATTACGTTTGGTTAACGGTATTTATTCAGGGTTCAGGTATTATTAAATACAGTTAACTTTTCATAGTTTTCCTCCCTGAAATTCAAATATTCGCCTCACTACCTTTAGTGGGGCTTTTTTTTATTCCGATAAAAAACAGAGCTGAGTGCAAACCAGTAATGAATTACAGGGAAAAATGACCTAACGGCTACGGTATACTAGTAATGTTCGTTGGTAATTAAACTGACCTGCCCTTGTTCGTCTAACCAAACATATGCCTGTTGTTCAAACTTTGCCGCCAATTGATTTGCTTGCTGCTGAGTGATGTTGGTTATAAACACACTTTTTTCTGCTGACCAGCTTTCATCGCGTCCAGCGCCATAACCATTTAAAAAGTCCAGCTGCTTAGCATTAAGCTCAGCCACTAACGCCTTGTGGCGCAGCTCATTTTGTTGCTTAGACACGACTTTACTGTGAGGATTATACGCTGTTATAAACGCCGCAGTAGGTTGTTTAAAACGATGCAAATAACGACTCAAGGTGCGTTCGGTCTGGCCTATATTTATCAGCCAAATGCCAATATCATCATCAATGATGTAATCAGTTTGCATATAGGCGTTTAACAGTTTTTTATCCATAAAAGTGTACATTTGGGGTAATTGCCAACATTGTAGCCGATTTTTATCTGCTACAGTTAACACCATGTTACTGTTCAGAAAATTAATTTCTAAAGCCTTCCCAAAACCCGAGCCTAAATCATTGCCAGCAAGGGTGGTGAACTATACGTGGTATGCGATAGGTGAAATCGTGTTAATTGTTGTTGGTATTATGTTGGCAATAAGCTTGAACAACTATAACGAAAACAAAAAACAGCAGCAGATATTTATACAAGAACTGGAGATCGTCTATAACAAGCTGTTTGAAATAAAAGACCTGCATCGTAACCACGTTTTTAATCTTGATAAGCAGGAAAACATCATTGATGCCATCTTAGCAGATCGATTTTTCTTATCTTATCCTGAAAACCAACTGCCCTATTTTTTGTATTACGTCGATTTACCCCACCAAGACTGGGGAGTTCAGCCAGTAAGCATTAACAACTATATTAAAGACCTAAAACCGATCACTGCCAAGCAAACAGAGGTCTATAACGTCTTACTCGATTATATCGAACACAAAGATTACAACGGTTTGATGACAAGCACACATGAGTTGAATCAAGCCATTATATCACCTGATTTAGAAGCCTTGGGTATTCCCTATCCAGCATTAGTGTTTGGTATGTACGCGCTTAATAACTTTGAATTCTTTAATACCATGCCGGTATTTTCTGAAGACGACGTGAACAAAGTAAAACGCTTACTGAAACAACCGCAAATGATCACCAAGCTACATACCCTGAAGGCAAAAAAATCCTTGCTCAAATACCCCTATTTTATGAGTCCAGTTGAAATTGATAACGTGTCACAGATGATAAAGAATTACTTTCCCAGTATCTCTTACCAAACCCCCAAAATAGGCATTATTGGTTCAGCAATTGAAGGTCATGGTTGGTTTGAAACCTCATTAGATATGGCACTTATAAATGAAGAACAAAGAATTTTTTATGTTCGTGTGTACTTGATTGAAGGGCAGGTAAAGTTTAGGGCCGATAACATGTGGAAAAAGGATTGGGGTGGTAGCTTTTTCCCGTCAGGTGAAGCGATTTTAAAAGGCGATAATATATCGGTTCCAGAAGGCTTATACGATGTCTACTTTAATTTAACCGAATTGTCTTATCGATTTGAGCAAGTAGAACAAGCACCGACTGAGCAACAAAATAACCAGTGATAACTAGCTTCTAGCACTTAGTCATTAAATTCAATACAAGCAACCAGGCGAATATTTATATCCGCGCCTTCGCAAGGTTAACGATTAATTAACAACATACTGTTGCAGTGATTTACATTTGATTAACGGTATTTTTTCTAGGCTCAGGTATTATTGAACACAGTTAACTTTTCATAGTTTTCCTCCCTGAAATGAAAATTTTTGCCCCACTCCTTAGTGGGGCTTTTTTTTATGCATATTATTTTTACCGTTTCCACTTCGGACGCTCATCCGCTTTCTCATCTAATCCACTGATGAATATCCATTTTATTTTGATGAAAATAGCAAAATTTCAATAGTTTGCTAATCTTTAGGCACCGGTAAAGCACTGACTTTACGGATCCTGCTAATGGTATTTAGAAGCGGTTTCAATTGGGAACGCAGTAATTAGCTATGTAAAATTAGAAGGATACAAGATGAAAGAGTACATAACCTCCCTAACCTTAGCGGTTAGTCTATTGTTCAGCTCTGCTCTATTTGCATTTGATGACCATGAAAAGCCTAAGTCTCTCGCTGACATGTGGGTGATGGTGCCTAATGCCGGACAGCAAGCACAGTTTGAACAAGCGTTTAAAGAGCACCTTAAATATCGATTATCAAAAAAAGACCCTCGCGAATGGCATGTCTTTGTGCCAACCGTTGGTGTTGACATGAATCGTTACGCGGTGCGTTTTTGTTGTACGTCATTTAAAGATGTCGAGGCCTATAATAAGTGGGCTAAAGACAATGACATCGGCAAACATTGGAATGAAACCGTTGCCCAATATGTTGCCAGCTATGAACACTTTTTTGGGCGCATGGACTTTGACAACAGTCATTGGCCAGATGATGGCAAAAAATATCGTTATTTCGCAGTTACCGAGTACCAAGTAAAAATGGGAAAAAGTGAAAGTGTTGAAGCGGGTAAGAAGACATTAAGCGACAATGCAAAAGCGATGAAGTGGCCTTACCTTTGGTCATGGAGTTGGACCATCGGCGGCGAAGGTGGATTAAACTTGGTCATCCCTTATGAAAACTTTGAAGGCATGACACCACCGGATAAATCGTTTGGCGAAGCTTTATCTGAACATTTAAAAGATGATGCCAAAACCGCTGAAATCTTCAGTAACTGGAGTGATAATTTTAGTAGTACCAACTATACCATTTGGTCATTAAGAGATGATATGAGCATGGGACAAAGCGAATAGTCCTAGCACGTATTAACGACTTAACAACAAAGGCAAACCGAATTTCCAGCGGTTTGCCTTTTATTTTTATAAAACAGTAAGATATAGACTACATTTAGTGAATAACACCATACAAAGCACTTACTATTATGCTATTACGACGCATTAACCTTCACTTAAAACAACAAAACTGGACTGCGGTCATCCTAGATTTTCTGGTCGTTGTGCTGGGTATCGTCGTCGGATTACAAATAACCGATTGGAATGAACAGCGCAAAGACAATGCCAAAGAACAACAGTATCTCAGTCAAATCTATCGTGATTTTGGCGTTAATATTGAAAAAGCCAATGCCTTAGTTGCGCATCATGATGAACGAGTTAACGACAGTATGTATGCCATTTCCAAAATCATAAAGCAAAAACCGCAAGATGACGAGGAAGCCGAGCGCTTTAAGTGGGCGGTATTAACCTTAAAACAACGCCCACCATTGATGCTAGAAATGGGCGGCTACAATGCACTGATTGCAGCGGGTGACTTTGCTCTTATTCGTGATAACGAATTGCGCAACCTATTTATTCGTATCGACAGTGCGATTACAACCGATAAAGAAATGCTCGATATTTTTGCTGGTCAAGATTGGAATGAACAAGATCAACTACGAATTGGTAAAACCTTGCCTCACCCGAGTGGTCGTGGCCTAGCGTTTGAAGTAGATTACGATTATGTCGCCAATCACCCGCAATCACTGTCTGTATTCTCTGCGTGGCGTCGCAGTCACGCAACTCTGCGCGATTATCGCAGTTATCTAGCAAAGCTTTTCACTGACGCCAGAGAGCGAATAAAAGTGGTAAACAATCAACCCTCTGATACTGAAAATAGTCAATAGGCTACTATAAACCTATATTGACTATCATCCGTATTACACAATTAACACCAAGTTTCCTTTGATATTAATTGTTTACCTGGGCTAGAATCGAATCATTCTCATCAAGTTGTTTATACCTATGTCAAAACCTTTGAACGTTAACCCTGAAGAAATCGCTAAATTTGAAGCCGTTGCTCACCAATGGTGGGATTTACAAGGTGATTTCAAGCCGCTACATCAGATCAATCCTTTACGTCGAAATTTTATAACGTCACATGTTGGTGACTTATTTGACTTAGACATTATCGATGTTGGTTGCGGCGGTGGCATTCTCGCTGAAAGTCTGGCCCGACTCGGCGCTAAGGTAACGGGTATTGATATGGGTGAAGAGCCGTTAAATGTTGCCAAGCTGCATGCTTTAGAGTGCGGTGTTGACCTCAATTACCAAAAAATTCCCGTTGAAGAAAAAGCCGAACAATGCCCGGAGCAGTTTGACGTCGTAACCTGTATGGAAATGCTTGAACATGTGCCTGACCCGGCATCAATCGTGAAAGCCTGCAGCGACATGGTTAAACCCGGTGGTTATGTGTTTTTTTCTACATTAAATAAAACCATCAAATCCTACTTATTCGCGATAGTTGGCGCCGAAAAAGTATTAAAAATCGTACCAAATGGCACCCACGATTGGGACAAGTTTATTCGACCGAGTGAGCTTATCGGCTGGGCCGAAAATGTTAATTTAAAATGTTTTGATGCGACAGGCATTCATTACAATCCAGTGACAGAGAATCATAAATTGGGCGATGGTTTGGATGTTAATTATCTTATCGCTTGTCAAAAAATTGCCGAATAACTTACGGATACCAAAATTATGCTAAGCCAAGCTAAAGGCGTGTTGTTTGATCTTGATGGCACCCTACTTGATACCGCACAAGACTTAGGTGCGTGCCTCAATTATTTGATGGATAAATATGGCTTTGAGCACGTCTCATACGAACAATATCGATTAGTTGCATCCGATGGTGTATACCCATTGCTCGATCTTGGCTTTGCCGAGCAACTGGTGCATTTTGACCGCGAGCAATTGCGCCAAGAATTTCTCGATTACTATCTCGATAATATTGCCGTTCATAGCAAACCGTTTGACGGCATAGTTGAGCTTATAGATGCAATTGAACGTCAAAATGTGCCTTGGGGCGTGGTCACAAATAAGCCCGCGTTTCTTACCGATCCATTAATGTTGCAGTACCCAGAATTTAAACAATCGATCATTAATGTCAGCGGCGATACGTTACCACAACGTAAACCGGACCCTGCGCCAATGTTACTGGCCAGTGAAGCCCTTGGTGTGGCGAGCAAAGACATTTGGTATTTTGGTGATGCAGAGCGTGATATCCAGGCTGGTCGACGTGCGGATATGACTACCGTGATTGCCAAATGGGGTTATATTAAAAACGAACAAGAATTAGCCAGATGGCAAGCAAATTATTGCGTCGCTCACCCTTTGCACATTCTTGGTATCGATGATCAGGCCAAAGATCGCCCAAGCCTATAACTCACTGTTTTAAAAAACATTTAAATTGAATAGTCGTTTTTAGTATAACAAGGTCAAAAAACAACCAAAAAGATCTTAAAAAAAATTTTTTAGCGAAAAAAAGATCTTGCTTTTTTGCGATTCTCTTTAGAAACAAAGCGCACAATGTAAGTTGTTACTAACCGGGAAAGCGCAAGTGATTTTTCCACAATTTATTCACTATTTATTGGGGTTGCATTAAGGTCAAAACCTCATTATCTTGTGACTAGATACATTAAAAACCCCAACATATTGTGCATCGCTTTTTGTTGTAAAAGTGTGCAATCAGGGTAAAAAATACACGCGGCATGAAGCTGTGTGGCTGCGAGCCAGCGCTAATAAATAACAATAACTACAAATAAAAAAGCAGGGAACGCAGATCACGTATTACTGCCCTTTGCATACAAATCAAAGCTATGTATAAAAACTATAAAGACAGGTCATTCATGAACAACAACCTTTTTGTCACTAAGCGTACCGGTGAAAAAGAGCCTATCGACTTAGACAAAATCCACAAGGTAATCGACTGGGCAGCGGAAGGATTAGAATCAGTTTCCGTATCTCAAGTAGAAATTAAGTCACACATCCAGTTTTACGATGGCATCAAAACGGAAGATATCCATGAGACCATCATTAAATCTGCCGCTGATTTAATTTCAGAAGAAACACCAGATTATCAATACTTGGCAGCTCGCTTAGCGATATTCCATTTACGTAAAAAAGCCTACGGCCAGTATGAGCCGCCAGAGCTATTTGATCACGTACAAAAAATGGTTGAACTTGGTAAGTATGATGAGCATTTGCTGGCTGACTACAGCCCTGCAGAATTTGCTGAAATGGACTCTTTCCTTGACCATGATCGTGATAAAACCTTCAGTTATGGTGCGGTTAAGCAGCTTGAAGGTAAATACTTGGTGCAAAACCGAGTTACCGGCGAGATTTATGAAAGTGCCCAGTTCTTGTATGTATTAGTTGCAGCGTGTTTGTTTGCTAAGTACCCACAAGATACTCGTATGCGCTATGTACGTGACTTCTACGATGCTATTTCGACATTCAAGATTTCACTTCCAACGCCTATTATGGCTGGTGTACGTACACCAACACGCCAGTTCTCATCATGTGTATTGATTGAGACCGGTGATAGCCTTGATTCGATTAATGCCACATCAAGCGCCATTGTAAAATACGTTTCACAACGTGCAGGTATTGGTATTAATGCCGGTCGTATTCGTGCGCTAGGTAGCCCGATTCGTGACGGTGAAGCATTCCATACTGGTTGCATTCCATTCTACAAACACTTTCAAACAGCGGTTAAAAGCTGTTCACAAGGTGGTGTACGTGGTGGCGCAGCAACCTTGTTTTATCCACTTTGGCACCTTGAAGTTGAAAGCTTATTGGTTCTTAAAAACAACCGTGGTGTTGAAGAGAACCGTGTACGTCATTTAGATTACGGCGTTCAATTTAACAAAACCATGTATCAGCGTTTGATCAAAGGCGAATACATTACCTTGTTCAGCCCGTCAGACGTACCTGGTTTATATGACGCTTTCTTTGAAGATCAAGAACTATTCGAAGAGCTTTACGTTAAATACGAAAACGATTCGACTATTCGTAAGAAGCGCATTAAGGCCATTGAGCTATTTACCCTGTTTGCACAAGAACGTGCGTCAACAGGTCGTATATACCTGCAAAACGTTGATCACTGTAATACGCACAGCCCGTTTGATCCAAAAGTGGCTCCGGTTCGTCAATCAAACTTATGTTTGGAAATTGCCCTTCCTACGAAACCACTTGCTCATGTTAATGATCCAGATGGTGAAATCGCGCTATGTACTCTATCAGCCTTTAACTTAGGTAAAATTGAGTCGTTAGACGAACTTGATGGTTTAGCCGATTTAGCGGTTCGTGCGCTAGATAGCTTACTAGATTATCAAGATTACCCAGTACCAGCGGCATTAAATGCCACTGTCGGTCGTCGTACCTTAGGTATTGGTGTCATTAACTACGCATACTACTTAGCCAAAAATGGCGTGTTCTACTCAAATGGTAGTGCAAACAACCTAACACATAGAACTTTCGAAGCGATTCAGTATTACTTGCTTAAAGCATCTAATCAGTTAGCGAAAGAGCAAGGTGCGTGCCCACTATTTAACGAAACCAAACTTTCTAAAGGTATCTTACCGATTGATACCTACAAAAAAGAAGTCGACAAAGTCTGTTCTGAGTCGTTGCATCTTGACTGGGAAGGTTTGCGTGAAAGCATTAAGCAATATGGTGTGCGTAACTCGACCGTTTCAGCACTTATGCCGTCAGAAACCTCATCACAGATTTCTAATGCAACTAACGGTATTGAACCACCACGTGGTTTAATCTCAGTTAAAGCGTCAAAAGACGGTGTATTGAAGCAAGTTGTGCCTGAATACGAGCGATTGAAACACAACTACGAGTTACTTTGGAATATTCCAAATAACACAGGTTATCTTGAGCTCGTTGCTATTATGCAAAAATTCGTTGACCAAACGATTTCTGCAAACACCAACTACGATCCTAGTAAATTCGAAAACGGTAAAGTGCCGGTTAAGCAAATCCTTAAAGATTTATTGCTTGCTTATAAACTTGGCGTTAAAACCATGTATTACCATAATACCCGCGATGGTGCTGATGACAGCCAAGGCGATATGGATGATGGTTGTGAAGGCGGTGCATGTAAGATTTAATCTTGCCTGGCTATCTATCAATAAAAAGAGAAGGCATGGCCTTCTCTTTTTTTATGGCCAGAATTTAGGCCCTAGGTTTTAGGCCTGAGCATGTATGTGCAAGTTTTTATGTATAAGAGTGAGTACTGTGATTGAAAACCACTGCGCAGTAACCTGACAGCGCAGACATGAGTTCAAATAGCTTCAATAACAATGAACGTTTTAAGTAAACCCGCAACCGCCTCACGCATGCACCTCAAGCAAACACGTCAAGCAAAGTTAATAGATTTTGCTTATCGTATTCAGCAAACAGACATAAATGCCACAGAGCGATATACAGACTCAGATAAGAGCAATGTTATATCTATGTATACAAACCTGCCCGAGACGACATTTTACAGCGAACACGTAATCTTTACATGTTTATAACAACAAAGTCTTGCAGGCTTTTACATTTGGTTAACGGTATTTTTTTGCTAAAGGTATAACATTAAAAGCAGTTAACTTTTCATAGTTTTCCTCCCTGAAATGCAAATTTTTCGCCCCACTATTTAGTGGGGCTTTTTTTTGCATTTTTTTACTGAGGCTTTTTTATTTTATAGAAAAAGTTAATGTTGCTGCCTACAAATACATGTAGTTAAGAGTGAATGATAGGATTATCCACATCAGGATACTGAGCGGGATACCGACCTTCATAAAGTCAGAGAAATGATAACCACCAGCATTCATCACCAGTAAGTTAGTTTTATAAGCCATTGGTGTGGCGTAACTTAAATTAGCACCAAATAAAACCGCCAGCACAAAGGGCTCTGCTGGTGCACCAAGCTGTTGAGCCACAGAGATAGCAATCGGTGTACCGATGACCGCAGCAGCGTTATTCGATACCACGTTGGTTAAGATAGCCAGCAGTAACATCAATGCTGCAAGGACACCGCCGATGGGCAGCGAAGACGACATAGCAACAAACAATTCAGCCAAATACTGGGCGCCGCCGGTTTCCATCATCGCCGTACCTAACGCCAATGACGCAGCTACGATTAAAATAACCTGAGTACTTAATGCCGCACTGACTTCTTTCCAATTAAGACACCGTGTCATCAATAGCAACAGCACGCCAACAATTGAGCTCACTACGATTGGCAAAATATCCAATACAGGCAAGGTAACCACGGCACAAAGAATACCGAGTGCCAATGGCGCTTTTCGGGTATGGACTATCTTTGCTGCCCCATCGACAACCAAAATACCTTGTTTGGTTTTTAGTTTTTCTATTTGCTCCACATCACCTTGTACCAGTAATATATCGCCAATATTCAAGGTCACATTACCAATGCTTTTACGGCCGATTTCCATCGCTTTACCATCGCGATGTAAAGCAATGACTGATAAGCCGTATTCGTGAGCAAAACTGACGCTTTTTAAAGTACGACCTATCAAGCCTGAGCCTAATATCACCACAATTTCAGCGAGCACTTGAGAACCGGGCTCTAATGGATGATCCGCATCAAGTTTGTGCTTTCCTGAGTACAGTGTTGCTTTTAACACCCGTTCAAACTCTTTTAATCGGTCAGGGTAATCTCGCACTTGCAACCTATCACCAGGGCGAATTAAGGTGTCTGGTAATGGCATAAGCTTATGATTGTCAGAGCCACGTTGAATACTTTGGATTTGCAATTGACCATCGGTCAATTTAATTACTTCGGCAATGGTTTTACCTGCCGCTAAACACGTGTCATTAACGCTAAGATAAGCGCTAAATAAACGCGGTGATGTATCCGGCATGCTGGCTTCACGTTTAGGCAAAATACGTGGCGCAATTAACCACAAATATAACACCGCTGCGGATGCGGCAACCAATGCTGGAATAGCAAAATCAAATAAACCAAAGCGCTTTAAGCCCATATCAAAGGCGACACTGACAACCAACAAGTTGGTTGATGTACCTATGGTTGTGACCATTCCGCCGACTAATGTTGCAAAGCCCATCGGCATGAGCATGCCACTTGGATCGGCTTTGGTACGAATCGCGACACTGATCAAGATAGGTAATAACAGCACCACGATTGGCGTGTTGTTGACAAAGGCACTTAACGTACCGGCAATAATGAGGGTAAATAATAATGATATTTGTGGACTGATCTTCCACAACTTTGCCAGACTTCGCCCTATCGGCTCTAATGCACCGGTGCGTACTAACGAATGACCGATGATCATTAACGCACAAACCGTGACTAACGCTTCATGACCAAAGCCATAGAAAAATGAAACGGGTTCAATCACATTGCCGTTATACTCGAATGGGAAAACAGCAAAAAACACCGTTAATACGGCAATAACCGTTAGCGAAGAGGTTTCCAAGGAAATATCTTCTCGTTTGAAAAGATATAAAGCACCAAGTGTTAAGATTAAAACTACTAGAGCATGGTAATTCGGCAGGCTCGGGAGTGTTGCCAGCATCATAAGTCTATCTTTTTTGGTCTATTTTTGGTGTGTCATTGCAATTAAGAATAGCCAGAAAGCTGGCTAAAAAGCAACCATTAATTGACTATGACAATAATTGCGGTCAAAGATTCAAAATTCATGGTATTTATCTAAATTGCTGTCATCATAATGAATTTAGAAATGCAAACAATTTAGTTATCAATTTTCCCCTGATTTGAGTAGAAACATTTCCATATTTGGTGTTATTATCCAATTATTAACCACCATATATTGTGTAATTAGGTGGTTTGGCACAATTAAGTTGTGAACTCGAATCCTGAAAAAAAGCCGGCTTTATCGTTGATTTTGCGCTAAACGGTTAAATGAATAACCAGAACAATAAATGCCTTGGATTTGAGATAGCAGAAAATAAAAATTTAATACTGTATTGACGACATATTGGGCAGTATTGAAAGGAGAAATGATGTCGTACTCAACTTTTAATCAAACCAAAAACAACCCTTTACTTGAACCGATGTTTTTGGGCCAAACCGTTAACGTATCCCGTTACGATCAGCAAAAGCACCCTATTTTTGAAAAGCTGATTGAAAAGCAGCTTTCGTTCTTCTGGCGCCCAGAAGAAGTCGATATTTCTAAAGATCGTGCCGATTGGCAGTCATTGACGCAAAGCGAGCAACACATCTTTATTTCCAACCTGAAATATCAAACCTTGCTTGATTCAATTGCCGCACGCAGTGTTAACGTCTGTATGCTACCTTTGGTTTCGATTCCAGAACTAGAAACATGGATTGAAACTTGGGGTTTCTATGAAACCATCCATTCACGTTCGTACACGCATATTTTGCGTAACTTGTTTACTGACCCAAGTGCCGTATTCGATGATATCGTTATTAACGAAAACATCATCAAACGTGCTAGCACAATCAGCCAATACTTCGACCGTTTGATCTTGATGACTCAGTTATATCAAGCTCAAGGCGAAGGCACTTACGAAGTTGAAGGTAAGCAAGTTGAGGTCACTGAGCGCGAAATTAAAAAAGCGCTATACCGTTCAGTGTGTTCAACCAATGCATTAGAAGCGATTCGTTTTTATGTGTCGTTTGCCTGTTCATTTGCATTTGCCGAACGCGAATTATTGGAAGGTAACGCCAAGATCATCAAGCTAATCGCTCGAGATGAAGCGGTTCACCTAACCTCTACTCAACATATTCTAAATATTTGGGCGAGCGGTAAAGACGATCCTGAGATGAAAGAAATCAGCGAAGAATTACATCAAGAAGGCCTAGAAATTTTCCTTGATGTTATTCGTCAAGAAAAAGAATGGGCTGATTATCTGTTTAAAGACGGTTCTATGATCGGTCTTAACAGCGAAATTCTTAAGCAATACATTGAATATCTATCAAATCAGCGTTTAACTGCGATTGGCTATGCGCCACAATTTGAAATTAAGAGTAACCCATTACCGTGGATCAACTCTTACTTGAGCAGTGATAATGTGCAGGTTGCACCTCAAGAAACCGAGATCTCATCTTACCTGGTTGGTCAAACGGACAGCGCCGTTGATTCAACCGATTTTGAAGACTTCGATCTGTAATCTCAGGCCTAAGCATTAAGCCTGTGGGAAACAAAGTCACCATAGATAATAAGGTTGTCGACGCGGAATTCGACAACCTTATCTATAAAACCACCCTAGAATATTTTGAAGCCAACGACATAGAGATTCATTATCATTGTCGTGATGGCTTTTGCGGCGCCTGTCGCTGTAACTTGGTTGAAGGTGATATTGAATACGTCAACGGTGAACCACTGGCCTTTATTCGTGATGGTGAATTCTTACCTTGTTGCTCGGTACCCAAATCCGACATCATCGTCACCACAGATTAACTCTGTCTAGCAATCTACTCGTTAGCCTCTATATAACTCCCTGATTAATCAACTATATCCCTGTAAATCATGGCCTTTGTGCTATACACTCTATAGCAAGCTGAATAATTATTTTCCTCTGTTTGAGACTCATAAGGATTGCCTATGGCCGCCCCACAACGTTCACTCACCCTTCGTTTTCTCGCTGAACCGCAAGATGTCAACTTCGGCGGCAAAGTACACGGTGGTGCCGTAATGAAGTGGATTGATTTGGCCGCCTACGCCTGTTCGGCAGGTTGGAGCTCACGTTATTGTGTTACCGCTTACGCTGGTGGCATTCAATTTGTCTCGCCTATCCACGTTGGCAACCTAGTCGAAGTTGAAGCCAAAGTGATCTATACCGGTAATACCTCGATGCATATCGCTTTAGAAGTGCTTGCTTGCGATCCAAAATCGTTATCTAAACGTCTAACCACACATTGTATTGTCATCATGGTGGCCATCGATGAGAGCGGTCATCCGGTTAATATCCCACAATGGGTTCCTGAAACCGATGAAGATATTAAACAACACGAAACCGCGAAAAAATTAATGGATATGCGCAAAACCATTAAGAATGAAATGCAAATATTCAATACAGCGACGGTGAGTAAATAACACACCGTATCTATATTCAAATACCAAAGCGATTCAATACCAAAAAAGCTATTAAGAACCTAAGTTATTAAGAACCATAGCTCAAAGAGCCTATCTTTTAGCTTTTGCCTGACAGGTGCATAAAGCAAACTAACTATCAACGTCTGCGTTTATCTAACAGTAAGCAGTGTTAGTGAGTGCACAACATAGAAGTATCATTACGATTTATTATCAATACCATGACAATTGATAATTTCACATAATACCTTTCAATTCATATAATCTCCTCATCAAATCGAGTTACGGTTTATCCAGCTCAATTATTCATTATTTAGTTATCAAGTTTTGGAGCATATTATGAAAATGAATCACGTAGGTATTATGGTTGGCGACATGGATAAAGCGATTGAGTTTTACACCAATGCTTTAGGTCTTGAAATTGTTATGAATAAAGCGACCATTGTTGAAGAGCGTGAATCCGCGATTGGCCGTATGTGTATCGCCGTTTTTGGTGAAGGCTTTAAAGGCTTTAATATTGCGCACTTAGTTACATCAGATGGTATTGGCGTTGAATTATTTGAGATGAAAGAACGTGCACAGCGACATGATTTAGACTTTTCTCGTTTGGGCATATTTCACTTTTGTTTACAAACCGATGACTTTGCAGGCGTTATCGAAAAAACTGAAAAGTTTGGCGGTAAAGTACGTATGGATATTATGCGCTACCACCCAGAAGACGACAGCAAGCCAGCAAAAATGGTGTATCTAGAAGACCCGTTTGGCAACTTATTTGAACTGTACTCACACACCTATGAAGAAACATACGCGTCTGAATACGAGTAATCGTGCGAGCAACATTTAAAATGAAAGGATTGGTATTGCCAATCCTTTTTTATTTGTTATATCGCATTTAAAACGCAATGGTTAACTCTTTGAGAAGTGTCCTCACCGAGGCTAGTCGGCATTGGATTTCGTTAGCGCGGCTTTTATCGAGGCAATATGTTTTGGCCCCATACGGCAGCAGCCGCCGATAATATTTGCGCCGGCGTTTAACCATTGCTCTGAGGCGAGACCGCATTCGTTTGGGGTTGCCGTCCCATGCCATGTTTTACTTTGTGCATCATAGTCTTCGCCAGAATTAGGATACACAACAATAAACTTGTCATTACAAACGGATTTGATTCTTTCGATGAGTTCGACCATGTATGTCGGGTTGGTACAATTTACGCCAAAAGCAATAGGATTTGCGCTATCACGCAAGGCGGCAACACACTCTTCAATCGGCGTACCATCGTTTAATTGTTGTCCATTTTTGCATGAGAAACTAAGCCAAGCAGGTTTTGTTTGCTTGTTAAGTAACTCAGTTAACACTCTGGCTTCTTGTAAGCTAGGTACCGTTTCACATGCCAGCATATCGGCATCGGTTTGGGTTAATAATGACATTTGCGTTTGGTGATGGGTTTTCAATACCTCATCACTCACCCCATAATTACCATGATATTCTGAACCATCGGCTAAGCTGGCACCATAAGGGCCAATACTCGCGGCAACAAAAGGTCGCATGGCATCTGGATTAAGCTGCATAAATTGCTCAACAGCATGTTGCGCTAGGGTAACCGAGCTGACAATTAAATCACTTGCTTGGTTTTCGCTTAATCCTAATTTAGTCAGCTCAGCAACGGATGCTTGATAGCTTGCGGTGATTACGCATTGCGCTCCAGATTTTAAATAATGCAAATGTGCTGCAACGATAGCAGTTGGTGCTGATAATAAAAGCTGCGCTGACCACAAGCTATTGTTTAGATCAAAGCCTTGTTCTTCAAGTTGGTTAGACATACCGCCATCCAACAACAACGTGTTACCTTGATTAAGGAATTCAATAATACGATGGTCTTTGAGGAGCGGTTTCGTCATAGGTTAGTCACTGTGTTGCTGGTTATATCAGACATTAAGCATTTATTTTGCTTACGTCAATCATCGGCAAATGATGGTGCTATTTACTTGCTAGTCTACACGTTAGTAAATCAACCAATGACCAACATCCAGCTCTTTTAAAAATGTCGCCGCATGCTCTCCTTGGCACATCGACCAGGTTGCGATAAAGCCTGCTTGCACACAGTTAGGCGCAGTTATGGTCACTGAACGCGGCGCATTAACAATTGCCTTACCTGTTTTTGGGTTAAGGATATGCGCGTATCGAACACCGTCTTTTAAAAGGTAGCGATTTGCGTCACCGCTACTGGCAATGGCGCCTGTATTTAAAGATACGGTATGCACCGAGTTTTGTTTTTTATCAGGGTGCTGTAACCCTACTTGCCAAGCTTGACGTTCATTGCGAGCGTTTAACGGAGCTTTATTGGCCAACATATCACCGCCAAAGTTAATCAATATCGCTGGCAATGCTGTGTTCAGGTCTGACATCAATGATTCGGCGATTAGCATCGCCCTATCCACCGCATACTCTTTACCTAAGCCGCCTAAATCTAATTCCATTGATGCCGGCATCCACATCCTGTCAGCTCTTACCTGTAACTTATCCAAGCCAATGTGCGCCAACAACGGCTCAATGTCTTTATCTGCAGGTAACTGGTCTGAACCATCAAACTGCCAAGCTTTGCGTAAAATACCGGCACTGATATCAAACAATCCATTACTTAATTGATAGCACTGTTTAGCAAAGGCAAATAAACGCTTGGTTTCGTCGTCAATAACAGTTTCATGTCCCGCTTGTTGATTAATATGAGTTAATACACTGTCGCTGCGGTATCTTGAATACTTTTGTTCGATACGGCGGGTTTCATCGATAATGGCATGGGCTAACTGCTTAACCACAACGTCATCATCACTATTAATAAGAATTTCGCAAAGACTTGCCATAGCGCTAAAGCATACCTTGTAACCTAATGAGGTTTTCGCTAATGAGAATGGCAATAACGTCTCAGCGGTAGCCGATGAACTATCAACATGATGTTTTGATTTTGCTCGCTCAGTGGTCATAGGCTTAGCCGCTAAAAAGAATTACTGACTTGAAATATGATGGCCTTAACCGATTCATATAAATCTTGTTCTGCCAAGACGCCCGGCGCGTCAACGCCAGGATTATCCGGATCTTGCTGGTAATATTGCAATCGAAACGACCATTCCCGTCCTTTATCAAATAAAATGCCGTATTTAAAGCCGAGGGTGAAGGCACTCATTTTCCCCAAACGATAATCGGCGCTGACGTGTTTCGGTTGATCATTTTGCCATTGTCCCGTTGTCACGAAAGGTTGAAAAAACTCGCCCTCCTGCTGCTCGTAATAGCGAACATGTGGCTCTAAATAACGGCCATTTAATTGTATGCGGTAGCGCAAATCAAAGGTATGCGAGTTTATTTGCCAGTCATCCCACATGTATCGATACGAAACATCAATAATGTCATGCTCTAAGTGATATTTGCTCTGCGCAAACACACTTTGTTTTTGCCTTGTATCCGGACGACTTTCATAAATTTGTGCTTGTGAAATACCTTGCTCGTCGACTAAAGAGACGATTTTAAACGCATCATTGAGGTAGCCATCAACGCTGGAATAAGAATAATTGAATTGCACGATGGCGCGGCGACTGAGCACCTGTGTAACACCAAACAACACATCAATGGTGGTTTTGTCATCGTCTTTAGCAATTCGATATGGGTTTTCACCTGACGATAAATCGGTAAACACATTACCGCTTAATACACTATCCGGTGTGACTTGCGATAAAATAGCCAATGGCTTAGGAATGCCACCTTCAGGATCAATTTGATCAAAAAAAGCACCGAGGCCAAACGCTAATGTGGTATTTTTTTTATTAAAATCGCGAGCAATCGAACCACTGACACCGAGTGAAAAGTAGTCATATTCTTTCGAGGCATGAGCGGCTACGGAATAACGATAGTCGGCACTAAAAGGCTGTGACCATGAGGCGTTTAACTGTAAACGGGTGTCATGAAATGTCGGGTCCAAGGGAGTTTCATTGGCATCAACTTGATATACACCATCACCGCTTGGTCGGGCAAATGTCTGTACATAAGGCTGGGGTACCGCGCCATTAGCCGACGCTCCACTTAATGTATCGGCAGTAATTTTGCCATTAAATATATGTTGGTCGCCAAAATCTTTTGTCGCTGAAACTATACCTTCAACGACTGAAACACGTTGCTCTTCGGCATACAACAAAACCGCCGTATCAATCTGCCAGGCGTCTTGTTGTGCTTTTGCGTTGCTGCCGAGTAATGAGCATGCAGCAGCGCCAAGGATGGCTTTGACTTTATTGCCGGAGTCATCCTTTAATTGCATCCACAGCCTCCACCAGCAAAACTGCGACCGCCACTGGATGCTTCCTTGGAAAAATAAACATGATCGTCGATGATGGTATCTAAACCACCGCTGTTAAGCGCCATTTCTTTTTTTGCTAACAGTTCTCGCTGCCATGGTTCAACGCCTAAACTGGCGCATCCACTAAACATCAAACAGCTAACAATTACGATGACTCTTTTCATAGATACTCGCGTCGATTGTGTTGATTATGTCGAACGTGTCGGAGAAAAATGCATATCAGCTGATATTCACTAACAGTAAATTCGAGCAACTCAACATTGTATGTTAATGTATATCTAAATATTGTAGTGCAATCAATGGCTTTTAGTGACAAACCATTGCAAAGGTAGAATATCACGATGTCAAAAAACAAAATTATCGTGCTGTTGTTATTGGCGTTATCGTTTTCTATATACACCAATATCACCCTATTAAAACGTCAAGCGCAAGTCGAAAATAACATTGCAGAGCAAGCTGTCGATGGCGTTTCCATGCAAACAGCGTCAACACATAACAATTCTAACAATGGTTCATTGAGCGGCAGTGATGGTCTTTCCTCGTCTATTTCAACCCAAGATAAAGTTGATCAACTTTACAGCGACGATAATCGCTTAAACCTTCTTATCGCCAAAGCCCATCAATATTTTGACAGTTATCAATTTGCACAGGCCGTCGATCTATATGAAGAAATTTACTTTAGCGACGAGGACATTAGCTTTAAATTAAAACTAACCTGGCTACAACAGGCTAACCTTTGGCTAAAAGGCAACCAAATCAATATTTCTGAAGATTTTGTCGAGCAAATGCTAAGAGTATTTCCGTACGATTACGAAACCAGCATATTGCAGTTGGCGATATTAAAAAAACGCGGTGACAATGAATTGGTTTTTGAACGTTACCTCGACCTGATACGTAATCAATTCGACAGCCGCAAGCACAGTTTTTTAGAAAGTCAGTTGCAGGCTTATTATCAGCAATGGTCTGCGCATATCATGCAATTACAAAACTGGTCACTTTTGATTGAGCAGACAGAAAAGCTTATCGATCAGCAAGGATTTCAAGTTGAGTATATTCTGGTCATCAGTGAAGCACATATTCACTTAAATAACATAGACAATGCATTGGCGTATCTTGAGCAAGTCGAAGGTTTACCGCAAGTTGAAGTGCAACTGAATAAACTACTGCGCATGATAGAGCGTAAAGAACGTAACTTAAATGGCATTCCCTTGATTAAAGATGGCGACCATATGTTGGTTAATGCTCGATTTAATCAAGGTCGTTATGGGCGTTTAATGATCGATACTGGCGCGTCATTAACGGTTATATCTGAACGTTTGTTAAATGAATTATCAGCACAAGAAAACTATGATGTGCATCGCACTATGACCATACGAACAGCATCCGGTGAAGAACAAGCCTACAGCATTATAATTAAACAATTTACCATAGATGCTTGGACCGTCGAAAATTTGGAAGTGGTTATTATGCCATTAGAAAGTATGGACAGTGCCGATGGTTTATTAGGCATGAATTTTCTTAAGCAATTTACCTTCAACATTGACCAACAAGAGCGCTTACTGTTTCTGCAAGAAAAATAGCAACCGATGCGGGCATATAACAAATGCAATTATAGCCCTATCTAGCTAAGCAACTTTTTTCTCAATAGCGCAGCGGCTTTTCATAGGGTTCACCTTACTCACTTTGCCTAACTGATGACGTTTCTCATCATTCAAAATGGCAATCATAAATTGTAGGTCGATATATTTACCAACAATTGCCAGCAGCAAACTGATAAGCGGTAGGTATAGGATTGAATACACCATGTTGTTAACCAACAAAATATCCACCATCAATGGGGTTAAAACTAACAGTGTTGCTAAGTAACGATATCCTTTTAACATCATACGATTCATCTTCATGATTTGCTCCCGGTGCTTGTATGCAACTTATGGTGTTAATGCTAGGCATTGACCGAGATTTGTACAAAGGGAAAATATTCACCATATAGATGAATATCATTCAACCCTAAAAAAACGTAGATAAATTTATCAACATCCCATTAACAATCAACAACTTACAAGTCTAAGTCGCGCTGTATTCGATGACAAAATGCCGACAACAGTATGACAACAGATGAAAATTAATCCGCTATGAATGACTATGTTGAGGTTTTCTTGGTATTTTTGACTTGTTGTTGCAATAGTGGTGACTTGGTTAACCATGATAAAAAACAATGGATCTCATGGCGCTCTTCGTCTTCTGGACGGTAAACCGCATACAACGCATTGGTGTATGGAGTGACTATTTCAAAAGGGTTTACTAATAACTTGCGCTCTATCAATCGATTTTCAATCGGTACCATAGCCAAAGCCACCCCGAGCCCCTGCTCAGCTGCATCAAGCATGGTGTCGTAATTGTTAAAACTTAATTGAGTCTTTGCCTTAAAGCGGTCAACACCTAAGTACCCCATCCAAGTCGACCAAATGTTATCCATATTACCCAAATCAAGCAGTGGCACATCACTAAGCTGTTCAAGTTTACGTAAGTCATGTTGCTGCTGAAATTCAGGAGAGCAAACGGCGGCAATATCGACGTTCATCAACTTTTGGCTCAACACGCCCGGCCAACCACCCTTGCCTATGCGTATAGCAATATCAAAATCACTGTAGCGCAAATCCGCCAATTGCATGCCAGTCTCAATGCGAATATCGATGTCTGGGTGAGCCTTTTGAAATAACCCTAATTGCGGAATAATGACGTTAGACGCCATGGTTGGAAACGTGGATATACGCAATACAGGCGATTGAAATTGGCGGGTGATCTCTGCGGTGCCCTGTTCAATGGTATACAACGCATCTTGTACTGTTTTTAAATAACTACGACCGGCATTATTCAAACTCACCTTACGGGTTTTACGAATAAATAATTCGAAGCCGAGAAATTCTTCTAATGCTTTTATTTGATGGCTCACCGCCGACGGCGTGATAAACAGCTCTTCAGATGCTTGTTTAAAACTCTGTAGTCGAGCTGCAACTTCAAATATTTGTAATAAGTGCAGAGGTGGTAACTTACGTGCCATAAATGAATCTAAATCAACTGTTATTATTGCTTAAGTGTACTTGGCTTTATAATTTTTATCACTATGTATTAGTGAGTTACAACGACTACACTTGAATCAATTGGCGCTAGCATTATGTATTTAAACGCATTTTCGCACACATCTAAAAGCTGGGTGCATGAACTACCCTTTTGTATTAGCAAGTGCTAATATAAGGCAACATTAGATACAAGGTATTTTTTATATGACAGAATTCACTCCCTATTCGGCGCTGATTGGTGGCGCTATTATAGGTATTGCAGCAATTTTATTGTTGCTGTTACTCGGTAAGATAGCCGGAATTTCCGGTATTTTTGCCCATACGTTTTCTCGCTATCCAATTCAATCGAGCTGGCAGTTATTTTTCATACTCGGCCTTATTGCTGGCCCTATGATTGCGGCTTTTTTCGGCTTTTCGTTGCCCAATGAAATCAATGTACAATGGTCACATGTGATCATAGGCGGCTTTTTGGTTGGTTTTGGCTCTAGATATGGTTCAGGCTGCACCAGCGGTCACGGCATTTGTGGTATAGGACGATTATCGAAACGTTCAATCGTCGCCACTGTTGTGTTTATGATAACAGCCGCTATTACGGTGTTTGTAACACGCCACATGGTAGGAGGCTAGCATGACCAGTAAAACAGGAAAAAGCATCGTAACCAATGTATCTGCCTTTGTCTGTGGTTTAATATTCGCGATTGGCCTAACGGTGTCGCAAATGGTCAATCCAGATAAGGTTCTTAACTTTCTCGACTTATTCGGTCATTTTGATGCCAGTCTCGGGTTTGTCATGGCTGGGGCATTAATGGTGTTTATAAGCGCGTATTTGCTTGTGATAAAACGAATGGAAAAACCAATATTTGCCAGTAACTTCGATCTGCCTAAAAGTTCCAGCCTCGATAGCCGATTAATCATTGGCAGTGCTATTTTTGGAATTGGCTGGGGTTTATCGGGTATTTGTCCGGGTCCAGCCGTTGCTAATATAATTGGTGCCAATGATAAAATCCTGGCTTTTATTTTGATGATGTTAGTTGGTATGATCATCGCTCAGAAGGCCAATAAAAATAGTCAATAAGCTAATTTCTGCACCAAAACAGTGCTGTTGATAACTATAGATAAAAAACGCATCATCATGAATAACTATTCAGATGGTGCGTTTTTTATGCAAATTGACGCCTTGCATTTGAGACAATAAAAAGTACTGACGCCCCAATGAATTCGTTAATTTTTACACAGCAAGCCCCGACGCCACAAGTTTTCGCCATATTTAACCGCACGCCTATACAAAAACCACAGCAATGGCTTTCAACCCTTTAAAAACAAGATGTTAACCTAGCTGCACGTAATCTGAATTTAATAAAAATCAAATTTGAAAGGATGAAAAAAATGACAAATGTCAATTTATAAATTCGCTACATTGTCTCGATTCGTCATATTTTATTTTTGCACATTAATGCAATAGACAAGCACTTTATTGCACTACCAGTACAATAAAATTCTTACACACCAAGCTGTGGATAACTCTGTTGACAATATTGTTAAATGTTGCTAGATACGGTTTGCAGACCTATACCAACTTTACACTTTCAAAATTTATAAAGTTTTCATGGCAGTTACATTTCCACCTGTCTTGTAAATTTAACAAAAATGCAAAGTTTTTCACAAAAACAGTGGATAACTTTTTCCACGCCGTACTGTTATTGACCTGTAAATTTGCAAGCGTTTTTTTTACTTTTTTTTATATTCTTTTGGTAATATAAATATTCCTCTAAGAACAAAACTACATATAGGTTAAAACCATCATGAAAACAGCAACGGCCTCCCTTTTTGGCGCATCAGGTCTGACCGGAAGTGCCCTGCTCACAAAGCTGCTTAACAGCACGCAATTTAGCCAAGTGACGGTTTTTGTTCGTAAAAAGCTTAATGTTAGTGACGCAAAATTAATACAAGTCGTCGTTGATTTCGATCAGATGGGAAACCTCTCAGAACATCTAAGCGGCATTGATACGGTGTTTTGTTGTTTAGGGACAACCATAAAAAAGGCCAAAACTAAGCAAGCCTTCGCGGCAATTGATTATCAATTGGTGCTGGATATTGCCAAACAATGTGCACACGCTCAGGTAAAGCACTTTATGGTGATCTCAAGCTTAGGTGCTAACAGTAAATCTAAAGCGTTTTACAGTGCGACTAAAGGCAGAATGGAGTGTGACATAGCTCGCCTTGGTTTAACGCGTATAAGCGTTGTTAGACCTTCTTTATTGATTGGCCAAAGACCAGAGTTTCGCTTAGCTGAACAACTCTCTATCGTTATTACATCACTGTTGGGCTTTGTGTTTATTGGTCCGTTAGCTAAATTAAAACCGATTAGGGCCAGCTCGGTGGCAAACGCTATGTTCCAGATCGCGGTATGTGACAAATATAATGGCACTGGCGCTGGCAAAAACAATCACATCGAGTTTATCGAAAATGATACTTTACACCGCTTAGCTGATGCGGCTAAGGAATGAGTTCAGCAACGACAGGTAAGATTGACACCACCAGTAACAGCGCCATGGTAAGGTTAAAATAACGAACCGATTTAGGGTTATTGATTATCTTGTTCATTAACACGCCAAAATAGAGCCAGCTACCTACGCATGGAAAAGCAACCAAAAAGAACCCCAAAGCGACCAATAATACTTGGCTAAATAAATGGCCATCCAGCTGAGTAAATGCGGCGATTGCCCCGGTTGCCATAACCCAAGCTTTAGGATTTACCCATTGAAATAGCACCGCTTGTATAAAGGTAAGAGGTTGAGACTTTGTCTCGCCTTGTTGCTGGGTACCGGCATTGGCAATCAGATAGGCAAGATATAGTAAATACATAATACCTATGACTTTGATTGCCATATGTAGCATCGGGAAATGCTCAAAAATGACGCCAAACCCAAGACCAACCAGCACCACCATTGAGGGGAAGCCCAAGCAAATACCAAACAAATGTGCCAATGATCTGCGAATGCCAAAATTTAGCCCTGATGTCATGATCATAATATTGTTAGGCCCTGGGGTTATGGTCGATGAAAAGGCAAAAATCAGAATTGGTAGAAAAAATTCCATGGTTTTATATAAGCTTCTATTCGTTAGGTTTAGGTTCTGGTTAGTTCGTTTTTGCTTTTATTATTGGCGATTTAGCGTCGCTGTTCTACATTGATGGACTTTATTAACACCCACAAAAAATCGCATACAGGGATTCACTGTATGCGATTTTTATCAGCAAGCAAAGCTTAATCCGTAATAGCGTATAACCTTGGCTTAAACACCATGGTGGCTAAATAACGCCAACATTTCATCTTCCGTTAATATATCGACGCCAAGATCCGTTGCTTTAGTTAACTTACTTCCAGCTTTTTCACCGGCAACAAGGTAATGGGTTTTAGCCGACACACTGCCCGACACCTTAGCTCCTAAAGATTGCAGCTTCGCTTTCGCCTCACTTCGCCCCATCTGACTTAGCGTACCAGTAAGAACATAAGTTTGATCTTTAAGCGGTAATTCATCGTCAGCTTTAACTTCAATATCAGGCCAATGAATGCCAGCGGTAAGCAAGGCATCAATCACCTCGTTATTGTGAGGCTGAGCAAAGAACTGCACAATGTTATTTGCCACCACATTACCAACATCACTTACCTCAAGCAATAAGTCTATACTTGCCTCACGTAATGCCGTTAGTGTCAAAAAGTGCTGAGCTAAATTACTGGCCGTTGTTTCACCAACCTCTCTGATACCAAGCGAATAAATAAATTTGGCTAATGTCGTTTGTTTAGAGTTGCTTAAAGAGCTAACCAAATTTTGTGCCGACTTGCTGCCCATGCGTTCTAACGTACTTAGCACAGTCTCATTTAACGCAAACAAATCCGCTGGCGTGTGAATCAACCTTTCATCAACTAATTGCTCAACTAATTTATCGCCTAGACCGTCGATGTCCATCGCTTTACGGGATGCAAAATGTTTAATCGCCTCTTTACGTTGCGCTTCACAAAACAATCCACCAGTACAGCGCAATACCGCTTCACCTACTTGTTTGTCGACGGCAGAGTCACATACAGGACAGGTTTGTGGGAAGATAATGTCCTTAGCCTTGTCGTCACGTTTGGCCATCACCACACTGACTACCTGCGGAATCACATCACCTGCACGACGAATGATCACCGTGTCATTAATTTTTAATGCCAAACGCTCTATTTCATCTTGGTTGTGTAATGTTGCATTAGAAACCGTCACACCACCGACGAAAACCGGCTGTAAACGTGCAACAGGGGTAATAGCGCCGGTTCGGCCCACTTGAAACTCAACATCTAATAATTGAGTCATTTCTTCTTGTGCAGGGAATTTGTAAGCGGTTGCCCAGCGTGGTGCTCGAGCAACAAAGCCAAGCGTTTGCTGCATGGCAATATCATCAACTTTTAAGACCACGCCATCAATTTCATAAGACAACTGCTCGCGTCGCGTTAAGATGTCTTGATAAAAAGCCTGACATTGCGAGGCATCGGACAATAATTTGCTCTCTGGGCACATTGGCAAACCAAGTTCTTTAACTTGCATTAAACGTTGAAAGTGACTGTCTGCCAACCAGCTTTCATCACTAACATAACCAAGACTGTAGGCGTAAAACGACAAGTTACGTTTGGCGGTGATACGAGAGTCCAATTGGCGTAAAGAGCCAGCGGCAGCATTGCGCGGATTGGCAAAAGCCTTTTCACCTTGCTTTATTGCCCGCTCATTAAGCATTTCAAAGCTTTGCTTTGGCATAAACACTTCGCCGCGCACTTCAAGCACGTCAGGAAAGTTACTACCACGCAACTTTAAGGGAATGGCATGAATTGTTCGCACATTTTCAGTAATGTTCTCGCCCGTACTACCATCACCTCGGGTTGCCGCTTGCACTAACAGACCTTGTTCATAGCGCAAGCTGACCGCCAAACCATCTAACTTAGGCTCTGCGGCAATAGCAAATTGCGAAGTATTCAAGCGCTCAGAGATGCGCTTAACAAATGCTTGCCACTCGTCATCAGAAAAGACATTATCCAAAGATAACATCGGCAATTGATGTGTCACTTGCGAGAATGATTTAAGCGGTGCACCACCAACTTTTTGCGAAGGAGAATCGAGTTGCACCAGCTCTGGATGGTCTTTTTCTAACGCCTGCAGTTCACGCATTAATCGGTCGTAATGCGCATCCGGCACACTTGGTTGATCCAATACATAATATTGGTAATTGTACTCGTTAAGCTCAGCAATGATTTGCTGCATTTTTTCTAAAATAGGGGTATTCATGGCTTGTTCAGACATAACGGATCACTTTAGATTAAAAAGCCCCATTGTGTGGGGCTTGATGATTCAATGAGATTAGTAACCGGCCAATCGGGCGCGGCGATCGAACTCACGTATTTTGCTCATATAGTGTTGCTCGGTTTGACGAGTCATAACACTGCGCTGTCCATCTAAGACTTGACCACCAAATTCATCGGCAATTTGCTTAGCTGCGCTCAGCATTTGCTTAAACACTTTTTGCGGGTCATTGGCATTAGGCAAGGTCATAAACATGGTAATACCGCGAGTGCTGAATTGCTCCATATTATCCAAGTCAAAAGTACCCGGATTAACCATATTAGCGACTGAGAAAGTTATTTTGCCGTTACCGGCATTGTCTTGATGGCGGTGGAAGATATTCATTTCACCAAACTTCAAGCCTAAGGTTAAGAAACACGGTAACAAGGCAGCACCACTGATTGCTTGTTGTTCAGGCATAACCACAGATAACGCCAATACTTCTTGTTCTAACTCAACTTTCTCACCACGCTCTACAGTATCAAAATCCATTTCCATTTGATTTCGTTTAACGGCTTTTTTGGCTTTGGTTGGTTTTGCAGTACTGGTTGTGGCTTTTGCTTTGGCTGCAGCTTTAACTGCGCCTTTAGCATTTTGCACCTTTGGCTCAGTCGCAACAGCGCTATTGTTTGCAGCGATGTCATCATCATCTAATGCACTCATGCTAGGCATCTCTGGCTCTGGCGCAGCGGGTTTAGACTCAAACACTGGCTCTTTGTAAACTGGCTCTTTGTAAATTGGCTCAAGCGTTACTTTGGCAGGTTTTGCCGTCACAGCGACATCTTTTGTAGCCGCAGCGTGTTGCGCCACACTCTGATCAGCGGCGACTTTCGCCGGCTCAGCTGTTGCGCTGCGAGCTTGACTGGTACTTACTGGTTCGGCACTGACCGAATCAGCTACCGCAGGAACCTCTTCAAAGCTTTGCTCAGCAACAGGCGCTGGCGTGTTCATTGCCTGAACGTTTTGCTCTGCATCACTTACGGCCTCAGCATTTTCAGCAATGGCATGTTGTGATTCTAAGGTATTTTCCAAGGCAGTCTTTGGCATAACTGAAGTTGCGTCGAGCATACTGGCATCAAGCGACTGTTGATTTTTGTTGTCCGATTTAGCGATAGGCTCAAGATCATCGTTACTTGGTGAAAAATCACGCTCAAGCACTTCAATCTCTTGCAATGTTGGCGCTTGCTCCATCAACTCTTCATCACTTACTGGTGGAGGATTATTTGAGGTGATCACTTCAAGCTCTTCGTCACTCGGCTCTGGCACCGAATTGTCAAGAACGACAGGTTTTGGCACACCAACACCAAGTTGATCAAAACCTTCTCGATCAAAATTACGAGCAACGTCGTCTTCAATAGAGGTTTCGACTTTGTCCGATTTGAGCTTTATTGGGTTTTTTCCATCTACATGGATTTTTCGACGTCCGTTCAGATAAATAGCGATGATGACGACGACACTTATAATTATTAATATATCTCTGAAACTGAATTCCATTACCAAGCCTGTTTTACACTGCCTCTGCCATAGCAACTGCTTCGTCAATATCAACGGCGACCATTCTTGAAACTCCAGGTTCGTACATGGTCACCCCTGTCAGGTGCGAAGCCATTTCCATGGCTATTTTATTGTGACTGATATAGATAAATTGCACTGTTTGCGACATTTCTTCAACCAATTTACAAAATCGTCCGACATTTGCATCGTCCAATGGTGCATCCACTTCATCGAGCATACAAAACGGCGCGGGGTTGAGTCTGAATATCGCAAATACCAATGATAATGCGGTTAGCGCTTTTTCACCACCAGAAAGTAAGTGAATTGTACTATTTTTTTTGCCTGGTGGCCTTGCCATAATGGTCACACCAGTATCAAGTAAGTCATCTCCGGTCAACTCTAAATAGGCACTACCACCACCAAAAACCTTAGGAAACAAAACCTTAAGGTCATTGTTGACCTGTTCAAAGGTCTGTTTAAACTTAGCTCGAGTTTCACGGTCAATTTTTGCTATGGCGGACTCCAGTGTTGCTAATGCTTGCTGTAAGTCATCATTTTGCTGATCGAGAAAGTTTTTACGCTGCGATTGTTGTTCAAACTCTTCAATCGCCGCCAAGTTAATCGCGCCAAGCGCCGATATTGATTTGACCACACGAGCCAATTTAATTTGCCACTGATTTTCAGAGGCTTTGCTATCTAATGCAGCCAGTATCGTATCGAGATCTTGCTGTAGCTCAGCCAACTGCTCTTTTGCACTGCCTGCTTTGAGTTTGTAGCTTTGCATATCAACAAGCAAATCTTGTATTGATTGTTGGCTCGCGCTAATGCGCTGCATGGCATTGTGCTGACACTCATTTAAGCGATCAATTTGCTGACTCGATTGCTGCAGTTGCTGATTTATTGCCGATTGCTGGGTATCCAATTTTGACCGTTCCTCTAGCATCGTTTGCAAACGCGCCTGTTGCTCATCAAGAGGTTGCAGATTTTGTTTAGCCTGTTGTTCTAATTCCTCTAATTGTTGCTGCAATTTTTGCCAATGTTCCGTTTCACGAACGTTGGCTTTTTCGATGGCGGCTAATTCACTAGTCAACTTTTGTTGCTTCAGTTGCAGCGATTGAGAACGCTGCATAGCAACTTTATGTTGGCTAGAACTATCTTGATACTGTCGCAGCAATTGCTCACGTTCATCGGCCATCGCAGTAAACGCCGACGCATCAATGGTGTTGTCCTCTGACAAATTATGTTGCTCAATTAATAACTCTTCATAACGAGTCATTTCCTGTTGCAACTGCTCCTGTTGCGCGGCAATCTGATCACGGATTTGACCTTGCTGATTATTTGTCAACTCAAGCTCTTGGCGCTTTAAGTGCACCGTCTGTTGCTGCTGTTGTAATGCCTCGTTAGTGGCACCACGTTGCTGTATATGCTGTGCGAGGGTTAGCTTTTGTTCGGCAACGATTTGCTGTTGCAATGTAAGTTGTTGTTGCGTATCAGCGAGGGATTGCTGTGCTGCGTGGTGTTGCGCTGTCAGCTCTTTAAGACGATTATGTCGTTCAAGTTGACCTTGTGAATCCGCTAAAACCCCTTTGCGTAACCATTGTTTCGACAACCATAATCCTTGCGGGCAGATCACTGACCAGCTGTTATCCGGTAACATGCCAATAAGCTCTATCGCCTGATCTTGCGTGTCGGCAACCAACACCTTGGCAAGTTTATCAGCCAATGCGTCACCACCAGCGACTTTAGACAACAAGGTGTGTTGCCCTGGTATCGCCTCAGGCAATGGCTGTTTATCGGTGCTTGTATCATTGCGAACCAACACCGCTTGCTCTAAATCACATGATTGCGGCCATTGTTCAACGTGTTGAGCCATAAGAAAATGCTCTAGCACCATTTCAACCGCAACTTCCCAACCCGCATCAACGCTCAGCTGTTGTGCGACACTTTCAAGCTCAGTAACACCTTGTTGTTGAAGATAATCAGATTGGCGTTTTTGCCAATCACTTTGATTGGCGTTTATAGAGTTCAATGCATCGATTTGCGATTGCAGCGCACCCCGCTGCAGTTTTTGCTGTTGCACCTCATCCAGAAGATTTTGTAATTTGTTTTGCTCGGTTAACAACGCGCTTTCACATTCTTCGACAACCGCTTGATGCTGTTGATAACGACTCGAACACTCTTGTTCGCTGAGTATTGCCTCTTCAATCTGCTGTTGTAATTGCTCAACATCAACCAGCGATGTTTGCTCTGTCAACTGACTCAGTCGCTGCTCTGTTTTTAGCAACAATTGATTTGTCGCGTCTATTTGGCTTTGATTGATGGCGACGCGCTTTTCGTAATCTGCTTGTTGGCGTTGCTGCTCATCCCATTGTCGTTGCCAGCTTTGTTGGCGCTGACTGATGTCCATTTGTTGTTGCGTCAATTCGTCAAGTTGGGCGCTGACAATCTCGAGTTCTGGTTCAATTTGGGTTAGTTGCTCATCCAACTCAGCTTGTTGTTGCTGATGTTGCTCAATGAGTTGCTTGCTCTCTTGCAAAGATTGCTGCAAACGTTGGTTATTCTCAGACAGCGATAGTTTTTGCGCTTTGACATGTTTGATGTTTTGTTCGACGCCGGCAATATTTGACGTTATTGCCAATTTTTTTTGATTAAGCAGCTCTAGCTTGTCGGTGCTATCATCTTGTCGCGTACGGGCGCGAATAATGTCCTTTTCCGCCTGTACTTGCTCAGCATTGAGTTTTTCTAATTCAGTTTGTAACTGCAATTCTTTACTGTGCAATGATTGCAATTTCAACTGACTATGGCGATATCGTATGCCCGCCAGTTCAGCTTTTAATTGACGCTCTTGCGCTTTTAATTCACGAAAACGAATGGCAGCTTGCGATTGGCCATGCAGTTTTTCCAAATTGACCGCTAACTCTTGGCGAATATCCGCCAAACGCAATAAATTGTCTCGGGTATGGCGAATGCGGTTTTCGGTTTCTCGGCGGCGCTCTTTGTATTTTGAGACCCCTGCCGCTTCTTCGATAAAAATGCGCAACTCTTGCGGTTTAGACTCGATAAGACGAGAAATCATGCCCTGTTCAATGATGGCATAGCTGCGCGGGCCTAGACCGGTGCCGAGAAAAATATCGGTAATATCTTTTCGACGGCATTTGCTGCCATTTAAATAGTAGGTATTTTGGCTATCACGATTAACCACGCGGCGAATCGATATTTCGCTGCGATCGGCCATAGAGCCAGCCAAATTTTGCGATGCATTATCAAACACCAACTCAACGCTTGCTTGGCCTACGGGTTTACGAGACGTAGAACCATTGAAAATGACATCGGTCATCGAGTCGCCGCGTAAGTTTTTAGCAGAGCTTTCACCTAAAACCCAGCGCACAGCATCGATAATATTGGATTTACCACACCCGTTAGGCCCAACAATAGCCGTCATGTCTTGTTCGAACGGCACATTGGTGACGTCGACAAAAGACTTAAAACCGGCGAGTTTGATCTTTTTTAGGCGCATAAAGTAACGAGTATTGATTCTTTTTTTAGGTATTTATTATTGTTTTTCTGCCTGAGTTGCAATGCTGAAAATATTGCGCAAAGGCTTATGCTTATTGAACTACTGTATCAAATAAACACACGCTTTGTAACATTTTTCGCTGTTGTTGCCAGCGCCTAATTCGTTATACTAAAAAACAGCTATGAATTTGTGTAAAAAGTGATTCATTACCCACTAAGCTTTAGCTTATAAGCACAGGGTAATTCACCGCAATAATAAAGGATAACAAATGACACGCAGTATTCGCGAGCCTATCGCCCAAGGTGGTGCGGGCTACTTTTTCAAAGGCTTTGAATTAATCAAAACACCAGGAATCCGCCGCTTTGTATTTGTGCCATTGATGGTCAATCTCATTTTATTTGGCGTCGCGTTTTATTATCTCACCTTATACATTAGCGATATCATCGTCGACTTTGAACAATGGCTTGGCACTGACTGGTCATGGCTGACCATGTTTGTCGAACCATTATTGTATGTCACCGCGCTGATATGTTTTTCATTTGTGTTTTCTACGTTTGCCAATTGGTTGGCGGCACCATTCAATGGTTTATTAAGTGAAAAAATTGAACGTCATTTGTCTGGTCATCAACTGGATGATTCCGGCTTCGCTGACGTTATTAAGGATATTCCCCGTACCCTAAGTCGCGAATGGTGTAAGTTAAAATACTACTTACCTCGCGCCATTGGCTTTTTTATCGTGCTATGGATATTGCCATTTTTTGGACAAATCATCTGGTTTGTATTTATCGCATGGATGATGGCCATTCAATATTGTGATTACCCTTTTGACAATCATAAAATCAATTTTATCGACATGCGCAGTAAGTTATCTGAGCATAAAGGCAAGTGTTTTGGTTTTGGCATTAGCGTCACTATTGCCGCGATGATCCCAATTGTTAACCTAATTGTCATGCCGGTTGCCATTTGCGGTGCCACAGCTATGTGGGTTGATTATTTTCAACGCGATTATGTTTCTGGCTACGACAGCAACGTCAGTTAAGCCTTAGCGTATATGCTAACTTAGAACAGAATAATATCTTACGGACACTCCCATATGATTGCCTAACGTATTTAAATTCAGTATGTTAAAGCTATAAGCCGGTCAAATGGGAGTTTTCAATGAATGAGAACTGGTTACAAAGACAAGATCAAGGAACACGATCACGAGTTTTAGATCATCGCTCACCGTTTCAACGGGATCGAGCTCGCATTCTGCATTCGGCTGCGTTTCGACGCCTGCAATCAAAAACCCAAGTCATGGGCGTTGGTCAAAGTGATTTTTACCGCACTCGACTCACTCATTCGCTAGAAGCCGCACAAATTGGCTCAGGGATATGCGCCCAATTACGCAATAAATACCCGACTCTAAGCCAACAGCTATTGCCCACTGAAGATGCCCTTATTGAGGCTGTGTGTTTAGCCCATGATATCGGCCATCCGCCCTTTGGTCATGGCGGCGAGGTGGCGCTTAATTTTATGATGCATAACTTTGGTGGTTTTGAAGGCAATGGGCAAACCTTTCGCATTGTTACCAAGCTCGAACCATACACTGAACATTTTGGCATGAATTTAACACGGCGCACCTTATTGGGCTTGATCAAATACCCGCAAGTGGTTGAGCGACTCGCCAATCAACAAGCACAAACTCCGCCGGTTAACTTTCGCCAATTAAAAGCTGGTGATTGGCACCCACCTAAAGGTTTGTATAAAGACGACCTTAAGATCATTGACTGGGTGCTTGCACCATTGTCAGAAAAAGATCGCAATGAATTTCAAAAGGTCATTGTTAATGGCAATGGGCATCACAAAACCTGCTATAAATCACTCGACTGTTCAATCATGGAATTAGCCGATGATATTGCTTACGGCATTCACGATATGGAAGACGCCATTGTCACCCGTGTTGTCAGTCGTGAAAGCTTTGAGCAAAACGTTGTGCGACCGCTAAGTGAGCTCGATGATGAATTTTTAAATAAACACACCACAGCAATATTTGAAAAGTTATTTTCTTATAAGCGCTATCTGCAAAAAGATGCCATCGGTATGCTGGTGAATTATCTGATCACTCATATTGAGTTGCAGGATTTAAATGACAGCATTGGCACCAACTTCCAAGAGCCTTTATTGCGCTACAACGCCGCATTGCCTGCAAAGCAAGCCCAAGCATTAAAAATATTCAAAGATTACGTCTACAAATTTGTGATCAAGCAACCCGACATCCAACGAATGGAATATAAAGGCCAACAGATTGTAATGGAGTTGTTTGAAGCGTTTGCCAGTGATCCTGCTCGATTGTTGCCAATTTCGACCAATGAACGTTGGCAAGTTGCGTGTCAACAAGGTGAAAACCCGCATCGCGTCATTGCCGACTATTTATCCGGGATGACCGATGAGCACGCTATACGGGTTTATGACAGTTTATTTTTGAGCCAAGGTTTGAATAAAAGCCAAGATTTATACTAACCAATCAATTGCACTGGCAGGTGTTCTGGAGCGAGTTGGCATAAGTCATCAAACTCAGCAGCTAAACGGCTGCTTTCGGCGACCACTTGCAGAAAGTAATCGATGCGTTGTTGTTCAGATAAGGTTTTAAAATCCGTGCGATCGGGAATCTTATGGTACGGTAAACTGCTGACAAACTGCTGACTTGGGCTTAACACCAACACGTTATCAAAATACTCTTGGTTGCTGTATCTGTGTTTTACGTATTTATCGAACCAACCGGGTTTAAATTTATGATGGAAATGCGGATACAATACCAGTCCCTCTTTAGACGGGTTACCATCTACCGTCACCGGTCGCGTTAAAAACCGCTGATCGAAATGATAATCAATAATGCCACCATCGCGATACATGCCAGGTCCTGCGCCGCTGATGTCTCTCACCCCGCCAATAAGCAGTGGAATAGCCCCTGTCGCCAATAACGCATCATAGGTATTGTCCGCCGATAACGCCACCTGTTTTGAGTCAATGCCATCGTTATAATCAAACGGTGCGGTAGATTGATTTTGTGAGAAAATAATTCGTTGATAATGTTTCGATAAACGTTTGCGACTGCGCGCATTAGCCATCGCACTGGCCAGTAAACCACCTAACTGCAACACAGGATTCTCATGGCGACTTAAGCCTTTTGAACGAGCGACAATGATATGATTACTAATGTTGGGATTATTGATGATTTCATTCACCCCATTTTGCCCCAGCACATGTTGTAAAAGCTGTTCAGATTGCGCTGTCACTTGTTGTTTATTGGCTTTTTTTGGATAACTTAAATTGGCATAACCATCTATCAAGCGGTTTATAGCCGCGAGCTTGTCATTTTGCGCGTAACAACTGAACCGCCAGGCTCCGGCTGATGATCCCAAGGTATCTAGCGGCGTTGTTCTGTCTTTAAAAAAATCACCACAAAAATAACGATCGAGGCCTGCTAATACAAACCATTTGGGTCCACCACTGGCACCCACCAAGGTGGTAAAAAGATCTGGCTGTAAGCCGTATTGCTTGATGGTGTGATATGCCGTTTTACCTGCATACAAGGTTAATGAACTGCTCACTTGTATTATCTTCGCTTATGTCAATTATCGAGCTTTGTTCGTCTTTGTGTTGCTCGAGTTTACTTGGTTCGTCTTTACGCTGTTTTGTCTTTATGACGGTTTGCCTTTACTGCACTAGCCTTTGTAATACAAGGCACAGTGGGCTCCTGCGGGGTCTTTAACGATCACGTATCTGTCGCTGCCCATAGATTTAATGTCGGTCACCATAGCACCGCCATTTTGCTCTACCGCACTAACAGCCTGATCAATATCGGCAACCAGAAAGTACGGTAACCATACCGGTGGTAAATCCGCATTGCCACCCCGAGCATGACAAATTCCGGCTTGCGCATCACCGCCTTTGGGGCTCAACATAACAAAGTCTTCATAGTCTCCCATCGACACATTATCGGATTTCCAACCGATGACCTGTTGATAAAAATCTCGAACGCTTTCGGCATCATCGACGGTTAAATCAAGCCATGCCATATCACCTATGTTATTTTTGTCCATACTGTAGTCCTCGTTTGACTGTGCCGTTTTGTCAGGCAAAGGTTGCCGCTAACAAAACTATTTGGGATTTTTTGGATAGTAATGCTCAGGTAACTGATTTATATGTTCAAAAAACCGTGTGTCTTTATAAGGTAGCTTCATAAAACCAGCAATTCCAAGCTCATCAATGCTCGGCAATAATTCGAGAAGTTGTTGTAAGCACTGTTCAAATTGTTGCTTTTTACTGTGATCGAGCAGCATTAAATAGCTGTGAATTTTGAGATGTTGTTCCAGCACCTCAAAAATAATACAACCGGTATGATGAATGCTATTCATTTCTTTAAGAACCTGCATCACATTGTCGGGTAAATGCAAATACTCATCAGGGTCTTTACCGTCTTCAAAATATGAGTGCAAATGCGATACATTTTCTAAATCAGTGATTGCCGAGACTTCAAATGGAATGCGCTGGCCATTATTTTCAAATGGTGCAGTGCGTGTGTCACGTTCAAAATGCAGCGTATCTTTGGCGTTAAATAAGCAAGATTTAAAAATACCGACGCGATAAATACCTTGCGCCAAATAGATCATATTATTGACCGCCGCCTGAAACGAATACTCTAACGACGGATCATATAAGGTGATATTGGAATCAACATAAACGCCGTCTTTTTCCCAGCGCACAGCAAGACCACCGACCACAGGGTATTTTGCTAAGCGACTGACCGCGGCAATAAACGCCTTTTCCGTTGCGCCCATACCAGCGAGGTAGTTTTTATAATATTTTTCCAGCTGCACATCATCAACGTCATACAAGCTTTGCTCGCTGCCCTGCTCTCTTAAAAAAGACTTACGAGAGCCATAGACAACGGTTTCGATATCTTCTTCATGGCGTCTAAGCCAAACAGGAATTAACGGTTCAACTGCAGGTTTGGTTGGTGTATCTGATAACACCAGCTTTTTTAACATGCCAAGGTTGTTAAAAAGATAGTCACCGGCTTGGCGACGCAATACAGGGTCATCGCCGAGCATGGCATCAATTGGTTTGGCTAGAATTTGCGGTAAGCCAAGCGAGCTTGCGGTTATCACCTTGTAGCCATAACGACATGATTGACCTGATGCTAAGGCATAAATGGTTGCCGCCATGCCTTGCTCATCAAATCTGGGGCTGGATAAACCGCCGTTGAGCTGTTCCTCACCGATAAAATAGATATCACCCATGCGAGAATTGGTTTGCTGGATATCAGAGCTCATCAAATCCATAACATTGGTCGCGGTACTGTTGCCCTGTTTATCCAACTGTGCCCATACTGACGAGCCCCAATCGATCAACTGCAGCGATTGCTTGGCGTCATCCCAAACAATGTTTGATGGTTTGATATCACCATGAACCACGGGTTTTAGCATACGGTTATGTTTTGGATCAGCAATATAAGTGAGTAGCTCGATCATTAAAATCGTAATGTTAACGATTTGCTCTGCAGGCAACGGCCCCTGCTTTAACGAAATAACCTCTAAATCTTCGCCTTTGGCGCGGCTCATATGGATAATGGACTGGCGCTTAATTTTTAAATATTCATACAACCGAGGAATGGCAGCGTGGCTCAGGGCGTCTTGCATTTGCGCTTCTTCTTCCAACCTATCTTGCACATGCAACGGCAAATCAAGTCGCGAAAACTTAAAGACTTGCGGTTGGTTGTTGTCGTCTTCGCCCTCAAAGACAAAACCGTAGGCACCTTTACCAATCATTTCTACATTACTGTAGCCAAGACGATTGAGCTGTTTAATACAAAGTTCCATCCATTTTTTAAGCTTTGCGGCGTCTTTCGAACTAAGCAAATAAATGGATTGGTCTTCAGCGATATAAAAATGTTTTAGCTTTTTTTCTGCCACAAAAATCTCTTGCAGATCTTATGCTTGCCTGCGATACATGATAATCATTATTACAAGCAAATTAAGCATTGTGAATTTAATTTTCAATTTGTTGCTTGGTTGATGCGCAACTAACTGCTGTTGGCTATGCTTAGAGAGATGAATTATAAAAAATTCGACGTTAGGCAAAAATCACCATCGCGAAACTGCAAGGCTTGGCTAGGCTCTTGTTTTAGCTCTTGTTTTAGCTCTTGGTTTAGTCGCTTAGTTATGGTCATGTTGTGCGCCTTGTCTTTGCTCGCATTTAAACCATTTGCCAAGGATTCAACAAACAACGCCAACAGCAAGGCAACGCAACAAGCACAACAAACACAAAAAAACGTACTGCGAGTATTGGTATGGTCAGGTAATGAAAACTACCTGCCTAGAGCCGGCTCACCGCCGAATCTTGACCGAGACTATCTCGAATTATTCGCCGATAGTCATGGCCTAAATCTGGAGTACATTGAAAAACCGTCGTTTGAGCAGCTTATCCCCGCCCTACTGTCTAATGAAGGCGACATTATTGCCGCCAATATGACCGTAAATAAACTTAGGCAGGAGCAGGTTGATTTTACCTTGCCTATCACAGAAACACCTGAGTATATTGTCTTAGGTAAAAACAATAAGGCATTAACGGCCGCAAAAGACCTCGATGGTCGAAAAATAGCGGTGCAACCTGGCACCTCGCATGCCATAACCGCTTTAGGTCTTGCCAACGTCTATCCAAACATTCAAATCGAACAGATACCAGCCAAGACCACGAGAGATAAACTATACGACGCCTTGGCTAAGGGAGAATACGACTTAACCATCGTTGACGGCAACATAATCGACTCAACCTTAAAATACCGCGATGATATCGTCAAAAGCCTGCAAGCCAACGTCGCTAGAAGCATCGCTTGGGCGGTAAGAAAAGACTCTGCGACCTTAAAACAGCAACTCAATACCTTTTTACAACAACAGCTAAGCGCACAGCAAGACAGTGAATCCGTCACCGCATGGCAAACAATCACTAAACGGCGCACCATTCGCATAGTCATGCGCAATACCATCTCATCCTATTACCTTTGGAAAGGCCAATTAATGGGCTTTCATTATGAGTTAGCCAAAGACTTTGCTAAACAACACAAGCTTCGTTACGAAATTTTGGTTGCTGATGACAATATTGAAATGTTTGAAATGATCAAAACTGGAGAAGCCGATATCGCGCTAGGCTTTTTCACGCCAAACCAGCACAGAGCCGAGCAAGGGCTAGCGTTTTCACGCCCATACCACTACGCCAGCGAGCAAATTGTTGCTGGCCCGAATGATCCACCTATCGAGTCGGTCCACGATTTAAAGTACCGTAATATTGCGGTTCGTAAATCCAGTTCTTATTATCAAACCCTTATGGATTTACAATCCATCATTCCGCAGATAACCGTCAGTGAAGCCCCTGAAGAATACGATACCGAACAAATTATCGAAGGCGTTGCCAGTGGCGAATTTGATTTAACCCTAGCGGATAATCATTTAGTCGATATGGAGCTCAACCTTGATACCAAGATCACGCCAAGCATCTTTATAGGAAAAGAAAAAGCACAAAGCTGGATATTCAAAGATGGCAACAATCAGCTAAGAGAAAAAATAGACAGCTATATCAAACGTACCTATCGCGGTCTTTTTTACAACCTCATCCACAAGCGATATTTTGAAGCCGACGGATTAATTGATAAGCACCATGATGCCTACGAAAACCTGCAAGCTGGCGGCAATTTATCACCTTACGATGAGATTGTTGAAAAATACGCAGCACAATATGGCTTTGATCCACATTTACTGATCGCACAAATGCACCAAGAAAGTCGCTTTGATCCCAACGCTACGTCTTTTGCTGGAGCTCAAGGCTTATTTCAAATAATGCCTCGCACGGCAAAGCAACTCAATATTATCGATGTTACAGATCCTGAAAAGGGTATCCATGCTGGGATAAAATATATGGCATGGGTCAGTGAACGCATGCAAGAGCAAGAGGTTCGCGACGACCAATTAACCTGGTTTACCTTGGCATCTTATAATGCCGGTCCTGGTCATGTTATTGATGCGATGCGTTTGGCTGAGCAAAAAGGTTGGCAACGGGACATTTGGTTTAACAATGTTGAACGGGCAATATTATTGCTGTCGCAGCGTAAGTATTCCGCTAAAGCTCGTTATGGTTATGTTAGAGGCCAAGAACCAGTGACTTACGTACGCAATATTCGCCGCAAATACTTGATGCTTAAAGACGTAGTGACCACCTCTCAATAACAATTGATGACCTTATATCTGATTAGAATTGATAATGGATACCGAACGATACCAGCTCAAAGTCCTGATCTACGTCGAGTAAATTTGGATGGTGATTATTGTCATCGGACTCAAGTTCAGCTTCAACGTAGTCGTAACTTAATCGAATCGCGATATTGTCGGTGATATCAAACTGAGTACCAGCGCCCAAAGAAAAGCCAATACCAGTCCAGTAATCGCTGTCACTGTGGCTAAATTCCTCACCGTGTTTGTCATAGTCTTCGGTATATATCATCACCCCAAGACCGGCTTTAACAAACAACGACCATGATGGGTATATATGAAAATGATAGCTAGGGGTGAGCGTAATAACGGTAAGATATACATCATCAATCGGCAGTTCAGATGGTCTGCCCTGCATATCCATGACAATAAACAGCATGCCTTCTAAAGACCACACATCGGCAAAATTAAACCCGGAGTATAAGCCAAAGCCTTGTTCATCTTGCGATTGCTCGTATTTAATCCCATCAAACACCGAAGACGCGTCAAATTCCGTGGTCATGTCGGCATTACCGGCCATCAAGCCTAAATAGAAATACGACCCATCATGCTCCGCTTCAGCCTCAGTATCTTGGGCGCCGTCAAAGTATTCAGTATCTTGTGTGTGTGCCGCCAATGGCAACAATATGCTGAGCAAACTAAGTCCAGTGACAACAAGCCGCTTAATAACGTTCGCCATAAATACCTTATTGTTTTTAGCATCGATATACCTATAAAACTGAGTATAGGCAAAGATCAAGATTTCGCTAAAATTTGAACTTTGACAATGCCTTACAATGGCCATGGGCGTAATGAGGCTGTGTCTTAGGGTTATTTTGCAGTGTCTCTTTTAACCTATCCTGACAACATATCCCAACAACATATCCCAACAACATATCCTGACAACACCTCTCTACAACACCTACTAACAACAGCTGCCGGCAATATCTTCCGGAAATAATTACCGCTTAACCGGTACGCTTAACCGGTACGCTTAAAATTACTGAATATAGACATAAAAAAGCATCGCTTTGGCGATGCTTTTATTCAAACTTGTTATGCAACATTACTCGGTTTATTCGTCCGGTAATGTGTTTAACTTTTTGCGTAAACGCTCGCGATACTTAGTTTTCGCTAGCTTTTGCATATCTGCCACTTTATCACTTTCATCAACGATCTCTCGACCGAGTATGGTCTCTATGGCATCTTCGAGGGTGACAATACCTGCCGTTTGACCAAAGTGATCTTCGACCAAGAAAATGTGTTCGCCGCGTTTAATAAACAAATCCAATAAATTAAGCACCGGAAAATTTTCGGAAATACGGTAGATAGGTTTAGAAATCGCTTTAAGTTGCAACTCACCTTTGCCTTGACGATCGTTTTCATAGAGTTGACCTTTAATGATCACCCCAGTGATATTATCAATACTGCCCTTGTATACCGGCATGCGGGTAAAAACAGCGGTTTGCTCTGTGGTAAGCGCATCAACAACTTTAGTCTCTTCATTTAATGCATGAACTACCGATCGTGGCGTTAAAATATCTTCAGTTTTTGCTTCACGCAAGGTCAAAATATTTTCAATCAGTTGGTTTTCTTGACTGACCATTTTGCCATCTTTGTAACTCAAGCTTACCATTGCCAGGACTTCTTCACGGGTAGTACCGTGGCTCGATTTTGAAGAAAACAACTTGGTGATACGGGTAGATAACCACACCAATGGAAACACCAGCTTAACCAAAATAGAAATCATATAAGCCGATGGAATCGCCAATTGACGCCAAAATGTTGCACCAATGGTTTTTGGAATAATCTCAGACAAGTACAAAATGGCTAAGGTTAAAACGAAGGCGATTAAGGTTTCCCATTTTTCACCGAATAGTTTTATCGCTTGTGCGCCTACCCCAGCCGCTCCCATGGTATGAGCAAAGGTATTAAGAATCAAAATGCTGGAAATGGACTGATCTAAATTGTCCTTCATTTTTGCCAGCATTGCCCCACCACGTTGTTTTTCTTGTTCTTTTTGAGCAATAAAGCTCGGTGTGATGGATAAGAGTACCGCCTCTAGTATCGAACATAAAAACGATACGCCAATAGCAATACTCAAATAAATAATTAGTAGTGTCATAAACCTTTAAACTAGTGTTGATAGACTGATAAGTGTAATCAATAGTCGCTAAAACTGTTACTACAAACCAGTAACAATTCGCAATTAAGCGTTATTTAGACAGTCAATTACCGTAATAATTCGCCAAGGTATTGATATAGCGTTATAAAAAATACAACACTCATAAACACCAAAGCAACAAAAACAATGGCAGAACCGATATCTTTAGCTCGACCAATCAAAGGGTCATGTTCAAGACATACTTTGTCGGCTAAAGCTTCCAAAGCAGAATTGACCAACTCTGCAAACAGTACAAAAATCATACTGAAAAACATCCACAACCATTGCTGAAAATCACTGGCGATAACAATTGAGATAGGAAAAAGTAGCAAACACAACAACGCTTCTTGACGAAAAGCGGCCTCATGTTGCCAAGCGGCACGAAAGCCCTTGATAGAGCAATAACCGGCCTTAATTATGCGCCCAAGCCCGGTACCATTAGGTTTATTGGTCATAAATCTTTATTAATTATCATCGATAATGCTCATTATATTCGAGCTTATGAATGAATGCGAGCCTTAAAAACGCCCCGTTAATACTGTAAAAAATGCATTTAAATCAGTCGTCTAGTAAACGTTACAGCTACGGCAATGATGTTTATGCGTTTGTCCGCTGCTAAGTGAATAATATATTGCTTTTGCATGACAATTTTAATATTTTAGATAGACCTCAATATCATTGGTGGCTATTGGATAATTAAAGTAGCGTTAATTGCGCCTTTAATTAGTAACATTTGCGTAGATGATTAGGATGCTAAGCGATTGTCTTAGGTTATTGAGGCAGGGATATTTGCTAATAATAATAAGTAGAGTGTGTTAACCATCTCGTTAAATAAAACGCTAAGTTAACATGCCCTGGAAAACAGGATTCATTTTCATGTCGTCGTTTTCACGAATTTTTTTCAAGAATCTGATCATTACCTTGGCGGTTACCGTCATCTATGTGATTTTCAGTATCTACAGCCTCACTGGTTTTGTTGAAGAAGCCCAAAATGATCATAAAGTCAGCTTAAATAAGATCACTGAACATTATCAGGGTGACGATCTAAAAGGCTTTTCTAAACAATTGAAGTTAGCGTTCGAATATGACGAGCTGAAGATAACTGATCTTAATAATCAACCGATATACAGTTATAAAAATTCCTCTGCCAGTCCATCCCTACTGGCTTTGGTCGGTATGGATATTGCGCCTAGCAAGATAAAAAACAACAACTTAGGCATATACATCTCTTACAAAGTTAATAACGACGAGTTGTATGCGGTATATTACAAAATCACCTCATTTATTGCCTTAGTCATGATTTTGGTGTTGTTTGCCGGTTCGATGATTTCCGCAAAAATGACCGCAAGAGCATATCGTCGTGCCTCGCAAAACGTTTCAGAGAATATTGCCAAAGAAATTAAAACAGCTATCGAAAACCGAGATACGGCAACAAAGTTGGCCTTACCGACTGAGTTTTCTGATGTAAACAAAGTCTTAGTCGAGTTGAAAACCTTTGTCGCAAATAAAGTGATTCGAACCCAACAACTCGAACAAACAGCGTTTGTTGATACCCTAACCGAATTAGAAAATCGCAGTGGTTTTGTTGATAACTATGACGAGTACGTTAAAAAATATGGCGATTCTGCGTTTGGTGTTTTGATCATCACCCGTTGCTCTGAGTTATTAACCATTAATAAAGTGCATGGTTATCAAGAAGGTGACCGTTATATTTGCCAAGTGGCCAATATTCTAAAAGCTCAATGTAAGCACATCGAAGGCTCTAAACTTTATCGCCTTAATGGTTCTGACTTTGCGACCTTTTTACCGAACATTACCGTTAAAGCATCTGAAAAGTTTTGTGACGAGCTAACCGGCTTATTTAATGAGTACCAGCAGTTGGCTGATTTCGACTCTATCGCCTACTCAGGTATTGTTAAGTTAGATACCAAACGCCCATTGGGTGAGTTATTAGCGATTGCTGACTCGGCCATCTCTGTTGCACAAACTCGCAATAAGAACGCTTGGTTTGTCCAACAAGATCCAGAGCTATTGCATAGCGATACCGCAACCTATGGTAATCAAACCTGGAGCAAAGAAATTGACTTTGTTATTGAAAACCAGAGCGTTTCGTTGCTACAGCAAATCATTCAACCAAGCAGCCGTAACAATCGTATTTATCACGAGATACTGTCGCGCTTTACCAGTTCTGAAGGTGAAACATTGCCAACCGCAACGTTTATCGCCATGGCAGAGAAGCTTGATAAAATCATTCTAATCGACCGCTTAGTTATTGAAAAAACCCTAGCGGAAATAAAAGAGAAAAACATAAGTAGCCAATTTTTTGGTATCAACTTGTCGACCCGCTCGATTCATGACGAGCATTTTGTTATTTGGTTAGAGCGCCGCTTATTAAAAGATCACGATATCGCAACACGATTGGTGTTTGAAATCAGTGAGTTTGGTTTAGAGCAAAATATCCGTGGCAGTAAATACTTTATCGACATGGTACATCGTGTGGGTGCGCGTATTTGTGTTGAGCATTTTGGTGTTGGTATCACCTCATTTAAATTCTTCCGCGAACTATCACCAGATTATGTGAAAATGGACGGTAGCTACACTCGTGATGTTCACTTAGATAAAAACAACCAGTACTTCTTGCGTTTGATGATTGACTTAGCGCACCGACTTGGCATTCGCGTATTAGCTGAAAGTGTTGAAACACAAGAAGAAAAATATACCTTTGATGAAATATTCATTGACGGCTGTCAAGGCTATTACTTAGGTAAACCGGAAGCGCTTTAAAGCGCTTTCGTTATTTTTTAAGCAACAATTTTACCCGTCTTAGTTTAATTTAGTTCTATAAAGATTAAAAAATCAGCAATTAAAAATAACCTTACTAACAACAAGTTGTTAAATTGCATATAAACTAGGATAATAACCTCAGTGATTCTAACAAATAGACATAAATGACTGATTACGTTTTACTTTTGATCGGAACCGTGTTGGTAAACAACTTCGTTCTAGTCAAATTCCTAGGCCTATGTCCTTTCATGGGGGTTTCGTCACGCACGGAAACAGCCATCGGTATGTCGTTGGCAACCACCTTTGTACTCACTCTGGCATCGTTACTCAGTTATTTATTTAGCACCTATTTATTACAGCCTCTTGGCTTAGAATATTTAACCACGATGGGTTTTATATTGGTTATTGCCGTGGTTGTTCAATTTACCGAAATGGTGGTGCAAAAAACATCTGCCAATCTATACCGTCTATTGGGCATCTTCTTACCGCTTATCACCACCAACTGTGCGGTGTTAGGTGTTGCTCTATTAAATCTTTACGAACAACATAATTTTTTCCAGTCCATCGTGTATGGCTTTGGTGCCGCTGTCGGGTTTTCCATCGTGTTAATCATGTTCTCGGCAATGCGCGAGCGACTCGCCAGCGCCGATGTACCAGCGCCCTTTCAAGGTGCCGCTATTGCCATGATCACCGCAGGTTTGATGTCATTAGCCTTTATGGGTTTTACCGGGTTGGTGAAATAATGGAATTTTTATTGGCGGTTTTTGTCTTTGGTTTACTTGCCGCAGGCTTTGGTGCGCTACTTGGTTTTGCCTCAGTAAAATATAAAGTTGAAGGCGATCCTCTGGTCGAACAAATCGATGCATTATTGCCGCAAACACAATGTGGTCAATGTGGTTACCCTGGCTGTAAACCTTACGCTAAAGCCGTTGCCGATGGTGACTCGATAAACAAATGTGCGCCTGGTGGTGAAGACACCATCAAAAAGATAGCTGATTTAATGGGTGTCGAAGCAATTCCTCTCGATGAGGCCCACGAAGCGGATGCAACACCAAAAGTCGCGTTTATCATCGAAGAAGATTGCATCGGCTGTACTAAATGTATCCAGGCATGCCCTGTCGATGCCATTACCGGTGCAGCAAAGCAAATGCATACCATCATTGCCGATGAGTGTACCGGTTGTGACCTATGTGTCGAACCGTGCCCTGTCGACTGTATTAAAATGATCCCTATCGAGCAAACGCCAGAGACCTGGCAGTGGGATCTCGAATCGATTGATATCGTTCAGATAGATTAGTGAGGTTGTAGTGGAATCTGTCCTTGAACGCATAAAAGAACACAAATATTTTAACTTTGCTGGTGGTATTCATCCTCCAGAGCAAAAGTTTTTGTCAAACACCAAACCGATCAAAAGCATTGCCTTACCAAAACAAATCATCTTGCCGTTAAAGCAGCATGTCGGTAAAGCAGGTGAGCCTATTGTTAAAGTTGGTGATAAAGTCTTAAAAGGCCAACAATTAAGTAAAAATGGCAACCCGATGGCTGTGCCAGTGCATGCGCCTACGTCGGGAACCATAGTGGCGATTAAGCCTGCGACAATAGCCCACCCATCGGCAATGAAGGACTTGTGCATAATCCTTGAGCCTGATGGCGAAGATAAGTGGCGCAAACGAGAAATCGTAAAAGACTTTAAACAGTTATCGAAAGCAGATTTGATCGATAAAATCGCCGAAGCGGGTATTGCCGGAATGGGTGGTGCAGGCTTTCCGACCAATATAAAAGTCAATGTCAAACCAGGCATAAAGTTTTTGATCATCAATGCGGCGGAATGTGAGCCGTATATCACCGCAGATGACCTGTTAATGCGCGAACAAACCGCGACCATCGCCAGTGGTATAGACATACTTGATCATTTACTTGAACCCGAGCATGTGTTGATTGGCATTGAAGACAATAAACCCGAAGCCATCGGCGCGCTAAAAAAAGCGACCGCACATAATGCTAAAGTGCAAGTCTGTGTGTTGCCAACTAAGTACCCAACCGGTGGTGAAAAGCAACTTATTAAAGCCCTGACAAATCAAGAAGTACCTAGCGGTGTATTGCCTGTTAGCATGGGCATCATTATGCAGAATGTGGCAACCGTATTTGCCATCAGTGAAGCCGTATTAAACGACACGCCGTTGATTCGCCGTGTGGTAACGTTAACCGGTAAAGCCATTGATAAGCCACAGAATTTATGGGTTCCTCTTGGTACTCCTATCGAGCATTTACTGCAACAAGTTGGCTTTAAGCCACAACCCAAACAACGTGTGATTATGGGCGGCCCGTTAATGGGTTTTGCCTTGGCCGATTTAAATGTCCCAGCGGTAAAAATCACTAACTGTATATTGGCACCGAGTGAAATTGAAATCGCCGCTACCGAGAAAGAGATTGAGTGTGTGCGTTGCGGTCAATGTGCTGACGTGTGCCCTTCTAACTTGCTACCGCAAGAATTGCAGTGGTATGCCAAAGCCAAGGATTTTGACAAGTTACAAGAGCTAAACTTGTTTGATTGTATCGACTGTGGAGCATGTGCTTATGTCTGCCCAAGTCATATTCCTTTGGTGCACTACTATCGCGTTGCAAAAGCCACCATTCGTCAAAACAAATTGCAAGAAGGCAAAGCGGAACGCGCAAAACTGCGTTTTGAAGCCCGTAAAATTCGCTTAGAGCGTGAAAAGCTTGAGCGTGAAGAAAAACACAAGAAAGCCATGGAAGCACGCCGTGCTAACATGACGAAAGACAAAAGCAGTGCCAGCAATTCTGCGGTTGCTGCGGCGTTAGCTCGCGTTAAAGCCAAAAAAGCAGAGCAACAATCGGCAGATGGTACTGGTCCAGCACCAATGGATGCCAAAGCAAGAGCGGCGGCAGCTATTGAGCGTGCAAAAGCCAAGAAAAAAGCGCAACAACAAGCTAAAGCGGCAGCGGTTGAGGGAACATTTAAACCTGAAAGTGCCGATAGCAAAGCCGACGATGCTAGAGCTGCGGCAAAAGCGCGAGCGATAGCCAAAGCCAAGCAACGCGCTGCGGATAAGAAAGCCGCCGCAAGTGAGAGCCAAAGCACATCAACGTCTGCTGAATATAAACCTGCGCCAGCAGCAACTAAAGCGCCAACCGCACCAGCGGTTAAGGCATCGGCAACTAAAACGGCAACGGCAACGGCAAACAATGCAGACAAGGCAAAGTCGGCACGAGTGGCAAGTGCTGTGGCAAAAGCAAAAGCTAAAAAAGCAGCAAAATCAGCTCAGCAAGAGTTGGATTTAGCCGATGTAGACAAAAGTGACAGTAAAACAACCACTAAGCCTGCGACCAAAACAGCCGCGAAGCCTGCGACCAAAACAGCCGCTAAGCCTGCGACAAAAACAGCCGCGAAGCCTGCGACCGATGCAAGTGCTGATACAAGTGCAAGCGCAATTGCAAATACTGCGGATAAACCTGCTGCGACATCGACTAAGGACTCAGCTTCTAAAAGCTTGACCTTAGAAGAGGCGTTGGCAAAGTCAAAACAACAAGCTGCAGCCAATAATAAAGCCAAAGCGTCTGTCGATAATGAACTGACCAAAGAAGATGGCGATCAAGCGGAGCTCAAGAAAGCACGTATCGCTGCGGCTATTGCAAAGGCGAAAGCGAAAAAACAGGCTGAGACTTCGGTTAAAGATACAGATAGTGACCAAGCAGCGGATGCAAACGCTACTGAAAACACTGCTGTAGACACTGCTACAAATAACCCTGAAGCTGAATCAAACTCAGCTGAAGATGATAAAAAAGCCCGAATTTCTGCCGCTATCGCCAAAGCCAAGGCGAAAAAGCAAAACAAAGAACAACAAGGTGAGTAACTGACCATGGCTTATTGGATAGCAAGTTCTCCACATAACCACATCAAGTCGAATACTCCGGGGTTGATGCGCACGGTGATTATGGCTGCGATACCCGGTATTGCCGCACAACATTATTTCTTCGGGCCGGGCACCTTAATTCAAATTGCCCTTGCCATCACGGTTGCTGTGCTCGCTGAAGTGACGTTTTTAGCCATTCGCGATAAAAACATCAAAGCGCAAGTTGGCGACTTCTCTGCGGTATTAACCGGTTTACTTATCGGTATATCGGTACCCTCGCTTGCCCCTTGGTGGATAACGGTTATCGGCAGCATTTTTGCCATCTGCGTGGTCAAGCAATTGTATGGTGGCTTGGGTTACAACATATTTAATCCGGCAATGGCCGCCTATGTCATGTTGTTGGTATCGTTTCCTGTTGAGATGACCTCATGGCAGCCAGTACAACAATTGATGAGTCATGACATCAGCTTTTTCAATCACTTATGGGTTATTTTAACGGGCTATACCTGGGAAGGATTTTCCGTTGAACAACTGCGTATGAACATTGATGGTATCACCATGGCAACGCCATTAGATACCTTAAAAACCGACTTAAGCTTGGGATTAACCGTACAAGAAAGTATCACTAGCCCAGTATTTGGCGAGCACTTCTCGCTTGGTTGGGAATGGGTAAATATCGGCTTTTTCATTGGTGGTCTATACCTGATCGCACGAAAAGCCATCGATTGGGTTATTCCAGCAAGCTTTCTGGTGACGTTATGGTTGGTGACATTTATTGCCTACAGCATCTCTCCTGACAGCAGTGCCTCAACAATGTTCCATTATTTAAGTGGTGGCACCATGTTAGGCGCATTTTTCATTCTTACAGACCCAGTATCTGCGTCAACCACGCGCAAAGGGCGCGTTATATTTGCCGCCTTTATTGCCTTTATGGTCTATATTATTCGTGCCTTCGGTGGATATCCGGACGCCATCGCCTTTGCGGTATTACTGGCCAACATGATGGTGCCATTGATTGATCAATACACCCGTCCACGTACCTATGGTCACAAGGCAAGCAAGTAAGAGAATCATTGATGAAAAAAGCCATAGAAAATAATGCCAAAGTACTCGCCATTTTCGCGGTCGCTTGTACAGCCATGGTATCGCTTGTCAGCTTAGGCACCAAAGATCGAATTGAAAGACAACAGCAAAAGCAATTACTTGATACGTTACATCAGGTGATTGCTAAAGAACAAAGCAATAACGATCTCTATAATGATTGTCAGTTAATTAGTGATGCCGACTTACTCGGCAGCGAACAAATGCAAACCGCCTACGTTGCCCGCGTAAATGACAGCGCAACAACCGTCGCCCTAACCACCATTGCGCCAAATGGCTACAATGGCAACATTGAATTATTGGTCGCCATTAATATCGATGGCAGCCTCAGTGGCGTACGAGTATTAAAGCACAAAGAAACACCAGGTCTTGGTGATAAAATAGAGACCCGTAAAGACGATTGGATTTTAGATTTTAACGGTCGCTTCTATACTGAAGACAATGCGTTAACTTGGGCAGTAAAGAAAGACGGTGGTAGCTTTGATCAATTCACCGGAGCAACCATTACCCCAAGAGCGGTCGTCCAAGCGGTGAAAAACGCACAAATCTACTTCGCCAAACACAAGCAGCAATTATTGTCAGTACAGCCTTCTTGTCATGGAGAAATCAATGACCCAGCGTAGTGAATACCAAGAACTGGCCTGGCAAGGGCTTTGGAAAAACAACCCAGGATTGGTGCAACTTCTCGGCTTATGTCCTTTATTAGCGGTAACCAATACCCTGACCAATGCGATTGGTCTAGGCCTAGCAACCTTATTGGTCTTGGTTTGTTCAAATGCCACGGTTTCCTTGATACGTGATTACGTGCCAAAAGAGGTGCGTATTCCAATCTTTGTATTGATCATCGCGGCCTTCGTAACCTGTGTGCAATTGCTGATGAACGCCTATACCTTTGGTTTATATCAGTCATTAGGTATTTTCTTACCGCTTATCGTCACTAACTGCGCCATCATCGGTCGCGCAGAAGCGTATGCATCGAAAAACCCGTTAAAACAAGCCTGCTTTGATGGTTTGATGATGGGACTTGGATTCGCCGCGGTACTTATGGTGCTTGGCGCAATACGCGAAATCTTTGGTCAAGGCACCTTATTTGATGGTGCAGAATTATTGTTTGGCGATTGGGCAACTGTGTTGCGTATTGATATATTTCATTTTGATAGCAAATTTTTGTTGGCTATTTTACCGCCGGGAGCTTTCATCGCGATGGGCTTTTTAATAGCCTTAAAGAACTATATCGACAACCGTGTTAAGCAAAAAGAACCAGCAAAAGAAAGCAGCAGCATTGAGCGTGTACGCGTTAACTTTGATGGTTAATAGAGTTTGCGTATTGCACATATAGAATGGCGTTAAATCGATAATAACAATGAATAAAGAAAAACGATTAGAAATTCTCACCCGATTACGTGATGACAATCCACACCCGACCACTGAGCTTAACTTTAGCACCCCGTTTGAGCTGCTTATTGCCGTATTACTTTCCGCACAAGCGACCGATGTAGGTGTTAATAAAGCAACCGATAAACTTTACCCCGTTGCCAATACACCACAAGCTATATTAGATTTGGGCTTAGATAAATTAAAAGACTACATAAAAACCATAGGTTTGTTTAACACCAAAGCCGAAAACACCATGAAAACCTGCCAGATGCTGGTAGATTTACATGGTGGCGAAGTACCTGAAAGCCGCGAGGCTTTAGAGGCATTGCCTGGCGTAGGCAGAAAAACGGCCAATGTTGTGCTAAACACGGCTTTTGGCTGGCCTACTATAGCTGTTGATACCCACATCGACCGCGTTTCAAACCGCACCAAATTTGCCATGGGTAAGAACGTGGTTGAAGTTGAGCAGAAACTGCTAAAAGTTGTGCCTGCTGAATTTAAAGTCGACGTTCACCATTGGCTTATTTTACATGGCCGTTATACCTGTATCGCACGCAAACCACGCTGTGGCGCTTGTATTATTGAAGATTTATGTGAGTTTAAGGATAAGACTGATTAGCAGTTCGATGCTTTGGAAGGAAAGACACCTTAGAGCATTAATTTCAAGGAAACCAATAACCTATTCAGCCATTGTTCTCCCTGCTCAAGTTAACGTAAATTAAGAAATCACGGTCATTTCATTTAATATAAACTCTTCAACAGCTCCTTCCGTAGCGGCCATATAGTCAGCTAAATGCTGGTTAGCCATATGTGTTTGCCACAATTCTCGAGTTTCCCAATTTTCATAAAACATAAAGTGGGCTGGGTTATCATTATCTTGGTGTAAATCGTAATTAATACACCCTTCTTCTTTACGAGTAATGTCGATAAGCTTTAAAAGCTCACTTTTAACTAAGTCAACTTTATCAGGGTTTGCTTTTATATTTGCTACTATGGTTAAGTTTGCCATGTTGATATTCTCTCTTTGTGTATTGTAATTTATTGTGTGGTTTTAAAAGCCTTCTAGTACAATCTTTCCTATTGATTTCCCTGATTCCAACTCCTTGTGTGCCGCTTGTAAGTTTTCTGCGTTGATCGTTCCTAAATGCTTACCTACAGTGGTTTTAATATAGCCTTGGTCAACTAATTCACTTACTTTATTCAATAAAATATGTTGCTCTTCGATATCTGTTGATTGGTACATTGAACGAGTAAACATAAACTCCCAATGCAGTGATAAGCTTTTAGGTTTTAACTTGGTAATGTCTATTGCCTCTGGATCATCAATTAAGGCTATCTTTCCCATCGGTACTAATAAATCAACATAACTATCTAAATATGAGTCTGTATGCGTAAGGCTAGCTACATGAGTAACTTTACCAACATTTAGCGCTTCAATTTGCCCTGTTAATGACTTTGTGTGGTCAATAATATAGTCAGCACCTAGTTTTTTAACCCATTTCACGGAGCTTTCACGAGAGGCTGTAGCAATAACTGTTGCGCCTGTTAGGACGCTAGCGAGCTGAACTAAAATTGAACCAACCCCGCCTGCCGCACCAACAATTAATAAAATATCGTTTGATTTTTCTGTTGAATTGGGTTGCTGTTGTTTAATTGCTAAACGCTCAAATAGTAATTCCCAAGCGGTGATCGCAGTTAAAGGCAACGCAGCGGCTTCACTATTAGATAAGGACTTTGGCTTGTGTCCGACAATTCTTTCATCAACCAATTGATACTCTGCATTGCTTCCTTGTCGATTTAAGTCGCCAGCATAATAAACCATATCTCCTAGTTCAAAATGACTGACTAATTCGCCCATTCCTATGACCTCACCAACAGCATCCCACCCTAATATTTTATATTCACCGTTTTCAGGTTCAGCATTTTGACGAATTTTATAATCAACAGGGTTAACTGCTATTGATTTAACTTGCACTAATAAATCATGCCCAGAAGCAACAGGTTGTTCTAATTCAATATCGACTAGAGATAGGGGTTCGTTAATAGGAAGTGATTTTTTATAACCAATGGCTTTCATTGTTATTCTCCTGCTTCACTATAAATTGATTAAGCGAGATAGTTAGTATGGATTAATGATAGAAGTTAGACAGGAAAATAAAAAGATTATAATATTTGATTTATTATCAAAATATTTTTGACAATTATGCAGTTAGAAGATCTAAATGTAATTATAAAAGTTGCTGAGTTTAGAAGTATCACCTCGGCAGCAGAAAGTTTGGATATGAGTACCGCAACGGCGAGTGCAGCCATAAAACGGGTTGAACGTTTGCTTGGGGTTGAGCTATTTATACGTACAACTCGCCATTTAAGGCTTTCTGTTGTAGGTGAAAGGTACATTCCAAAGTGTGAACAAGCATTGCAAATGCTAAATCAAGCCCAGCAAAACATTAAAGAAGAATTAGATATCATCGATGGAGAACTTAGAATTTCAGTACCATCTGATTTAGGTCGTAATCGCGTTTTACCTTGGTTGGATGAATTTATGCAATTCCATCCCCAAATTAGCGTCAGGGTTCACATAAGCGATAGTAATATTGATTTCTACCGAGATCCTGTTGATATTGCTTTGCGCTATGGTTTTCATAATGATGCCAACCTATATGGCTTCAAAATCTGCAACGTTCCCCGTGTAATTTGCGCAACACGAGAATATTTAAACGAAAATGGTATACCTAACCACCCTAACGATTTAAAACATCATAATAGTTTGCTGTATCAATTACATGACATCATTTATGACACATGGGAATTTACCCGACATAAAGAAAAAATTAAATTGAAATTACAAAGTAATAGAACAACCAATGATGCTGAACTTGTTAGGCGTTGGTGTACTAACGGCAAGGGAGTTGCGATTAAATCTAGCTTAGATATGGCGAATGACTTACTCAATGAAAATATAACTCGATTATTACCTGAATATAAACCTACGCCAACAGAGCTTTGGCTTATTTGTCCAAGCAGACAAACAATAACACCAGCCGTTAGACTACTTCGAGAGCATTTAAAAACTAAATGTGATGAAGTGTACGCACAATTGGTAGAAAAAGGGATATTAGATAAAACCGAATTTGACTAACTACTTTTTAGTTTGTAACCATCACTATGATTTATAGCTATTGGTTAACTGATAATGATTAATGCTTGAAAATAAACGGCTGCTATTGCACTTAGCAGATATTTAGTAACATCTACTTTCATTATCTTTTGGCTGGCCTACTATAGCTGTTGATACCCACATCGACCGCGTTTCAAACCGCACCAAATTTGCCATGGGTAAAAACGTTGTGGAAGTGGAGCAAAAGCTTTTAAAAGTTGTGCCCGCTGAGTTTAAAGTGGATGTGCATCACTGGCTCATTTTACATGGTCGTTATACCTGCGTGGCACGAAAGCCACGCTGTGGAGCATGTATTATTGAAGACTTGTGTGAATATAAAGATAAGACGGAGTAATAAAACGTCTGATTAGAGTGAATAGCAAACTTTAAAAGCGACTATTGGATTATCATTAACAGGTTCTTGAATTGGCTGATAAGTTCGTTGTTGGCATTACTTTTTCGGTAAACCATGAATATAGGTCTTTTAATTTGTACGGGTGCTTCGATCTCAAATAACTCTTGTGATTCAAGGCTCTGAGTTATCAATTCCGTAGGGAGATAAGCAAAGCCTCCTTTTGATAAAATGACTTCAAGTGCAATCATTGCTGTAGAGGTCTTCAAATTTGGTGTCACTTTATGATGAAGGACATGTTCTTTTTGAAAGGTTATCCCCCAATCGACAAGAATGTAATCTTCAACATTTTTATCAAATGTTGACCGAGAACCTACTAATGACAAGTCAAAATGACCGATTAATTCATTAGTAAATTCATCATCTTTGATAGGATCCATTAGCATGCCGACATCAAGGGTTCGATCATCTAGTTTTCGCTGAATGGCTTCTCTAACAGATATTTCAGTGCTTAAAGAAACATTGTCGAGTAGTTCAATTGCATCATGAATTCTGTTACTAAAAAAAGCGTCCCATACGTTTGGTGTTGCAGCGATGTTGAATGATATTTTTTGCTGGTTAGCTATAGACAGTGCCACTTTAGATTGCTCCATTTGGCTTACCAATAGATGAGCATGAGACAGCAAAGCATCACCTGATGGAGTTAATCTAAGGTTATTTTTTTCTCGAATAATTAACTTGGTCGCATAGAATTCTTCAAGTTGTTTAATACGAGCGCTTACGGCTGCTTGTGTGATATATAATGTTTCAGCCGCTCTGCCAAAGTGTTTATTCTCAGCAACTGCTATAAATGTTTTAAAAACTCTAATATCCACGTTGGTACCTAAATTATTTTACTTCCGCTAATGTAAATAAAAGTTATCGTTGCGACAAATATTATTTGTTTTTCAAAGAACAAATTTTCTCTTAAATTCATTAAAAATAATGAATAGGTGCAATTTAATGAGAAAAGTAGCGTTTTTATTAACCTTGTTGACAACGAGTAATCTAATAGCTGACGAAACTTCTACACCGACAGTCGAGCTTGTTACCACTATTCACGAGTACTGCCTTGAACAGCAAACAGTCAAAACCGAATCGAATATCGAAAATATTATCCTCGAGTGCGTTAATAATGATTTAGCCATATCGGCTTATAAAACTTTTAATACGTACGTTGAACTTACTTCATTTATTTATCAAGAGAAGGAGCATAAATAATGGAAACTTTAATTAGAAAAGGACAATCAGCTTTTTTTGGTGATAATTCATTTCCTCATGGCATTTCACGAAGTGGCCATTTCAATAAACGAGAGTCCGATGAACTAATGATATATGGAAAGACCTTTGAGGGACTATTAAATGGCAGCTTATCGCCTGTAAATGATGATGAAGTACAGTTTATAAAGGCCATAAATAGCAATGGCGAAAGTGACCTTTACTCAGTAAATCTATGGAGAAAGTACCTTGCTGTTGTTGAGAAAAGTCGTATTCATCATGGATTTTCTATGAGCAACGGTAAAACCAAAGACTCTAGTGGTAATGAGCTTTCTTTTGCTTAATACACATTCAAAATTGGACTGCTTAAGGAAGAGCTATTTATAAATATTTTTTAACGTAACGACAATTATTTTTTAGCAGTCAAAACAACAAGTTTTCTGTATGCTCCGCCAAAATTAACGATACTTAGATGAAGTATCATTTACTTGGAATAGGCCAATGAAAATTTGTTTTATCATGTACCCTTGGGATCGCATTGAACCAGAGACAGACTCGACGCTTCGTTTGATTCATGAATGTGTAAAGCGTGGTCATACTGTGGCGCTTTCTACGGTCAATAATTTAACGATTCGCGATAGTGTTGCTAGTGCATTTTGTGATGTGTTTACTAAAAAAACTAAGTACTCAGACAATATTCCAAGCTTTTATAAAACCGCTGACTTTAAGCGTGCTCAACTTCCTTTAGCAGGATTTGATGCCGTTATAATGCGGGCTAATCCACCTCTTGATACATTAGCGCTTAACTTCTTAGATTCCGTCCGTGGTGATACATTTATCATGAACGACCTCGATGGGTTGCGTATTGCGAACAACAAAATATATACCGCATCATTTCAAGATACCGAAAGTGAGTTTATTCCAGCGACGCATGTATCTAAAAATCGCGATTATTTAGAACGAATTTTTGACGAATCTGACAGTGATAAAATGATCTTAAAGCCGTTAGATGGTTATGGTGGGCGTGGTGTTATCGTTTTAGAGAAAAGCGCACGTCAAAGCTTTAGATCATTGCTCGATTTTTACATAGGCGGTGATGAACACGGTAAAGGTAGTAACTATGTAATTTTACAAGACTATGTGCATGGTGCAGAAGAAGGTGATGTACGCATTTTGATGCTAAATGGCGAACCTATTGGTGCAATGAAGCGTATTCCTGCTTCTAACGATGTACGCTCTAATATTCATGCCGGTGGCAATGTGGTTAAACACAAACTCACTGCGCAAGAAAAGAAACTGTGTAGGTACATAGGCCCAAAACTTGTGCGAGATGGGCTCTACTTTACGGGAATTGATGTTATTGGCGGCAAGCTGATCGAAGTGAACGTGTTAAGCCCCGGTGGCATCGTGAGAATTAATAAATTAAATAGAGTTAAACTACAGTCTCAAGTTGTTGACTTTGTTGAAAGCGTTGTACATGCCAAAGAATTTGTCATGAACCGTAAAACTGAATTTAGAAAGGTCATCGAAGATGCTAACGCTGTCTGAGAAAGAGTGTATTCAACTCATTAAAAAGCGTGAGTGTTTCCATGCCGAAGTCAACAACGGTTCATTTATTGTTAAAATTGATGAATATACACCGTTAATTTGTGCAGCAATTCATAACGGCCATGGTTTACGTGCAGAGTTAGACAAATCATTCTTACTATCAAAGCAAGAGCGATTTTATGAGGAAGATCCTTACACCAATGAATTGATCTCTTCTTTCCCTATTCAGTTAATCGGCAATGACTCTCGATTTGAGTACGACCTAAACCGCGCGAAAACGCTTTCTACTTATTTTAAAACAGCATGGGATAAGCAAGTATGGCAAAAGCCTTTAACGCAAAAACAACGTGCTATTAGCCATGCAAAGCACGAGTCATTCTATAACGTATTAGAAACAATAGTTGCGGTTATTGAAAAACAGTTTAGCAATGCCATTGTTTTTGATATTCATTCCTATAACTACAAGCGCATCGAAAAGAATACGCCTACCTTTAATATTGGCGCAGGGCAAATTGATGTTGAGCGTTGGGGGAAAGTGATAAATCAATTTGAACGTCACCTAAATAAAATTGAATTACCTAATATTGATGTCAGAGCGGCAACAGATGAAGTCTTTCACGGTCGAGGCTATTTAATTTCACATATTAATGCGCACTTTGATAATACGCTTGTACTCCCTACCGAAGTCAAAAAAGTTTTTATGGATGAAGCCACAGGTGAGGTTTACCCTCTGGTACTTGAAGATCTTAAAGCAGGATTTAAAGATGCTATTAGTGAGACTGCGGCATTCTTCATGCGTCGCTACACTAACAAAACACGTACTCAAAAAGCTGATATTTTGTCTTCAAACATTAGCCCAGAAGTGGTTGAGTTAGACAAAAAACTATATTCATTATGTAAGAGCATTGAAACGCTTAATTTTATTAACCCTGTTAATTTACCTGCTCAAAAAAATCGTTTTCTCAAAAGAAATAGCTATATAGCACCTAGTTTTAATTACAAACAGTTAAATTTGAACCCTTATAAGTTTAGAGAGAGTTTATACAAGTTACCTGTTGATGATATTTACGATGCAGGTATTGCGCAGCTATATCGACATGTTATCGACAATCTTGCTAGTAAAATCGATTTACTAACATCAATTGGCACAGATGATTTTGTTTACAACTCTCTTAAATACTATGGTGAGCCAAATCATACCGATATTGCTAATGCTCGCTTTATTCTGCATTTAAATGATGACGAGTTGCCTGAAACTGATGTTTACCTTAATGCTGATGAGGCTATCGATTATTTTCGCTTTCAAGCCCAAGAATGGGGACTTAAATGTAAAATTGAAAAGTCTTCAAAGATTGTAGCCAAAGCTATGGTTAATAATGAGAAAGCACTATTGCTTATTAACAAAGAAGCTAAGTTTACGGAAAACGAGCTACATGCTTTTGCCTATCACGAGCTTGGTATTCATATGCTGACAACTCTCAATGCTAAAAAGCACCCCTTAAAAGTATTTAGCTTAGGTTTAACTGGCAATACACATACTCAAGAGGGCATTGCGCTTTATAGTGAATATTGCTCTGGTAGTTTAACAATACGACGCCTGAAAATAATTGCTCTGAGGGTTATTGCTGTTCAATACATGCTAGAACATGGCGACTTTGTAAAAACTTATCACGCACTAATGAACGAGTTTTCTTTGGATAAAGAATTCGCATTTACCTTGACGACTCGTGTCTATCGGGGAGGTGGCTTTACTAAAGATTACCTATACCTGACGGGCTTTAGAGATGTGCTCAACGTTGCTAAAGAACAACCAATAGATAACTTGCTAGTCGGCAAAACTGGCTTGTTAGATTCTAGTGTAGTTTCTGAGATGGTGGAGCGTGGAATGATAGAAAAACCCGTACCATTATTCGATACGTCATATACAACTTCGGGTGACAAGGTTTTGGACTTTATAGTTAATTCCATCAAGTAAGATATTTCGCCACCGCGCTTTAAGAAAACTTGGTGGTGATAATTATTCGTTATATGGGTATTCTCTTGATAAAGAATTATACACCATACAATATTGCGGAGGTTTTATAGGTGAGCAGTAACTTCCGCTACTGGCACAAAGAAGCCTTGGACGATTAAACATATATCTACCTTTCTTATGTTTTGGCTGGCCAACAATCGCGGTAGACACTCACATCGACCGCGTATCAAACCGTACTAAGTTCGCTATGGGCAAGAACGTGGTTGAAGTGGAAAACAAGCTTCTTAAAGTGGTGCCTAAAGAGTTTAAAGTCGACGTTCATCACTGGCTTATTTTACATGGCCGTTATGTTTGTACCGCTCGTAAACCTAAATGTGGCGCTTGTATCATTGAAGACCTGTGTGAGTTAAAGAAAAGACCGAGTAAAGTTAATGTCATTTAGTGGCGCATAGCCTCTTTAATTTGGCCTCGTGTAGCCCTATAAGAACCCAATCAATTTGTCAAAAATATATGAGGAGGTACTGAGTATGCCTCCTCAATATTTGTGTTTTACATTCAATAACCCTTAGTGACCAAACTGAACACGAATGCCTGCATTGACCGTAAAGCCGTCATTACGAGACCAAATATCTGTCGTCCAGCGACCACTAGGCGCTTGCTGTGGCAGCAGTAATGACTCTTCTTTCGTTTGGCGCACGTTAAGAAGATTTTCAGCGTTTAAAAAGTAACTCACGCCATCAAAGGTGATTTGCCCAAGCAAGCCTAAGTGCCAGTATGCGTCACTCTTGTCACGATATGGGTTATTCTCAAGATGTTGTGTACCCGTGTAGTATGCTTCAAAGCCGACCAAATGACTGCCATGTTGTTCCCACATAATCACCGCACCTGCAGAGTGCTCAGGAGTAAGAGTAAGTGGTGCACGACCAAAGCCGGAGTCACTTTGTTTTGTGGCGTCGGTATATAAATAACTTCCCGTCAACTTTAGATCTCGCCAACGGTAGCGAACCAATAATTCAGTGCCTCGAATTTCACTTTGTCCAGGCGCATTGACAATGCGCACACGTTTATCTGATGTCATGTCAAAAGGGTTAATTACTTCAAGTTCAGTGACATTATCAATGTCAGATGCAAACAAAGTCACACTCGTTTCAACACTGTCAAAGGCATAACTAATATCAATAGAGGCGGTAGTAGCCTGTTCTTCTTCAACGTCCTCAAATGGTGCTAAGCGAGATAATCCGGCATCTTCAATGTCTTCAATAAACGGTGTAGGTGCGTAGAAACCTTTGCCATAAGAGCCTCTAATACTCCAGCTTTCGGGGTTATACAACATAGAAATGCGCGGGCTAAATTGGCGGCTATATTCACTGTGCCAATCAACGCGGCCACTCAATGAAAGGGAAATGTCATTACTGGCTTCATAGTCGACTTGAGAGAACACCCCAGGCACTTGATAAGTGTAGTTAAACTCTGAAAAATCTTGCGAATCAAAGTGGTCTGATTGATAAGCCACCCCAACAAGCCAGGCGATTTGGTCAGTATAACCGGACATACTCGATTCTAATAAAAAGCTTTCATGAGTATCATTTTCTTTTACGAAACCATAAACATGATCATGCTCCTGTCGCATTGCTGAGCCGCGGACATTCAGATTGAGTGTATCACCCATTGGTTGTTCGAAGATAAAACCGCTATCAAGCCTGAGCGAATCTTGGCTTTGTTTAAATGGATTACCATCAGGCACGGTTGCCCCATCTTCAGTACCACCTTCACGCTCTTCTTGCATGGCGCCAAATGTTAGATATAGATTGGCATCGCTATCGCTTTGCCAATATAACCGTGGACGAAGCGTTGCGCGCTGATATTCTGCCATATCGAGCCAGCCGTCATTGTCTAAGTCTTGTTGTTCTTGGTTGTGCACACCAGCGGTTAGTGATGCACGCGTGGTTTCGTTGATAGGTGAGGCAACATAGGTGGTGATATCTTGACCATGTTTGGATGTTGCATTAAATAACACTTCCCCTTCAAGTTCATCTGATGGGGTACGGGAGATTAAATTAATCACACCGCCAAGTGCAGAGCCACCGTACAGTGACGAAGCAGCCCCTTTGATGATTTCAACATTAGCGAGATCCGTAGGCGGAATTTGCAATAAACCAATAGATGCCGTTTGACCACCATACAGTGGTAAACCATCACTGAGTAACTGGGTATAACGACCATACAGGCTTTGTAACCTAATATTGGCGCTGCCCAGTGCTGGAGAGGTCGTTTGCACGCGTACGCCCCCCGTTTCGGCTACCAGCATTGAAATGTTGCCCGGTCTCATTAACGCTTTTTCTTGAATTTCTTCGCTATTGATAATTTCAGTACGTGTTGCCGATTCATTCACTATTCGGCCAAGGCGTGATGCAGTGACCTGAATCTTTTCGATGTTGTTTTCATCGTGTTCGTGGTGATCATGGTGGTCGTTTTCACTGGCATAAGACAGTGACGGTGCTAACAGCACAGCAAGTGCTATTTTTGAATATTGAGTAAGCATTTTTACCTCAAATAATGCCTATCACTGTGCAATGTTCACAGTTTATAAAGCAATGTTGTTGTTTCTAGGGGACGAGTGTAAGTAATCTAGGAGGTAAAAATGGGAGGCCGATAAAGGGTTTTCGCGATAAAGTTTGTTGCTTTGCTATCAATTGGCAATAAAGACTCACTTATCACCAATAACGCAGACATCATAAAATGACTACCTAAAAAAACAACAGAAACGCACGCATTTGAAGGGCAAACGCATTCACTTTCACAACACTCAATGTCACAACATTCATCGATGCTGTCTGATACTATAGTATTGGCATTATCACTAACATAGGTGTGCTGCTGTATTGTGGTGCCGTCATACGGCGACATAAAATGATAAGCCATCGTTTGCCCTACAAAGGCAACCAGAATCGTTATCATGAACAGCAATTTTGAAAATGGTTTAAACATATATAATTCTTATAAAAATCACAGCTATTGTAAGTGGTTTTAGGTTATAAATAAAGTGGAAGAAGGATAAACTCTGTGCGTAAAATAATTAATACTCTATAAACTTATTATGCGTTTCTGAACATGCTATTTATTCTTCATGCGCGAAAGCTTAGCCAAGAACAAAAAGACAAAGAAGCAGAGCAAGCGTTAGTGGCAAAACTGCAATTTAAACTCGAACAAAACCAGCAAAAAACAAAGCCAAGTAGCATTAAAATTAACAGCGCGGGGAAAATCGAAATCATCACCAGCGATCAAATTGTGTTTTGCAAAGCGGCGGGCGATTACGTTGAAATGCCCCTTAAAAACCATCAACAACGTTTATTTACGGGTAGTTTAAAAGAGTTGGAGTCGACACTTCCGAATACGTTTTTACGGGTTCATCGTTCCTATTTAGTGAATGTTGAGTTCATTCAAAATTTGACGACAACAAGCTTAAAACAAGCCAAAACATCGGCCGCAGGCTTCTTGCAATTGCACGATGCAATGGAAGTCCCAGTTAGCCGCCGAATTATGCCAACGGTGTGAAATTTCATAAAACAAAACTGCCCCTATAAAACTGTTCGTATAATTTAAGTCATCTATATGCCGTTTATGAATGCGTAAATATGTTGATCTCGTCGAACAAAAGCTGCTAAAAGTAGTATTCAAAGATTTTAAACTTGATGTACACTACTGGCGTTTATTGCAGGGGCGCTATAATTGTGTAGCAAGCCCTCAAATGCGGGCGCCTGCATCATAAAAGATTTATGCAAATTCAAAGAAAAACCAGCGATTAGGATTTATTATGCGTATTCTACATACAATGCTTAGAGTCGGTGATTTAGACCGTTCTATTAGTTTCTACCAAGATGTTTTAGGCATGCGTCTATTGCGCCAATCAGAGAACGAGCAATATCGTTATACCTTGGCCTTTTTAGGTTACGATGATATCGCCCACTCGACGGTGTTGGAGTTAACGTATAACTGGGGTGTCGATAGTTACGATATGGGTGAGGCGTTTGGTCATATCGCCATTGAAGTAGACGACGTTTATACCGCTTGTGATAAGATTAAATCGTTAGGCGGTATCATCTCTCGTGAACCTGGCCCGGTAAAAGGCGGCACCACCGAAATCGCATTTGTAAAAGACCCAGATGGTTATGCCATTGAGTTAATTCAGGCAAAAGAACACTAAGGACAAGCAGTCCAATCAGATAAGACCGGGCTAAGCCCGGTCTTTTTTATCCTATAGCAGCGAATAATCAGGCTAATCATGGCATTAAAAGCAACCGTAAACAAAGCGCACATACAAGTTAGCGACATGGATCGTCATTACTACGAGACTCTATCGATGACGGTCGCTCAGCACCCTTCTGAAACCGATAAGCGCATGATGGTTCGCCTACTCGCGTACGTATTAAATGCCAATGAGGATTTAACCTTTACCAAAGGCTTAAGCGAAGACTCAGAACCCGAGATTTGGCAAAAAGACTATAGCGAGCAAATCTTGTTATGGATTGATCTTGGTGAGGTGGATGAAAAACGCATCAAAAAAGCCTGCAGCAGTGCCCAGCAGGTAAAAATATATACCTACCGCTCAAGCACCGATATCTGGTGGCAAAAAATCGAAAACAAATTGCATGGCTATGACAATTTGCAAGTGATCGCATTTGATCCTGACCAATGCGAACAAATGGCAAGTTACGTCGCTCGTTCTATGGATTTGACATGCACCATAGATACTGGTCAAATTTGGCTAAGTAATGCAGAAAATAGCATGCAAGTCACCACCACGTTTTTAAAGCAATAACGATCAGAGGACTCATGAAGAGCACAAGTTCGGTAAAAACCAGCACAGTATTCGCCGTATTATCGGCAACATTATTCAGTTTTTGTTCACCGCTTTTCGCGGCAACGATTAACACCAGTCAAGTTGACAAAGATTTGCGTTTTCTCGCATCCGATGAGATGCAAGGACGTGCCATTGGCAGTGCGCAAATTAATGATGTTGAAAATTATATCGTCGATCAATTTAAAGACGCTGGATTGAAACCTCTGGCGCAATTAAAGGGCTACAAACAAGCCATTAACCTTTATGTGTATACACCACAGCAAGTTGAGCTAAGCATCAATGGTCATGCCATTGATGCCACGGATATCGCTTTTAGCGCCGGCCATAATTTCAGCTTGAATAAAGAAAATAGCCAAGTTGTTCATGTGGCTGCAGCTGATGATTTGCGTGCAGCGATGGCGAGCGTTAATCAACAAGGTGGCAACACCTTAGTGGTGATTGATGAAGCGCATCGTACGCAATTTGTGCAATACCAACAATACTTAACGCGTGGCAGTAAATCATTAACCGAGAAAGCTGAGCAAGCGTTGGTTATGGTGATTGCCAATGTCGATTCACTAGAAAATTATGCTGCCAAAGGCAGTGTCGAAAAAAGCCAAGTTGCACTAGCCAATGTGGTTGGCGTACTTGAAGCCAATAACGACAGCGATGAGTATGTTATCTATTCTGCGCATCACGATCACGTTGGTACAACCCAAGCCTTAGATGAAGCTCAAGACGTTATTTATAACGGTGCAAACGATGACGCTAGCGGCGTTAGCGCGGTGCTTAACCTTGCGCGTTATTATGCAGCCCAGCAAAAGTCAGGTCAGCTTGAACTAAAACGCAACATCATGTTTGTGAGTTTTACCGCCGAAGAATCTGGCCTGCTTGGCTCTAAAGCGTTCGTTAATGATGTTAACACCGACCAAATTGTTGCCATGATCAATATCGAAATGATCGGTAAAGCGTCTGAATTTGGCTCAGGTAAGGTATGGATGACCGGCTTTGATCGCTCTGATCTGGGTGAGTTATTAAACAAAGCCAACGGTGAACAAACGATTTATGCTGACCCGTACCCGGCTTATCAGCTGTTTTATCGTTCTGACAATGCGTCTTTGGCTAAAGCTGGTGTGCCTGCACACAGCTTTTCCAGCACACAAATCAATAAAGACTTGGATTATCACAAAGTAACAGATGAAGTTGATACATTAGACATCGAGCAAATGACGCTAATTATTAACACCTTAGCAAATGCCAGCATGCCATTACTCACAGGTGAAGTGACGCCAAAACGCATTAATAAAGAAAGCGCAGGCGCCGCAGGTGCATTCTTTTAAAGGGTGCAGTAACCTTAACAACCCCACCTCATTTAAAGCTCGGCAATCGTCGGGCTTTTTTGTCTTTTAAAAATAAAAAAAGATGCTAAAACACCTGCTTAGCCTATTATTTGATCATCTTTATTTCGCCAAACGATGACCAGCAATAACCTCAATTCACCGTATAAATCAGGTAATTGGTCGAGTCTTAAGATCAAATAGTTACAGATTTGTTGAAAATCATAACTTTTTAAGGCACCCTTTGGCACCAAATCTAAGCAAAAGGTCAAATTATGCGAACAACAAAATCTTTATTGGCTCTTGCCCTATCTAGCGCCCTACTAACGGCTTGTAATAATACAGCACCACAAACATCACAAGTAGAAACTGCGCCGGTAGTCGAAGCTGAGCAAAAGGCTCAAACGGAATCTGAGCGTCTTAATGCGTTCTTCGAAAAAGTATTTATGGACGGCGTTATGCGTTCACCACAAACGCAAACCTATTTAGGTATTCGCCAAGATTACGATAAGTGGGATGACTTCACCGAAGAAAGTGCTGCAGAAGATTTACAGTTCAGCAAAGATAGTTTGGCCGCACTCGATCAGTTTGATTACGACAAACTCGATGCACAAACAAAAATCAGCTACCAGTTGTTCAAGCAATCACTAGAGCAACAAATCGCTGGATTCAAATGGCGTCATCACAACTACCCTGTGAATCAAATGTTTGGTACTCACTCAAACATCCCGTCATTCATGATCAATCAACACATAGTTAGCAACGCTAAAGAAGCAGCCGATTATGTTGCTCGTTTGAACGGCGTTCAAACTGTTATGGAGCAATTGGTTGAACAGCTTAAAATTCGTGAGCAAAAAGGCATTATTGCCCCTGATTTCGTTTTCCCTCACGTGATTCGTGACTCACAAAACCTGATCACTGGCGCACCATTTACCGAAGGTGATGACTCAACCTTATTAGCCGACTTTAAAGGCAAAGTCGACAAATTAGACATCTCTGACGAAAGTAAAAAAGACCTAATCGCCAATGCCGAAAAAGCATTGCTTGAAAGCGTTCAGCCAGGTTATCAACACCTTATCGATTACCTAATCGCGCTTGAGCCAAAATCAACTCATGATGCTGGTGCATGGAAATTCCCTGAAGGTGCTGACTATTACAACCAAGCGTTGAAAAAAACCACGACAACCAACTTAACCGCAGATGAAATTCACAAAATCGGTTTAAGTGAAGTAGCTCGCATTCATAACGAAATGCGTGAGATTAAGGACAAAGTTGGTTTTAAAGGTGATTTACAAGCCTTTATGCAGTTTATGCGTACCGACAAACAGTTCTACTACCCAAATACTGAAGAAGGTAAGCAACGCTACCTTGACGAAGCAACCTTCTGGATTGATGACATGAAAGCCCGCTTAGACGAGCTATTCCTTGTTAAGCCAAAAGCGGATTTGATCGTAAAACGTGTTGAAGCGTTCCGTGAGCAATCAGCAGGTAAAGCATTCTACAACCGCCCTGCGCCAGACGGTTCACGTCCAGGTATTTATTACGCGAACTTGTACGATATGGAAGCAATGCCAACCTATCAATTAGAAGCATTAGCCTATCATGAAGGTATTCCAGGTCACCACATGCAATTGGCGATCTCTCAAGAGCTTGAAGGTATTCCTACTTTCCGTAAATTTGGTAGCTACACAGCTTACTCTGAAGGTTGGGGTCTATATTCTGAGCTAGTACCAAAAGAAATTGGCTTGTACGAAAACCCATACGCAGACTTTGGTCGTTTGGCGATGGAACTATGGCGTGCATGTCGTTTGGTTGTTGATACAGGTATGCACACTAAGAAGTGGACCCGTGAACAAAGTCTTGCTTACTACGTTGATAACACGCCAAATGCCAAATCAGACGCCGTTAAAATGGTAGAGCGCCATGCGGTAATGCCTTCACAAGCAACAGCCTACAAAGTCGGTATGCTTGAAATCTTACGTATGCGTGATATGGCGAAGACTGAATTAGGTGACAAGTTTGACATCCGTGAATTCCACGACGTTTACCTTAAAAACGGTCCATTACCATTGGATATCATGAACACCATGATGGAAAACTACATCAAAGAGAAAAAAGGCGCCTAATCACGCTGCTTTGAGATAAACATAAAAGACCCGGTTATGATACCGGGTCTTTTTTTACATAATTTTTACTTCAAATTCGCTAAGCATATAAATTAACGATATTTTTTGTCATTTTTTCGCCAAATTAAAGTGTCAGTGTTACAATCAAATAAGTCGTAATCCCCTTTATGAGACAGCTGTGACCATCAATAGCTACTTTACTCGATTCTTCCTTGTCCTGTTGGTTCTGATCACCGCCAACATCGCTGTTTTTTATTATTATCAGTCAACCGCAAATCAACTCAACGCCTTAGAAAACGATCGTGTTGCCATTATGGAACTGGCCGCCATTGTTCGTGACTCATCGAATAAGCAAACTCGTACGTCACGCACCTACGTGGTGACCGGTGATGAAAACTACCATCAGTACTTCTTAGAAATCATCGAAATGCGACGCGGTGACCGCATGCGCCCTGCTCACTATTTCAGTATCTATTGGGATAAACATCACACCGAACGCGAAGAAAACATAAAACGTACCGAACCTCTTGCCGGAATAATAGAGAAATTATTGGCGCCAGAAGAACAATTAGTTTTGCTGCGTGATGCGGTAAAAATGGGCGATGAGTTAGCCGATGTAGAGCAAGCAGCCGTAAATCTATACCACCAAGATAATGTTAAAAACAAAGACATAGCCATGCAGCTTTTATATGGCGAAGACTATCTAAAAAAGAAAAGTGAATTCATGGCACAAATCGACAGTTTTCAACAAGAATACGACCGATGGCATTACCAAATCACGTCAAGTCTTGAACAACAAATAAAGAACGGTCGCTTGGTTAAACTTTCCCTGCAAGCGTTGTTCATTGTCAGTTTGCTGTGGATTCGCTACTACATCATTAAGCATATCTCGGGTCCATTAGGCACCATTACCGATCTCGCTCGCAACATCGGCATAGGTAATTTTAGCCATCGCCCTAAGCATTCAGGTAAAGCCGCCGACATTCATATGTTGCTAAAAGCGATGAATCAAATGCAAGATGAAATTAAACAAACCTTGGTTAAGTACGAACAACAAGCGTTGATTGCCGACAAGGCCAAGCAGCAAGCTGAAGCAGCAAATCGCACCCGTGGTGAGTTTTTGGCCAATATGAGTCATGAGATCCGCACGCCAATGAATGGCATTATCGGCTTATCTCAACTGCTGCAAAGCCAAAAACTGGCAAACGAAGACAAGGCCTATGTTGATAAAATATTGATCTCGGCGAAACAACTGCTAGATATTCTTAACGACATTCTCGATTTCTCTAAAATAGACAGCGATCGTATGACCATAGACAAGGTCGAGTTTGAATTAAACAGCCTGTTTGATCGCCTTGCCAACGTGTTGGCGATTAGCGCTGAGGATAAAAATCTCGAACTGCGTTTTGACATAGCGCCCAATGTCGCACGCAGTTTTTACGGCGACCCGGTAAGAATCGGGCAAATCTTAATGAACCTGACCTCAAACGCCATCAAATTCACCAGTGAGGGTAAGGTCATGGTGTGTTTAGAGCAAGACAATGACAACCTGTATTTTAAGGTCAAAGATACAGGCATCGGTTTAACACCTGAGCATAAAGAACGCATTTTTAAACCGTTCTCACAAGCTGACAACTCGATAACCCGAAAGTTTGGTGGTACCGGCTTAGGATTAACGATATGCCAAAAGTTAGCCAGTTTGATGCGCGGCACCATAGACGTTGAATCAGACTATGGACACGGCAGTTGTTTTACACTCACCGTGCCAATGAAACGTGAGGTTGAACAAAAAACGCAACAATTGCAGCAAAACCTTTTGATGGCGTTCACCGAAGACAGCCACCATATTGAACTACTAACACAACATTGTGCGCACCATAAAATAACACTTACCTTTATTAACGACTTGAGTGCCAATGCTAAGCTAAGTGCGGCCCCTAATACAAAGACGGACACAAACACAAACACTGTCACAGGCACAGACTTAACGGCCGATTTAATCAGCGACAACAAAACCTGTTTATTGATTGATATATGCTATCTCCAAGACGATAAAATTGCCGCCTTGGAGCACCAGGTGCAAAGCCTGTATCAGCAACATACGTTTAAGATGATCATCATCTCTCGTCTTGGTCAAACCGAACAACGTAATCGTTTTGCATTTTGTGATAACCGTCACCATGTGCATTGGCCGATGACCTTTCAAGGGGTCTTAGACGCCATGGCTAACTCCGGCGATGAGAGCACCGACAACCATAAACTTGGCTTGTTTAGTGGTATCAAAGTGTTGCTCGCCGAAGACTTTCCGCTTAATCAAATTGTCGCCAAGGGGTTATTAGAAAAACTCGGTGTTACCGTAGATGTGGTCGAAGATGGTGAGCAAGCGGTATCAGCTATCAACGCCAACCATTATCATTTGGTTCTCATGGATGTGCATATGCCGAAAATGGATGGCCACCAAGCAACGCAAACCATTAGAGAAAATACACAGTTTGATGATTTGCCAATCATCGCCCTTACCGCCGACGCACAAAAAGAACACATCGAGCAATGTACCTTATCGGGCATGAATGACTTTGTTTCAAAACCATTTATGTTGGCGGATATGGAAAAAATACTGCATAAGCATATTCACAAATAAAAATGCCAGTAGCCGAAATTACTGGCATACTGGCTTTGTAAGGGGGTATGAAGTTGAAGTTAACAGAAACCAGCGAGTGAACATCAATTAAAGTTAACATCACCCAAGATACGCCTCTTATGTGACACATATATGACACTTATATGACACTTTCATGTACGATTTATGACCAATTAAAGATAACGACAATAATGAAAACAATAATTTCCCTTAGTCTAACCAGTATATTCAGCCTGATGATTGCAGGTTGTAGTTTTGGACCGCATGTACAAACCAACATAGATAAAGAAAACTTTGACGAATATTTTGCCGCGACCAATGTGCAAATGTTTACTGAAGAGACATTACCTGACACAGCAAATTACTTAGGTTTGGTCGAAGGCAACAGTTGCAAAGCCAAAGCAAACGATAAGCCAGCCAATGACATTGACGCACGCACTTTGGCGAGAGAGCAAGCGGCACACATTGGCGCACAAGCGGTTGTGTTCACCTCTTGCGTTTATGTTGAAGACCCACAATGTATCGAAATGAAAGTCTGCTATGGCAAAGCGTACGAGTTAAAATAACCATGCAAGACAGTTTTAATATGGCGCCAGTTGCCGTTATTCACTCGCCTTACAAAGAAAAGTTTGCCATTCCACGCCAGCCCAATTTAGTTAGCGCCGCCCATGGTAAAATTGAACTATTACTCGACTGTAACCAAAGCGAGCTTATTCGCGATTTAGAGCAACACAGCCATCTATGGTTGTTGTTTGTATTTCACGGCACCATCGAACGTGGCTGGAAGCCATTGGTTAAAGCCCCTCGCCTTGGCGGTAACAAGAAAACCGGTGTGTTCGCGACACGCTCGACTCACAGACCCAATCCAATTGGCATGTCGGTGGTCAAGCTCGAAGGCATCAGCCGTATCAATGACAACCTAGCCATTGATATCAGTGGTTTGGATTTGCTCGACGGTACACCTATCATCGATATAAAACCCTACATTCCTTACAGTGATGTCGTAGTTGACGCCAGCTCTCAGATGGCGCCCGATGCACAATCGTCATCATTAACCATTAACTTTAGTGACAGCGCATTGCAACAACTCGCGCCATTGACGACACAATACCCGCAATTACAAACCTTTATAGAACAAGTATTAAGCCAAGATCCACGCCCTGCGTATCGTAAGAAAAGTAATGATACGCAAGAGTATGGAATGAGCCTGTACGATTTAAATATCCGCTGGCAAATTCAAGGTAATGACTGCATGGTATTAAGCATTAGCCAATAACTTCGGCTATGGTCTTACCATTGGCCTTTATACACGCCCATAATAACCCCATTAATATTGTGGATGAATTTTCACTGTTGGCTCCGTATAATGGCGCCGCTGTCAGACTGGGTGCTATGTTGTACATCGCTCTGCAGCATGTTAATACACTATAATCTTACAGTGTTGATGTTACGTTGCAGGGGAAACCCGCAAATTGATGTCAACAATAATTGCTTCGGATTTACGTTCCGACTCGCGAGGAAATATTATGAGCAAGTACGTTGTTTGTGCTTTGTACAAATTCGTCACCCTGGAAAACTACCAGGAAATCAAACCACAGCTTTTACAAGCCATGCTAGATAACCAAGTCGTTGGTACTTTGTTATTAGCGCAAGAAGGTATCAATGGCACTGTCGCTGGTTCAAGAGCTGGTATCGATGCCCTACTTTCTTTTCTAAATAACGAGTTAGGCCTTGAGCCAATTTCTTTCAAAGAATCCTTCACCGATAAAGCGCCATTCAAACGCACTAAGGTAAAGCTTAAAAAAGAAATCGTTACCATGGGCGTACAAGGTATCGACCCAAAACAAGTTGTTGGCACCTATGTAAAACCTGATCAATGGAATGAGCTAATCAGTGACCCTGAAGTGTTGCTTATTGATACCCGTAACGATTATGAAATTGAGATCGGTACCTTTAAAGGTGCAATCAACCCAAATACCGATTCGTTCCGTGAATTCCCACAATACGTTGAAGACAATCTTGACCCACAAAAACACAAGAAAGTTGCCATGTATTGTACCGGCGGTATCCGCTGCGAAAAATCTACCGCGTACCTTAAAGAGCAAGGCTTCGATGAGGTGTATCACCTAGAAGGTGGTATTTTGCAGTACCTTGAAGACGTAGATAAAGAAGAGACTATGTGGCAAGGCGATTGCTTTGTTTTTGATGATCGCGTTGCGGTAAATCATGATTTAGAGCGCAGCGCCTATGATCAATGTCATGCATGCCGTTTGCCTATCACCGAACAAGACATGCAGCGCGAAGAATACGTTAAAGGCGTAAGCTGTCACCATTGTTTCGATAAAACCAGTGAACAGCAACGTGCGCGTTATGCCGAACGTCAACGACAAATGGCACTTGCCAGTGAACGTGGTGAACAACACATAGGCGGTGCAATGCAGCAACAAATAGAGCAACGTCGCCAACAAAAAAAGCAACAATTAGAACAGCTTAAAAATAAGCAAAAATAATGTTGTCACCGTTTAACGTCGGTTAATCACGTTACCCATTAATATCAAAACGCTTTTTAGTCTCTAAAAAGCGTTTTTTTGCTTAAGGCATTGCCACGCGGGCGTTTGCGAGACATCTCTTGCATCTTGTCTAAGCGCCGAAAATTTGAAATAACGGCTATTTCGCTGTATGATAGTGCAAATTTTAACCAGCAAGCATTAATGCAGTTAACACGATATCAACGTTATATCTGCGCAATTAATGCTTGTTATTAAGTTTTTATCACAAGTTTGTCACTAAAGCATATCGAGGCATCAAGATGGCTGATGACAGTTCAGACAAAGAGTCGGACAACAATTCTCATAAAATAGAATTGGATGTCGGTCGCGACCATCTGTATTTCCCCTACGGTGACGTTCCATGCCCAACAGCGTCAACACCAAGTGATCGATGGTGGTTTCATAATCGCCGCCGCCACAAGCACGTCCAAATAAAACGCAGCATTCAACGTCGACGCCGTTAAATGCGTTCAACACCGATTTATCCGCTATTTTTTAACAATTGTAGACGTTTAAGCATTTGCCTAATTATCGGGTGCTGTTAGAATACCCCTAATTTTCCAAGTAACTCTAAACATACGGAATTGCATCTCAATGCGTACTAGCCAATATTTACTTTCAACACTTAAAGAAACCCCAGCCAGTGCTGAGGTTATCAGTCACCAATATATGTTGCGAGCAGGTTTGATCCGACCTGTCGCCTCTGGCATGTATACTTGGTTACCCACCGGCCTGAAGGTGTTGAAGAAAGTAGAAAATATCGTACGTGAAGAAATGAATCGTGCCGGTGCGATTGAAACCTTAATGCCGATGGTTTTGCCAGCCGATTTATGGCAAGAATCTGGTCGTTGGGATGATTATGGTCCAGAGCTTTTACGCCTTAAAGACCGACACAATCGTGACTTTGTGTTGGGACCAACCCATGAAGAAGTGATCACTAAGTTGATTGCTAATGAAATGAGCTCATATAAACAACTACCGATTAACTTATATCAAATTCAACACAAATTCCGTGACGAAGTTCGCCCACGTTTTGGGATCATGCGTGGCCGTGAGTTTTTGATGAAAGATGCGTACTCATTTCACTTATCGCAAGAGTGTTTACAAAATACCTATGATGCGATGCACGCAGCCTACTGTCGTATCTTCGATCGACTTGGTTTAGATTATCGCCCAGTAATTGCCGATACAGGTTCTATTGGTGGTGACGCATCTCATGAATTTCATGTATTGGCAGACTCTGGTGAAGATGACATCGCCTTTAGCACCGCAAGTGACTATGCCGCGAACATTGAAAAAGCCGAGGCTCTAGCGCCACAAGGCGAACGCCTTGCTGCGACTCAATCATTAGAGAAAGCTGCCACAGCAAACGTGCACTCAATTGACGATGTCACGAGCTTCTTTAACACCACGGCCGATAAAGTTGCTAAAACCTTATTGGTGCTTGGTGAAGCGGAAGACGGTGAACAAGCGCCCGTTATTGCGTTAGTGTTACGTGGCGATCATGAACTTAATGAAATCAAAGCCGAAAAAATTGCCGGTGTTGCCAGCCCATTAACCTTTGCTAACGATCAACAAATCAACGCAGCCGCTGGTTGTGATGCAGGCTCTATTGGCCCGGTTGGCTTAACATGTCAAATAATCGTCGATCGCAGTGCCGCGCACTTAGCTGACTTTGTTTGTGGTGCTAACGAAACCGGATTCCACTATACCGGTGCAAACTTTGATCGTGACATTACCGACTACCAAGTTGCTGACATTCGCAATGTTGTAGCCGGTGACGCGAGTCCATGTGGTCAAGGTACATTAGAAATTAAACGCGGTATCGAAGTTGGTCACATCTTCCAACTTGGTGATAAATACGCCAAAGCAATGAACGCCGCCGTACTGAACGAATCAGGCAAAAACCAAACCATGACCATGGGTTGTTACGGTGTTGGTGTGTCTCGTATCGTGGCAGCTGCCATTGAGCAAAACCACGATGAAAACGGTATCATTTGGCCTGACGCGATTGCGCCTTACAAAGTCGCGATTATTCCAATGAACATGCACAAGTCGGCACGCGTACAACAAACAGCAGAAAAGCTTTATGCTGAACTTACCGAAGCAGGTGTTGAGGTTTTGTTTGATGACCGTAAAGAACGTCCAGGTGTTATGTTTAAAGACATGGAGCTGATAGGTATTCCACACAGCATCATCATTGGCGAGCGCAACCTAGATGCCGAAGAAGTCGAATACAAGAGCCGTATCAGTGGTGAAAAATCAATGCTTAAAATCAGCGAAGCAAGCGATTTTATCATCAACAAGTAAACGCGTAATCTTTCAAAAAAGGGGTCTGTGCTAGCACAGGCCCCTTTTTTTAACCCTATTCGCTCATTATTTTCTCGGTACTGGTCATCTAATGGGGCTATCGAAAATGGTTAATGCTCTAATGAATAAACAAATTAAAAAATAATCAAAAGCAGAATTTACTGAGCCGGCTCAGTAAATCCCCTAAAAACCAAAAAACAAACAATAACCAACTGATAGTTAAAAGATTTAACAAAAATGTGCTAAAGGAATTTACTGAGCCGGCATAGTAATTCTCTATAGCACAAAAAAATTAGCCTTAGACCTCTTCCTAAGCCTATGAATTTATGTGATATTAATGGCATAAATTTAAATAAAATGTAGCGGACATTACTGAGCTGGCTACATAATATACTGTTATGAATATGAGTAAACGACCCAACTTCATATATATGGCCGGAATGATCCCTGTTCTCTTCGTGGTGGGCCTTCTGATATTCCTTACGTTCGATAACCTGCTCTCTAGTAGGGCTGTGTATGGAGACAAGTTTGGTAATGCATATGAGGTTGATGGGCTTGCTGCAATTTTAGTGAACCTGGGCATATTTGGACTTATTGCTTGGCTGGGCTCTTACTTGGCATTTCTTGTAAAGCGCAGCCCAAAGCTCATGCAGGTTCATCGAGCTCTCGGGATCGTTAGCGGTATTTTTATATTGGTTGGGCTGGTCTATGGGCTTTCATAACAAGCGGCAGCAAGCGGAAAAAATTTCCGCTCGTTCCTCGTTTCAATTTTCCCGCTGTGCCGGGCGTTA
>NZ_JABBXG010000020.1:0-3755 GCF_012932945.1 Thalassotalea sp. Y01
GTTTCAGCTATTTCAGGGCATATATGTCTAGATACAAAAAAGGTCGCTTACGCGACCTTTTTCAAAAACGTTAGAAGTTAATATTACTTCTTAGCGTTACGTTCTTTAACTTCAGCGATAACCGTTTCAGCTACGTTAGCTGGACACTGGTTGTAGTGGCTGAATTCCATAGAGAATTGACCACGACCTGAAGTCATTGTACGTAGGTGTCCGATGTAACCAAACATTTCTGATAGTGGAACGTCTGCTTTAATGCGAACGCCAGTGTTACCAGCTTCTTGGTCTTTGATCATACCACGACGACGGTTAAGGTCACCGATTACGTCACCAACGTGATCTTCTGGAGTGAATACGTCAACCTTCATGATTGGCTCAATTAGTTGAGGACCAGCCTTAGGGATTGATTGACGGAATGCACCTTTCGCTGCGATTTCGAACGCTACTGCTGATGAATCAACTGCGTGGAAACCACCATCGTAAAGTTCAACTTCAACGTCTAGTACAGGGAAACCAGCTAGAACACCTTCGTCCATCATACCTTTGAAACCCTTCTCGATTGCTGGGAAGAATTCCTTAGGAACGTTACCACCAACAACTGTTGAAGAGAAAGTGAAACCTGAGTTAGGCTCGCCTGGCTTGATGCGGTAATCGATCTTACCGAATTGACCTGAACCACCAGATTGTTTCTTATGCGTGTAAGAATCTTCAATCTCTTGAGTGATTGTTTCACGGTATGCAACTTGTGGCTTACCAACAACTAAGTCAACACCGTAAGTACGCTTAAGGATATCTACTTTGATATCTAAGTGAAGCTCACCCATACCACGTAGGATGGTTTCGCCTGAATCTTCGTCAGTTTCAACTTTAAACGTTGGATCTTCAGCAACCATTTTACCGATAGCGATACCCATCTTCTCTGCACCACCTTTATCTTTAGGTGCAACAGCGATTGAGATTACCGGCTCAGGGAATACCATGGCTTCAAGAGTACAAGGTTCTTTAACGGCACATAATGTGTGACCAGTTTGAACGTTCTTCATACCAACGATTGCTAAGATATCGCCAGCTTGTGCAGATGTAAGTTCTGTACGATCTTCAGCTTGCATCTCTACCATACGGCCAATACGTTCTGTTTTACCCGTGAATGAGTTAAGAACAGTATCACCTTTGTTAAGAGTACCTGAGTATACACGTACGAAAGTAAGGGCACCGAAACGGTCATCCATAATTTTGAACGCTAGAGCACGGAACGGCTCATCTGCATCAACTATTGCGAATTTGCCAGTTGGTTCACCTTCTTCGTCAGTTAACGGTTGAGGTGGAACTTCAGTTGGTGAAGGTAGGTAATCAACAACAGCATCAAGAAGAAGTTGCATACCTTTGTTCTTGAACGCTGAACCACAGTACGTTGGGAAGAATATCAATTCGTTTGTACCTTTACGGATACACGCTTTGATTTGCTCTTCAGTCGGTGTCATTTCACCTTCAAGGTATTCCATCAACATGTCTTCGTCAGCTTCTAGAGCTGTCTCGATCATCTCTTCACGGTAAGCAGCAGCATCATCAACCATGTCAGCTGGGATGTCTTCTACTTTGTAGTTTTCTGGTTGTCCTGAGTCATCCCAAACATATGCTTTTTGAGATAATACGTCTACAACACCTACGAAATCATCTTCTTCACCAATTGGTAAAGTCATAACTAGTGGGCGTGCACCTAGTACGTCTTCTACTTGCTTTTTAACGCGGTAGAAGTTAGCACCTAGACGGTCTAGTTTGTTAACGAAAATCAAACGAGCAACTTTCGATTCGTTCGCGTAACGCCAGTTGGTTTCAGATTGCGGCTCTACACCACCTGAACCACAGAATACACCGATACCACCGTCAAGCACTTTAAGAGAACGATAAACTTCAACAGTGAAGTCAACGTGACCAGGGGTGTCGATTACGTTAAAGCGGTGTTTTTTCCACTCACAAGTAACAGCCGCTGACTGGATAGTAATACCACGCTCAGCTTCTTGTTCCATGAAGTCAGTAGTTGACTCACCATCATGTACTTCACCAATCTTGTGGATCATACCTGTAAGTTTAAGGATACGTTCAGTTGTTGTTGTCTTACCAGCATCAACGTGAGCGAAAATACCAATATTTCTGTATTTTGATAAATCAGCCATTACAATTCTCTATGTTAAAATTAACGTTTCGTAAAAATTTTTGCGCGGATTATACATCAGTTAAAGCAAACTAACACCAAAAAATGGTAAAAATTAATCAACTGAGTGGTAAAATAATGCAGTGTACAGAATATTTACATTTTTTTTCGCTTTTTTCCTCTCAGAAAAGCATAAAGTTTAGACAACTAGCCTTCAGTTTGCTAAATTGTGCCCCTGAAAATTCGCTCGCTGTGTTTTTGTACAAAAAAACATAGCAATTAGGCTAATAATTTTGCTGTTTTTGAGCGATAATTAATCAGTTAACTCGGGTTGCCGCCCGCTTGTTTATAACTTTTAAGGTATATAGAAAATGGCTAAAGAAAAATTTGAACGTTCGAAACCGCACGTTAACGTTGGTACTATCGGTCACGTTGACCACGGTAAAACAACTCTAACGGCTGCGATTTCTGCAGTTCTAACTAAAACTCACGGTGGTGAAGTACGTGATTTCGCTCAAATCGATAACGCTCCAGAAGAGCGTGAGCGTGGTATCACAATCAACACTTCTCACATTGAGTACGATACAGAGACTCGTCACTACGCACACGTAGACTGTCCTGGTCACGCCGATTACGTTAAAAACATGATCACAGGTGCGGCACAAATGGACGGCGCGATTCTAGTAGTTGCAGCGACAGATGGTCCAATGCCACAAACACGTGAGCACATCCTTCTTTCACGTCAGGTTGGTGTACCTTTCATCATCGTATTCATGAACAAATGTGACATGGTTGATGACGAAGAGCTACTTGAGCTAGTAGAGATGGAAGTTCGTGAACTTCTTTCAGAATATGACTTCCCAGGTGATGACCTACCAGTTATCCAAGGTTCAGCACTAGGTGCATTGAACGGCGAAGCTAATTGGGAAGCGAAAATACTAGAACTTGCAGAAGCACTAGATACTTACATTCCAGAGCCAGAGCGTGCGATTGACGGTGACTTCATTCTTCCAATCGAAGATGTATTCTCAATCCAAGGTCGTGGTACAGTTGTTACTGGTCGTGTTGAGCGCGGTATCATCAAAGTTGGTGAAGACGTAGAAATCGTTGGTATTAAAGAAACGACGACGACAACTTGTACTGGTGTAGAGATGTTCCGTAAGCTTCTAGACGAAGGTCGTGCTGGTGAGAACTGTGGTGTTCTTCTACGTGGTACTAAGCGTGATGAAGTTCAACGTGGTCAAGTACTTGCTAAGCCAGGTTCAATCACTCCTCACACTAAGTTCGAATCAGAAGTATACGTACTAACCAAAGATGAAGGTGGTCGTCACACGCCATTCTTTAAAGGTTACCGTCCACAGTTTTACTTCCGTACGACAGACATCACTGGTGCAGTAGAGCTTCCAGAAGGTGTAGAAATGGTAATGCCAGGCGACAACTTGAAGTTTGTTGTTGAGCTTATCAACCCAATCGCGATGGACGAAGGTTTACGCTTCGCTATCCGTGAAGGTGGCCGTACAGTAGGTGCTGGTGTTGTATCTAAAATCATCGACTAACAATTAATTGCTCCTGCATTAATTGTGTTTCCACCATCCGTGGTGGTCAT
>NZ_JABBXG010000021.1:0-3223 GCF_012932945.1 Thalassotalea sp. Y01
AAACCGACCTTATGGTCGGTTTTTTGCTTTCGACTGCTTATTATCGCAAGAGAGCCTGGTTCAGCCAGGTGTACCTGGCATAAGGTAAGAGCCCAAGCGGTCGCAGGTTCGACTCCTGAAGTAATCGCCACTATTACGAGAAACCGACTTTGTATAAGTCGGTTTTTTGCTTTCTACAGTTTATATTGCACAAGAATTAGAATATGGTCGCGGTGGTTGATTTTAAGTATCACACTTTTATAGTCCTTTATAACTAGGACCTAGCCGATCTAAGACAAAAATAAGCCCGATACAAATCGGGCTTTTTATCTTTACTTAATGCCAGTAGCTATTTACTACCACCACCTTTTTGCAGTTTCTCCATAACTTGATCCAAGCTAAAGCTCGCTGCTTTTTGCGATGGCGGGTATTCCTTAAAGGTCTCTAGGAATTGACCAACATAGGTCTGTGCTGGAACCAGCACATATACGCGGTCTATCAGCCAATCATAGTAGGTGTTTGATGTTTTTTGCGCGCGTTCAAATGGGTCTCGGCGCAAATTGAAAATCAACGGTACACGCAATGGTGTAAATGGATTCGCCCAAATTTCGAGGGTCTCCTCTACGCGTTGCTCCATAAAGATGATTTTCCATTGTTGATAGCGTAAAGCGGTTAAATCACCGTCGTCTGAGAAGTAGAATATTTCATTACGTCCCGACTTATCACTTTTACCAGTAAGTAAATCCGTTAAGTTGTAGCCATCTAAATGGTTTTTGTAGGTTCGACCTATGGCTTTATAACCATCTAATAGGTCTTCCTTCACCTCGTCATTGCCGGCAACAGCGGCGAAGGTAGGTAACCAATCCATATGATGTACAATCTCATTGGTAATCGAACCAGGTTTGATTTTGCCAGGCCAGCGAATCACTGCTGGTACACGCCAGCCTCCTTCCCAGTTAGTGTTCTTCTCGCCTCTAAATGGCGTCATAGCCGCATCTGGCCATGTGTTCATATGCGGACCATTATCGGTAGAGTAAAAGACGATGGTATTGTCTGTGATACCCAAATCATCAAGCTTCTTCAAAAACATACCAATATGCATATCATGTTCAATCATACCAACGGTATATTCGTCATATTCTGCATATTTAGGATCGTTCATTAACTCGTCTTTGACATGGGTACGAAAATGCATACGCGTACCGCTCCACCATACAAAAAATGGCTTGTCGGCTTTATGAGCTTTGTCGATAAACTTTAACGCTGCAGCAACGGTTTCATCGTCAACAACTTCCATACGTTTTTTCGTCAATGGGCCAGTATCTTCGATTTTGCCATCGGCGCTAGACTTGATTACGCCACGAGGACCGAACTTCTTGCGAAATTCAGGGTTTTTTGGGTAATCTCTATTTTCTGGTTCTTCTTCCGCGTTTAAGTGATACAGATTACCAAAAAATTCATCAAAACCGTGATTGGTTGGTAAATGCTTATCTTGGTCGCCCAAGTGGTTTTTACCAAACTGACCGGTCATATAACCTTGCTCTTTTAATACCGCAGCAATGGTTATGTCTTTTTCTGACATGCCAAGTTCAGCGCCTGGCAGGCCAACTTTAGACAAGCCGGTACGAAATACGGACATACCAGTAATAAATGATGATCGGCCTGCGGTACAAGACTGTTCACCGTAGTAATCAGTAAAGCGCATACCTTCATTTGCGATGCGATCAATATTCGGGGTTTGATACCCCATCATACCGTTCGAATAAGCACTGATGTTCCAAATGCCGACGTCATCACCCCAAACAACCAAAATATTCGGTTTGTCAGCGGCAAAACTGAGCGACGTAAAAAAGGTAGACAATGTTATTACTATTGATGCAATAAACTTGTGTTTAAGCATAGTTAACCCTCTATTATTGAGATGCAGAGATGATTTTAGTCTAGCTCAAAACTTTATTATTACTAAAAATTAGCTACATTATTTTGTTTGGGAGTTAAGGTAAGTTGTTGAAAAATGTATAATTTCCTGACACTTTTTTTGGGGGAGGGGAAGGTTGGCTTCGCTGCCGCCAACCTTTTTATTAATTATTTTAATAAGTTACAGCTCATCGCGATAAATTACACCATCCTTCATCACGATGTGAATGGTTGGGATTAAGGTGTATGCCGGATCTGCATCAAACCATTTATCGTTGCCACCAATAACACTTAAGTCTTTCAGTGGGTTACCGTCGACAAGAATAAGGTCAGCGGCAGCGCCTACTTCAACCACACCGAGTTTACCTGATGCAGCGTATGGGTTACGTGGACCTGATAAAGCCATTAATTCACCTGCGGTTGAGGTCATTTGCTTCAATACTTCGAAGTTATCGCCAAACGATTCACCGCGCCACCAGATTTCGTAACGACGCGCACGTTCGGCGTCGGCAAATGTACCAACATAGTCAGATGCAAATACTACTTTTACGTCGTTAGCAAGTAGCTGTTTACCGTAGTTACCATATTTAGCGCGTAGCTTTTTGATAAGAGGCAACTTATCTTTAGGCATTAGCGGGTTTTTCGCTAAGTCCGGTGATAGCCCCCACATTTGTGGTACCACATAGACACCTTCTTTAGAGATACGTTGCATGGTCTCTTCGTTCATGAAAAAGCCATGCTCAAATGATTTCACACCACAATCCATAAGACGATTCATCGCTCGGTCATTAAATACGTGAGCGGCGACGTAAGTGTTCCAGTCTTTGGTGGTTTCAACGATGGCACAGGTTTCTTCTTTAGAAAACTGTACTGTATCGATTGGGTCATATTTGGATGAACCACCACCACCGGCCATGATTTTAATTTGTGTCGCACCGTTACGTAAGTTGGTGCGCGTTGCTTTTAATACTTCCGCTTCACCATCGGCAACAGCGCCAATACCAAAGTGTTCAAAGTTTGATGCATCGTGTGCACTGGTTGGTGAGAAGCCGGCATCACCGCGGTCACGAAAATCACCATGGCCAGAGGTTTGTGAAATAAAAGTGCCTGATGGAAAAATCTTAGGACCGATAATATGACCAGAATTGATGTTACGCATCAGTCCAAATGCTGGGCCACCCATGTCACGCACTGTGGTGAAGCCATCCATAAGAAAACGTTCAGCGACAATCGAAGCACGATAAGACATATCGGTTAAGTCCATATCACTTTCAACGTTAGCAAAGTTGTTGTTGATCATGATGTGCGCATGACCATCAATAAGGCC
>NZ_JABBXG010000022.1:0-1143 GCF_012932945.1 Thalassotalea sp. Y01
GAAGGCCTTCGGGTTGTAAAGCACTTTCAGTCGTGAGGAAAGGTTAGTAGCTAATAACTGCTAACTGTGACGTTAGCGACAGAAGAAGCACCGGCTAACTCCGTGCCAGCAGCCGCGGTAATACGGAGGGTGCGAGCGTTAATCGGAATTACTGGGCGTAAAGCGTGCGTAGGCGGTTTGTTAAGCGAGATGTGAAAGCCCAGGGCTCAACCTTGGAACTGCATTTCGAACTGGCAGGCTAGAGTATTGTAGAGGGTGGTGGAATTTCCAGTGTAGCGGTGAAATGCGTAGAGATTGGAAGGAACATCAGTGGCGAAGGCGGCCACCTGGACAAATACTGACGCTGAGGCACGAAAGCGTGGGGAGCAAACAGGATTAGATACCCTGGTAGTCCACGCCGTAAACGATGTCAACTAGCTGTCTGTAGACTTGATCTGTGGGTAGCGTAGCTAACGCGCTAAGTTGACCGCCTGGGGAGTACGGCCGCAAGGTTAAAACTCAAATGAATTGACGGGGGCCCGCACAAGCGGTGGAGCATGTGGTTTAATTCGATGCAACGCGAAGAACCTTACCATCCCTTGACATCCAGAGAACTTACTAGAGATAGTTTGGTGCCTTCGGGAACTCTGAGACAGGTGCTGCATGGCTGTCGTCAGCTCGTGTTGTGAAATGTTGGGTTAAGTCCCGCAACGAGCGCAACCCCTATCCTTATTTGCCAGCGCTTCGGGCGGGAACTCTAAGGAGACTGCCGGTGATAAACCGGAGGAAGGTGGGGACGACGTCAAGTCATCATGGCCCTTACGGGATGGGCTACACACGTGCTACAATGGCAGATACAGAGGGCAGCAAGACCGCGAGGTGGAGCGAATCCCACAAAGTTTGTCGTAGTCCGGATCGGAGTCTGCAACTCGACTCCGTGAAGTCGGAATCGCTAGTAATCGTGGATCAGAATGCCACGGTGAATACGTTCCCGGGCCTTGTACACACCGCCCGTCACACCATGGGAGTGGGTTGCAAAAGAAGTAGCTAGCTTAACCTTCGGGAGAGCGGTTACCACTTTGTGATTCATGACTGGGGTGAAGTCGTAACAAGGTAACCCTAGGGGAACCTGGGGTTGGATCACCTCCTTACCTTAAGTAAAAC
>NZ_JABBXG010000022.1:1210-2871 GCF_012932945.1 Thalassotalea sp. Y01
AAAGCGTTTCAAATTATAACTAACACTATTCGTTGTGTTAGTTGTTCTTACTCAAGGCTCAAATGGCAACATTTGAGTTTGATAACGTAAGTTATCAACATTCTTATTGAATGCGTGAAAATGTCAGACATACATTTGGTCTTGGTTTTGTCACCAAGGCACTCGAAACTTTTTGGGGTTGTATGGTTAAGTGACTAAGCGTATGTGGTGGATGCCTTGGCAGTTAGAGGCGATGAAGGACGTGTTAATCTGCGAAAAGCCCAGTTAAGCCGATAAAAGGCGTTATAGGCTGGGATGTCCGAATGGGGAAACCCACTCAACGTAAGTTGGGTATCGTTAAGTGAATACATAGCTTAACGAGGCGAACCGGGAGAACTGAAACATCTAAGTACCCCGAGGAAAAGAAATCAACCGAGATTTCCTTAGTAGCGGCGAGCGAACGGGAATTAGCCCTTAAGCGGTTTGTAAGTTAGTGGAATGCTCTGGAAAGGGCAGCGATACAGGGTGATAGCCCCGTACATGAAAACGAACTTACCGTGAAATCGAGTAGGACGGAACACGTGAAATTCTGTCTGAATATGGGGGGACCATCCTCCAAGGCTAAATACTCCTAACTGACCGATAGTGAACCAGTACCGTGAGGGAAAGGCGAAAAGAACCCCTGTGAGGGGAGTGAAATAGAACCTGAAACCGCATACGTACAAGCAGTGGAAGCCCTTCGGGGTGACTGCGTACCTTTTGTATAATGGGTCAGCGACTTATGTTCTGTAGCAAGGTTAACCGATTAGGGGAGCCGTAGCGAAAGCGAGTGTTAACTGCGCGTTTAGTTGCAGGGCATAGACCCGAAACCCGGCGATCTACCCATGGGCAGGTTGAAGGTTGAGTAACATCAACTGGAGGACCGAACACACGTATGTTGAAAAATGCGGTGATGACCTGTGGGTCGGAGTGAAAGGCTAATCAAGCCGGGAGATAGCTGGTTCTCCCCGAAATCTATTTAGGTAGAGCCTCGGACGAACACCATTGGGGGTAGAGCACTGTTAAGGCTAGGGGGTCATCCCGACTTACCAACCCTTTGCAAACTCCGAATACCAATGAGTGCTATCCGGGAGACACACTTAGGGTGCTAACGTCCTAAGTGGAAAGGGAAACAACCCAGACCGCCAGCTAAGGTCCCAAAGTCTATGTTAAGTGGGAAACGATGTGGAAAGGCCCAGACAGCTAGGAGGTTGGCTTAGAAGCAGCCACCCTTTAAAGAAAGCGTAATAGCTCACTAGTCGAGTCGGTCTGCGCGGAAGATGTAACGGGGCTAAACATAGCACCGAAGCTGCGGATTTGAACGTAAGTTCAAGTGGTAGGGGAGCGTTCTGTAAGCCGTTGAAGGTGTGTTGTAAAGCATGCTGGAGGTATCAGAAGTGCGAATGCTGACATGAGTAACGATAAGGGGAGTGAAAAACTCCCCCGCCGAAAGACCAAGGTTTCCTGTCCCATGTTAATCAGGGCAGGGTAAGTCGGCCCCTAAGGCGAGACCGAAAGGTGTAGTCGATGGGAAACAGATTAATATTTCTGTACTTCTATATATTGCGAAGGAGGGACGGAGCAGGCTAAGCAAGCATGGCGTTGGTAGTCCATGTGAAAGTATGTAGGCTGGAAATTTAGGT
>NZ_JABBXG010000023.1:0-715 GCF_012932945.1 Thalassotalea sp. Y01
AATCGGGCTTGGGGACACTGTCTGGTGGGTAGTTTGACTGGGGCGGTCTCCTCCCAAAGAGTAACGGAGGAGCACGAAGGTTGGCTAAGTATGGTCGGACATCATACGGTTAGTGCAATGGCATAAGCCAGCTTAACTGCGAGACAGACACGTCGAGCAGGTACGAAAGTAGGTCATAGTGATCCGGTGGTTCTGAATGGAAGGGCCATCGCTCAACGGATAAAAGGTACTCCGGGGATAACAGGCTGATACCGCCCAAGAGTTCATATCGACGGCGGTGTTTGGCACCTCGATGTCGGCTCATCACATCCTGGGGCTGAAGTCGGTCCCAAGGGTATGGCTGTTCGCCATTTAAAGTGGTACGCGAGCTGGGTTTAGAACGTCGTGAGACAGTTCGGTCCCTATCTGCCGTGGGCGTTTGAGAATTGAAGAGGGCTGCTCCTAGTACGAGAGGACCGGAGTGGACGAACCTCTGGTGTTCGGGTTGTCATGCCAATGGCATTGCCCGGTAGCTATGTTCGGAACTGATAACCGCTGAAAGCATCTAAGCGGGAAGCAGGCTTTGAGATGAGTTCTCACTGGAGATTTAATCTCCCTAAAGGGTCGTTGGAGACTACAACGTTGATAGGTCAGGTGTGTAAGGGTTGTGAGGCCTTGAGCTAACTGATACTAATTGCCCGTGAGGCTTAACCATACAACACCCAAACGGTTTTGT
>NZ_JABBXG010000024.1:0-690 GCF_012932945.1 Thalassotalea sp. Y01
TTTATCGTAATACGGCATACTTTCTTCTAATGATGTAACCAAAAAAGTTAAATGATCAATCTTAAGCGGCATATTATCTCCATAGCAACTTAACGCCCCATTAAGAGGCTTTTAATTGTTGGTTAAAATGTGAAGCGAAGCGGAACCTAACCAACTGTTAAAAGTCCTGCTTGAATGGCTTGTTAGGCATTCACTCTCTATTTACCAACTTTGAAAACCCCAAAATTGCACACATACAACACTCTTCTTTTGGAGGCCATGAAACAATCAGAAAACCATTTTCCTCATTAGCTGGAATGGTAAATTCACCTTTCATTTTTCCATTTACTTCTTTGGGAAATATTTCCTGATGAGGGCTATCAGCCATGATTGAGCCTCTTTCTTTTTGAGATAGCGCCAATATTACTGTTCCGTCATTTTTATATCCGTTAACTTCTGATGGAAATTCATAGGAGTAGTGATTTTTCCCTATCTTAGTTATCTCGACTAACGCATCATACTTTTCACCTTGAATAGGTGCAAAACACGCGAACACGTTTGCCGAGAAAAATAGAAACAATAATGTAATAAAACGCATCGTCATGATTTGAATGCCTAACGCCCGGCACAGCGGGAAAATTGAAACGAGGAACGAGCGGAAATTTTTTCCGCTTGCTGCCGCTTGTTATGAAAGCCCATAGACCAGCCCAA
>NZ_JABBXG010000025.1:0-633 GCF_012932945.1 Thalassotalea sp. Y01
TGTTAGTTATAATTTGAAACGCTTTGACACGTTTCGGTTGATAAACAACAAGTTGTTTATCGTGGTAACTTATTCAGCGCTTACGATTGGAGGTCATAAGCATAAGTTACCGGGTTTAATATCAGCTTTCCAAATTGTTAAAGAAGTACATTAATGCGCGCATTCGGCATTAAAGTGAGTAAAAACTCAAACATAAACGTTACCGCTTATGTTTGAGTTTTCATGAGAGAAAATGGTGGAGCTAAGCAGGATCGAACTGCTGACCTCCTGCGTGCAAGGCAGGCGCTCTCCCAGCTGAGCTATAGCCCCATATATTTACACATATGGTGTAGGTCTTACTTAAGTAAGTATTTTGTATTTTAACAAGGCATCTTATTGTGATGTGTAGTCTTTCCTACACGAGTAATAAAATAACGAAGTAAAAACCAAAAAATTGGTAGGTCTGAGTAGACTTGAACTACCGACCTCACCCTTATCAGGGGTGCGCTCTAACCAGCTGAGCTACAGACCTACTGGATTTCTCTCACGTTTGTTATCAATGCAATTTGTGTGAACACTCGACGACCTACAAGGATGTAGGAAGTGTCGAAGATTGTAAGGAACAATCTCGACCAAGTAAGTGTTTTACTTAAG
>NZ_JABBXG010000027.1:0-441 GCF_012932945.1 Thalassotalea sp. Y01
AACGTAATGGTACCCGGGGCCGGACTTGAACCGGCACGTCCGTTAAGACGAGGGATTTTAAATCCCTTGTGTCTACCAATTCCACCACCCGGGCATAATGCCGAAAGCTTCGTAAAAGGTAATAAATAATTAGATTGGAGCGGCTAACGAGACTCGAACTCGTGACATTCACGTTGGCAACGTGATGCTCTACCAACTGAGCTACAGCCGCTTAAGGTAATCTATCTTGGTGTCTAAATTGGAGCGGCTAACGAGACTCGAACTCGTGACATTCACGTTGGCAACGTGATGCTCTACCAACTGAGCTACAGCCGCTTTATTTAGAACCAACACCATATGTTGATGAAATGGTACCCGGGGCCGGACTTGAACCGGCACGTCCGTTAAGACGAGGGATTTTAAATCCCTTGTGTCTACCAATTCCACCACCCGGGCAGAATG
>NZ_JABBXG010000028.1:0-405 GCF_012932945.1 Thalassotalea sp. Y01
ACAGAGAGTGATTGTTAGCATTAAAAGCCAAGGCTTTTAACCGTTAACACCAGGTTTGGTCGAAGGTGTCAATCATCATCACCGACCACTTTCTTCACCAAGGAAAGTGACTGTTAACACTACGTTCTCAATAAACCATTATGAGAATGTGAAAAATCTATATCGGTCGTTAGCTCAGTTGGTAGAGCAGTTGGCTTTTAACCAATTTGTCGAAGGTTCAAATCCTTCACGACCGACCACTTTCTCAATATCTCTTTTACTCAAAACATCAAAGCCAAGGCTTTTAACCGTTAACATCAAATCTATTCGAAGGTTCAAATCCTTCACGACCGACCACTTTCTCAATATCTCTTTTACTCAAAACATCAAAGCCAAGGCTTTTAACCATTAACATCAAATCTATTC
>NZ_JABBXG010000029.1:0-372 GCF_012932945.1 Thalassotalea sp. Y01
ATTTAGAAAAGCCCGCTCATTAGAGCGGGCTTTTTACTTTCTGGGTTTTGTGAAGGCTCGACCTACTACGTCGTTATCGAAAATATGCGTCCCTGTACGTCACCGCTCCTGTGCATCCATGCACCCGCGGCATTAGTGCGTCCCTGTACGTCACCGCTCCTGTGCATCCATGCATCCGCGGCATTAGTGCGTCCCTGCACGTCACCGCTCCTGTGCATCCATGCACCCGCGGCATTAGTGCGTCCCTGTACGTCACCGCTCCTGTGCATCCATGCACCCGCGGCATTAGTGCGTCCCTGCACGTCACCGCTCCTGTGCATCCATGCATCCGCGGCATTAGTGCGTCCCTGCACGTCACCGCTCCTGTGCATC